>NZ_JBEPPO010000008.1:0-213939 GCF_040547365.1 Pseudarthrobacter sp. PvP090
GCATCGGCTGGGACCAGGTCGGCGCCGTCGAACTCAACGAGGCCTTCGCCGCGCAGTCCCTGGCCTGCATCAACGCCTGGGGCGTCGACCCCGGATTCGTGAACCGGCACGGCGGCGCGATCGCCATGGGCCACCCCCTGGGCGCCTCCGGCGGCCGCATCCTCGGCACCCTGGCCCGGTCCCTGCAGGCCTCCGGCGAACGCTGGGGCGTCGCCGCGATCTGCATCGGCGTCGGCCAGGGCCTCGCCGTCGTCCTCGAAAACGTCACCGCAACCGCGAGGAGCTAAGCGGTTCCTCGTCAGGGAGGGTCTGGCCGACGCCGGACCGGGATGGATGGGCGTCGGGCTGGCCGACTCCCGGTATCAGTCCATCCCGGGCAGGTGTGGCTCAGTGCCCTCTTGGCTGCCTCTTTGGGCGCTCATTTCTTAGCGGCGGCCTAGAAAGTGAAATCCAATGCCGGTACCAGGATTCGGGTGGGAAAGCTTGTGTTCCAACGCCACGACAAGGGTGACTTCGACCGGCCGCCGGGGTGTCCGCCCCGACGGACGGCTCACGCCGACTTGCTGGCCGTGGTTGTATTCGTGGTTCTCGGACTCCTGGCGCCGTGGCTTCCAGTTCGCACCACGGCCGAGGCCGCCGTGGCCGTCTCCGCCAACCGAATGGCATTCACGACGTCGGCCGCTGGGACGGCCGGAAATGCGGCGACTCCGCCCGCGGTGCCCGCACGGTCGGTTCCGGTGGTGGCGGACCCCGCCGGGATCCTCTCTTTCGAACGGGTCGAGGTCGAAACCATCGCAGCGGACGGTACACGAGAAAGGACCGTTGCCTCCCGTGGACTTGCGCGTCCATCCGCGGGAACGTTGCTTGCGCCTTTGGAAGTCCTGAAACCGTCTTCTCCGTTTGGACTCCGAATCAATCCACTCAGCGGCGCTGCCGGGGAATTTCACTACGGGCAGGACTTTGCGGCAAAGTGCGGGACCCGTGTCTACTCATCCGACGCAGGTGTGGCACGGGCAGTCGGATGGCATGCCTGGGGCGGCGGTAATCGCGTTGAAGTCGACCATGGCAACGGGATCATCACAACCTACAATCATTTGGGGTGACCCGGCGCCTGATCCGGGGGGCACTCCGACCGATCCGGGGGACCTCCCGCCCGGTCAGGTGGACCTTCCGGTTGCGCCCGATCCGTAAGCGCTCGGCCGGGAGACTCCTGGCTGCTCCCGGCGTGACGCCGCGGTACTCGACGTTGGTTGTTGCCAAAGCGACTTGGGTGGGGTCAGAGTGAGGCATCAGTGTCGGGTCCTGCGCGGCTCACCGGGGAGCCGCGCAGCTGCAGGGGAGGTCAACCATGAGCACAACTGAAGACAAAGTGTTCGATGCAACTCCCGAAGGGGATCAACCCGAGCTCAAGCGGGTCCTGGGACCCAAGCTCTTGCTGCTGTTCATCGTCGGTGACATCCTCGGTGCCGGTGTCTACGCCGTCACCGGAACCATGGCCGGAACGGTCGGTGGCCTCGTCTGGCTGCCGTTCCTGCTCGCGTTCATCGTCGCGACGTTGACCGCGTTCTCCTACCTAGAGCTGGTGACGCAGTATCCGCAGGCGGCCGGTGCTGCGCTTTACGCCCACAAGGCCTTTGGGATCCACTTCGTGACCTTCCTGGTCGCCTTCGCCGTCGTCTGCTCCGGCATCACCAGTGCATCGACATCCGCGAACGTACTCGCCCAGAACCTCTTCGGGGGCCTGGTGATCAACGGCTGGATGAGCATGCCCGGGCAGGGTGCGGTCACTGCCGTTGCGATGGGCTTCATGTTGGTGCTGGCGGCGATCAACCTGCGGGGAGTGGGCGAGAGCGTGAAGTTCAACGTGGTGCTCACCCTGGTCGAGATGACCGCCCTGTGCATCGTGATCGGCGTCGGCTTCTCCGTGATCGCCCAGGGAGGCGGGAACTTCGACGAGATCACAGTCTTCACCGACTCCCAGGACAAAGGACTGTTCCTGGCAGTCACCGCGGCCACCTCCATCGCGTTCTTCGCGATGGTTGGGTTCGAGGACTCGGTGAACATGGTCGAAGAGACCCAGAATCCCGAGCGGATCTTTCCGCGGACCATGCTGACCGGTCTCGGCATCGCGGTGATTCTTTACATGCTGGTGGCCGTGTCCGTGGTCAGTGTGCTCACGCCGACCGAACTCGAGGGAATCAGGGAGGCAGAAGGCGCCGCGCTCCTCGAAGTGGTCCACAAGGGCTCACCGGACTTCCCGATCGACAAGGTCTTTCCGTTCCTGGCGGTCTTCGCCGTCGCCAACACCGCATTGATCAACATGTTGATGGCCAGCCGCCTGATCTACGGCATGGCCCGCCAGAACGTCCTTCCGCGGTCGCTGGGAAAGGTGCTTCCGGAACGCCGTACTCCGTGGGCCGGCATCGCCTTCTCGACTGTCCTCGCGCTGGGGCTGATCTGGTACGTCACCAGCGACCCGGACAGCAACGTCGTCGCGAACCTCTCCGGCACCACGGCGTTCCTGCTGTTGTGTGTTTTCACCGTGGTGAATGTGGCCTGCCTCGTACTCCGCGGCAAGCGGGACCCGAACCGCCAGGTGTTCTTCACCTCGCCCGGGCAGCTGCCGTTCGTCGCGGCCCTGCTGTGTGCTTTCCTCGCCGGGCCGTGGGTCGGCCGGCCCGTCATCCAGTACCAGATCGCCGGGGGGCTGATGGTGATCGGCGTCGTGCTGTGGTTCATCACGTGGCTGATCACCAGGCGCAACAACACCAGGACGCGCGAACGGACGGGCGCACCGGCCGGCATACAGAACGTCGGCAAGGACGACCAGCTCCCGCCGCTTCCGCCCGGCCGCTGACAATCCGGAGGCCTAGATGGCCTCGGTTGCCTCCAGCCGGCCGGAACGGACCGCGTCGGCAAAAGCCTGGTAGTCCTGTTCGTTCTGGTCGGCGTAGCGTCCGGAGAAGTCGGTGATGGACCGGTCGAACTTATCGCTCTTGCCCAGATAGGCGGCGATCGCGATCGGGTCGCCCGACCGGGCGTGGGCACGGGCGAGGGTCCACCCGCAGACGTGGGCGTAGAGCGACATGCCGAGCGGCTTCATCCCTTCCACAACGGCTGAGCCCTTCATGTCACGCAGTTGGCGCCAATACAGGTACCGGTTGTCCTGCACGCCTTTGGTCCACCCCAGGAAGATGTCGCTCGCGGCCTGCATCATCCGCTGCCCCTGCACAACGCGCTCGCCCGGCTGCTTGTAGCGGCTCTTCGGCAAATGGTCCTCAAGCACCGACCTCGTGGCCTCCTTGACCTGCAGGAACAGCGGATCCTGCTCATCCCGCCCCTGAAGCAAGGCGATGAACGCCCGCGTGCCGACGCTGCCGACGCCCACGACCTTGCGGGCGACGTCAATGACTTCGAAGTGCTCAAGGAGATGGCGCCTGTCATCCGGCAGTGTGGCCCGGTAGGAACGGAGCTGTTCACGAACCGCTTTCTGAACCTCGTCGCCAGACATACCGTACGTGGCTGCCAGTTCCCGTACGGGTATGACAATCGGTGGCTGGCTGACGATTTGGTACTTCCCGTCAACGCGCTCGGCGAGCTTGGACAGTGCCTGCAGGCTGTCTCTGGTGTGCGCTTTAGCGACGTTCTGCCGGGCCGCCTTTCCCAAGCCTTCAGCAGCCTTCTTGAGGGCCTTCCCCTTCTGGCTTGCCACGGCCAGGTCGATCGTTTCCATCAGCTGATCCTCGGACAGGCGGGCATACCAGATGTCCAGGGTACCCATCTGCGCGAACTCGGCCATCGCCTCGCGGTACGCCCGGACGGCGGCGAGGGTGACGTCGCGCGTTTCTTCCGCGGTGAATGCGTTGTTCCGCGCAGCAATGGTGAAGCTCGCCGCCATGCGTTTGACGTCGTATTCGAAGGGCCCGGGCAGTGTCTCGTCGAAATCGTTGAGGTCGAATAGCAGGGTTCGCTCTGGTGAGGCGAATACGCCGAAATTGGAAAGGTGTGCGTCACCGCACAGTTGGGACACCAGGCCGGCCCGGGGGGTGTCCTTCAGATCGGTTGCCATGATCTTGGCCGCACCCCGGTAAAACGTGAACGGTGAGACCAGCATCCGGCCGTGACGCACCGGTACCAGGTCTTGTTCCCGGGTGAGGTTCTGTTCCTCGAGCAGTGCGACGGGATCGGGGCGGTCGGGCGCGGGAACCCAACCCGTGTGGCTGGAGACGGGAGTCTGTTCCCGGCACCCTTTGCCCTTCGCAAGACGTTCCTCGACGCTCGGGTGCTTGACTTTGGTCTCGGCCATGATCGGCGACCTCCCACTTCCGTCAGGAACCGCCACCGGCACTGGGTGCCTGGGTCCGGTCCCGGCTGAGCGCGCAAAGGCGCCTTGGCTCCGTGCTCATCAAAATGGCTGCATGGTCATGTATCTCGACCGCCGTCACAATGCGATTGTGGCCCCGAAGCGCCTAATCGTCAACGCACCGGCGAGACCGCCCGAGGGTCGGCGCATTGCTTCCCCTACCCGGGCTCCTTGCCCGGTTTGTCCTCAGTGT
The DNA here is from genome assembly GCF_040547365.1 of Pseudarthrobacter sp. PvP090. Taxonomy (NCBI): domain Bacteria; kingdom Bacillati; phylum Actinomycetota; class Actinomycetes; order Micrococcales; family Micrococcaceae; genus Pseudarthrobacter; species Pseudarthrobacter sp. PvP090. The sequence goes on from NZ_JBEPPO010000008.1 coordinate 4,557, forward strand.
GGCCACGTCCGGTTTCCTGCTGGCCCAGGGCCAGCCGGTGATGGAGCCTCTCGACCTGCGCCGTAAGCCGGGCGAGCTCCTCGTTCCTTGCCGTTTCGTCCGCTCTCACCCGGGCATCGGTTGCGGCCGCCACACTTTCAACCAGCCAGGAAGACACGGTCGCGGTGACCATACTCAGAACGACGAAGCCGCCGATCATCAGAGCGGCCGCAGCCCAACGACCCAGTATGGTGACGGGATAAAAGTCGCCGTAGCCGATGGTGGTGATGGTGACCATCGCCCACCACAGGGAATCACCCATCGTGGTGATATTCGCGTTCTGGGCGCTCTTTTCGAAGCTGAGGACGCTCAGGGCCACGGTGTAGATGAGAATGATGGCGGATGCAATGACGTAGGCCATAACACGCGACCTGATGGCAGTGCCCGGTGCCCGGTCCATGACTTGACGCAACGTGAAGGGCCGCAGTAGCCGCAATGGACGCATCACCGGAAGCACCACCATAAGCAACTCAAAGGGGTGGCGGATGAACCATCGACCCGGCTGGGGCGCGAGGAGCAGTTTCACGACGTAGTCGACGCCGAAGGCAGCCCATGTTGACCAGATGACAATGACCAGAGCGTCCGCGTAGGGGGCGGGCGGTTCCGCGATGATCAGAATGGAATACGCCGCCAGGAAAAGGAAGGCCGCACCAACGAGGGGCCACTCGGAATACTTCTTCCATGTCTCTTGCTTCATGGCTGAATCGTAGGACGTTGCTCCCCGGATGTCCTCAGGAAATGGCATGACGTCCTGACCGTCGACGACGACACGGAACAGTGACCGTCCAGCGCGAACGTGCCCGGCCGTGTCAGGATCAGGTATGCCCCACCGCCTGATGCTGCTGGACACCGCGTCGCTCTACTTCCGCGCCTTCTACGGCGTGCCCGATACGATCCGCCGCGCCGACGGCACGCCGGTGAACGCCGTCCGCGGCCTTCTCGACATGATCGCGCGGCTCACCACCGATTACGAGGCGACCCATCTCGTTGCATGCTGGGACGACGACTGGCGTCCGCAATGGCGGGTCGACCTCATCCCCAGCTACAAGTCGCACCGCGTTGCCGAAGTGGTCGCGGGTGCCCCCGACGTGGAGGTCGTGCCGGACGCGCTCGAGGCGCAGATTCCGTTGATCCGGCGGGTGCTCGAGCTCGCCGGCATCGCCGTCGTGGGGGCCGCCGAACACGAGGCCGACGACGTCGTCGGCACCTACGCCAGCCACGCCGGGCTACCGGTCGACGTCGTGACAGGGGACCGCGACCTCTTCCAGGTCGTCGACGACGCCCGCCAAGTGCGGGTGATCTACACCGCGCGCGGCATGAAGAACCTCGAAGTCCTCACCGACGCTGTCGTCGTCGACAAATACCGCGTGCTGCCACGGCAATACGCCGACTACGCGACGCTCCGCGGCGACACCTCCGACGGACTGCCGGGCGTCGCCGGCATCGGCGAGAAGACCGCCGCGTCCCTGCTTGGCGAGTACGGCACCCTCGACGGACTGCTCGCCGCGGCGGCGGATGCCGGAAGCGGGCTGTCAGCGTCGGTGCGGTCGAAGCTTGCAGCGGCCGCGGACTACCTTGCGGTCGCGCCCGCCGTCGTGAACGTCGTTCGCGACCTCGAGCTGCCTTCGCTGGAAGAGGCGGGCGCGCAGCTGCGCCCTGTCGCCGGCGATTCGCGTGCCGAACTCGAACGTCTCGCGGCCGAGTGGAACCTCGGCGGCTCGGTCAGGCGCCTCCTCGACGCGCTCGACCTCCGTGGGTAGGGGACCGGCCGGCGCAGGGCTCAGCGCACCGGCGCCGTACTGTTGCGCACCAGGTAAGAGTTGTCATAGCCGATGAGTGAGAGCTGCGACGGAACGCCGATGCCGTGGTCATCGGCAAGGCTCCCGGTGTCATCCGGGAGACCTGCTGTCTCATGGTTGAGGGCCGGCGCCCATCGACGCCGGCCCTCAACCATGGAGCCCCGGTGCTGCAGTCTCAGCCGTTGATCACCTGCGGGACACCGAGGGCCTTGAGGCCCTCGACGCCGAACTCGAGTCCGTAGCCGGACTGCTTGGCCCCGCCGAAGGGAACGCGGGGGTCCACGGCCCCGTGTTTGTTGATCCACACTGTTCCCGCTTCGACCCGGGCCGCCACCGCACGGGCCGCGGCCGGGTCTGCTGACCAGACGGAGGCGCCCAGGCCGACGTCGAGGCCGTTGGCCATGGCCACTGCCTCATCGACGGTGCTGTAGCGGATGATCGGCAGGGCCGGGCCGAACTGTTCCTCGGCGACGAGGGGGTTGTCATTGTCGATGTCGGCCACGAGCGTGGTGGGGTAAAAGTAGCCCGGCTGGTCTGCCGCCGGGTTGCCTCCCAGCAGGATCCGGGCGCCGGAGCCGCGGGCGGCATCGACGAGCCCTGCCACGATGTCGAACTGCTGCCTGTTTTGCAGCGGGCCCAGGACGTTCACCTCGTCGAGTCCGACGCCCATCGGCATTACCGCGGCGACGGCGGCGAGTTCCGTGCAGACCGCATCGTAGATGTCGTCATGGACGTACAGCCTCTTGAGGGCCGCGCAGGTCTGCCCGGTGTTGATGAAGGCACCCCAGAACAGGCCTTCCGCGATCGACTTCGGGTCGGCGTCGGGGAGGACAATGCCGGCGTCGTTGCCGCCGAGTTCGAGGGTGAGCCGTTTGACGGTGCCGGCGGAGGATTTGATGATCGCCTTGCCGGTGGCGGTGGAGCCGGTGAACATGATTTTTCCGATGGCGGGGTGCTCGGCCAGACGCGCGCCGACCTCGCGTCCGCCGGACACGACGGACAGCAGGCCCTCCGGCAGTTCCTGGTTCAGGACGCTGACCAGCGCCAGGACGCTGAGCGGGGTGTATTCGGAGGGTTTGACCACCACGGCGTTGCCCATCCGCAGGGCGGGGGCGATTTGCCAGACGCTGATCATCATGGGCCAGTTCCACGGCCCGATCGCACCGACGACACCGATCGGGCGGTAGCTGACGACGGCGTGGGTCTCGCCGTCGTCGACCACGGTTTCCGGCTCCAGCCCGGTGGCGGCCGTGGCACGGAGCCAGGCCGAGCAGGCGCCGACTTCGAAGCGGGCGTTGGGGCCGTTCAATGGCTTGCCCTGCTCCCGGGAGAGCAGCCGGGCGAGTTCCTCGGCGGAGCGGTCGACGGCGTCGGCGGCCCTGAGCAGCGCAGCGCTGCGGGCGTCGTGACCCAGCGCGGCCCAGGCCGGCTGCGCGGCCGCCGCGGCGGTGATGGCGCGCTCCAGGTCCGCAACGTCATGAACCGGTGCTTCCCCCACGGGTTCGCCCGTGGCCGGGTCGAGAATCGTGCGGGTCAGGCCGGACGACGGCGTGATGGCGGCGAGAAGGGCATCGTAGGTTTCCATCGGTACTCCACTTCGAGTAGTTAAGGTGCAGCTGGTGATCCGTCCGGCCCTGCGGCCTGAAGACGCTGCTACAAGCGTCCTCCGGCGGAAGCCCGGTGGCTTGTCTCTGCGGGAACGACTCTTGACGACGAGCGAACGATGGCGGCAACGTTCAAAGCGGGAGATTCGGAGCGGTGCGGAAAAGGCGTCGCTGCGCTCAGCTACAACAAACGGTCACTGATCGACAAGAGCCGGACACGGGGCCGCTGCCATGCTGGTTTGCACGGTGCCAGGCACCACTGACCCAGCACTCATGACCGTTAAGAAGGATCCAATGAGTATTTCAAATTCCGAGTCCCGGACCGCAGAAACCACTCCCCGGCACGAGCCCTCCACTGCCCTGCGCGCCGGCAGCGTCGGTGTCATGGGCATTCTGTTCTTTGTTCTGTCCGCCCAGGCGCCCCTCACCGGAATCGTCGGGGCGTCCCCGCTGGCGGCAGCGCTCGGCAATGGCCCCGGAGCGCCCGGCGCCTATCTGGTGGTCGGCATTGTCATCGTGATCTTCGCGGTGGGTTTCGTGGCCATGAGCCGGAAGATCCAGGCCAACGGCGCCTTCTACGCCTACGTCACGGCGGCGTTCGGGCGGAAGACCGGCGCCGGCGCCGCGTGGCTGGCGCTGCTGGCCTACAGCACCGTGCAGGCTGCCATGTACGGCCTCTATGGCGCGGCATTTTCCGGCCTTCTCGGCAGCGCCGGAATCAGCGTCCCCTGGTGGGTGCTGGCTGTGGTGACCATGGCCGGCGTGCAGGTCCTGGGTTCACTGAACATCGAACTCGGCGCCCGGGTCCTGGCAGTTCTCGTTGGCCTGGAGGTCGCGATCCTGCTGATGTTCGGGCTGACCGTGCTGTTCCGGGGCGGGGGACCGGAAGGACTCAGCATTGCCGCGTCTTTCTCACCCGAGGCGATCGCCAGCGGCGCCCCCGGCGTGGCCATCATGTTCGCGGTGGCTTCCATGTTCGGCTTCGAATCCACCGCCATCTATTCGGCCGAGGCCAAGGACGCCCAGCGGACCGTGGCCCGGGCCACCTACCTGTCCGTGGGCGTCATCGCCGTCTTTTTCTCCTTCATTTCCTGGATGCTGGTCAGCTATTACGGCCCGTCGCAGGTCGTCGGGGCGGCGGGGGCGGCCCTGGAGTCCGGCGACTCCACGGCGTTCGTGCTCACGCCCATGGTGGAGCTGTTCGGGCCGTGGGCAGGGGTCACCACCGGAATTCTGCTCGTGACGTCCCTGCTGGCCGGCATCATCGCCTTCCATAACGGCATCAACCGCTACCTGCATTCCCTGGCGCTCCGCGGTTCCCTGCCCGGCATCGTCGCACGGACCAATGTGCACCGGGCCCCGGCGGTGGCAGCCCGGATCCAGACCGGCATCGCCCTGCTGCTGGTGGCGCCCTTCGCGCTGCTCGCCCTGGACCCGGTCCTGACCCTCTTCTCCTGGTTCAGCGGGCTGGCCGTTGCGGCACTGCTGGTGCTGTACATGCTGTCCTCCCTTGCCGTCGTCGTGTATTTCCGGCGCGAACGGGTCTCCGGGCAGTACTGGCAGACGCTCGTGGCGCCGGTGCTGGCCACCGTCCTCCTGGCCTGGGTGCTTTACCTGGTGGTCAGCAACTTCACATCCCTCATTGGCGGCAGCGCCGAAACCGCCGTGGCGCTCCTGGCGGCCGTCCCCGCGGTGTTTGTGGCCGGACTGCTGGTGGAGGTCCGGGTCCTGGGCCGGGGCGGAAACCGGGCCGGAATGGCGGAGTCCGTCGGTTAGAACACCACTGCGCCGGAAGCCGGGCGCCAGGACGACGACGCGAGGGTGTGGTTCCGGACTTTCCGGAACCGCGCCCTCCCGTCGTTGCCGCGGTCGTTGCCGCACTCGATGCAGGGGCCTCTCAGGCGCCGCGGCGCCAGTCGCTGGGGGACTGGCCGAAGGCATCCCGGAACGTGCGGCTGAAGTGCGCCGCATCCAGGAATCCCCAGCGGGCGGCGACCGTGCCCACGGAGTCCCCGGCATGCAGCGGATCCCGCAGGTCCCGCCGGGTCCGTTCCAGCCGCTGGCTCCGGATCCAGCCGGAAACGGTGGCGCCCGATTCGTGAAAGACGTTGTGCAGATGGCGGGTGGAGATGAAGTGGGCCGCGGCGATGGAGGCGGGGGAGAGGACGGGGTCGGAGAGATTCGCCTCGATGTACTCGCGGACGGAGGTGGCGAGGAGCGCCTGCGGCTTCATCCGGTCCGGAGTCATGGACAGTTCTGCATGGAGCATCGTGGACACGAGGTCGAGGGCGTTGGTGGTCAACCGGGAACCGCTGGGGCCGTTCAGGACGTCCAGGTTTTCCGCGAGCTGGGCAATGAACGGCCCGACGATGCCGGTGAGGCTGCCGCCGGCGGCCATCCGCACGGCCGAGAGCTGCCCCACGCATTCCGGCGGCAGTGACAGGGCATCGTAGGGGAACATCACCACCATCACGCGGGCCTGCTCCTCGAACGCCAGCGTGTACGGCCGGTCGGTGTCATAGATCGCGAGGTCACCCGGACGCAGCACGGCTTCGCGGTTGTCCTGGATGAGGAGCCCGGTTCCGTGGAGCTGGAGGTTGAGTTTGAAGTAGCGCTGGCCGGACTGCGCAATCAGCGCGGGAGTGCGGTGGACCTCGTGGCTGGACGCCGTGACCTCGACGATGCACACGCGGTCGAGCAGCCGGGACCGCATACGGCCGCTGAAGGTGTCCGGATCGCCCGTCTGGGCCGCGAGCGGGACGAAGGACTCTGCGACCAGGTGCCTCCAGTGGTCAAAGGAGGTTGCCACGCTGGTGCAGACGTCCTGCGAGGCTCGGTGGGTGGTAGCTGAGGCCATTGCAGATCCTGACGCCGTCATAATCCTGGGGGTGTGTCATGGGACACAGTCCTTTCAGGTTAGCGCCGGCGGCCGCCGGTGTCATCTTTTTTCGACACTCGGCGAAAAAAGATTAGCGGGCCGGGCTGAGCAGGCCAAGGTAGCCCTCCAGTTGGGCCACGAGGGCCGCACTGAGTGGCTGGCCGGCCGCGGGCCCCTCCGCCGTCAGCTCTGGAGGCGCAAGTGCGGCGGTAATCTGCGCGCCCAGCAGCATGTTCAGCAGTTGGCCGGCAATGGCGTCATCCGGAACCGGGGTGGTGACGTCGCCGTTCATCCTGGCCTGGCCGAGGTATCCGAGGATCATGTGGTGCCACTGGTCCATCGAGGCGCGGTGGATTGCGGATTTCTCCTCGTCATTGACCGCCTTCTGCCAGAAAGGGATGACGATCCGCGCCTCGTTCACGCGCTCCTCGTCGAGCGGGAGCACCTCGCGGCAGAAGTCCCGCAGGGCCGGTAGGCCAGATTTCCCGGCGGTGACCGCTGCCACCCGCGCATTGGTCCGGTTGAAGACATGGTTGAAGGCGAAGGCCAGCAGGACGTCCTTGGTGGGGAAATAGGGCTTGAGGGCGCCGTTGGCGAACCCTGCCTCGATGGCGATTTCGCGCATGGTGGCACCTTCGATGCCCAGCCGGGCAATGATCCTCCACGTCGCGTCCACGAGCTCCAGGCGGCGCTCATCATGATCAACAATCTTTGGCACGGAACTGCTCCCCGGGAAATATTTCGTGGCCGACTCTTGTGGCACATCTTACGGATCGGTATTCTCTACAACTATAGAAAATAAAAATCCGACCCGCAAAGGTCCCGGACAGAAGGCCGCCATGATGCCCCCAATTACTGACACCGCTGCGCCGTACCGCCTGGCGACGGGCGCCGAAATCGCCGAGGTCCGGAGCGTCCTGCTCGCTGCCGGCCTGCTGGGACCGAAGAAGCGCATTGCCTACCTGGGCCTGCTGGATCCGGCCCGCGAGGCCGCCAGGGACGGTGAAGACCGCCGCTTCCGTGTGTTCATCCACGACGTCGACGGGGGCCGCCCGGCGGACGTCACGGTCTCCGTGACGGCCAAGGCGGTGGTTTCCGCCGTTGAGCTGGACACCGCCGTCGTGGGCGAGCTCCCGGTCCTGGAGGAAGAGTTCGAGGTGGTCGAGGAACTGCTGGCTTCGGATGCGCGGTGGCTCAAGGCGCTGGCCGCGCGCGGACTGGACGCCGGCAAGGTCAGGGTCGCACCCCTGTCTGCCGGTGTCTTCGAGTACCCCGAGGAGAGAGGCCGCCGCATCCTCCGCGGGCTGGCGTTCGTGCAGGAGTTCCCGGAGGACAGCGCCTGGGCACACCCCGTCGACGGGCTCGTGGCCTACGTCGACGTGGTCAGCAAGACGGTGACCCGGGTACTGGACACAGGAGTTGTGCCTGTTCCCGCCGAACACGGCAACTACACCGATCCGGAGCTGACCGGGCCGCTGCGGACCACGCAGAAGCCCATCAACATCACGCAGCCCGAAGGGCCCAGCTTCACCGTGACCGACGGGAACCACGTGGAATGGGAGAAGTGGAGCGTCGACGTCGGCTTCGACGTCCGGGAAGGCGTCGTCCTGCACAACATCGCCTTCCAGGACGGAGACCGGCTGCGACCGATCATCAACCGGGCGTCCATCGCCGAGATGGTGGTGCCCTACGGTGACCCGTCGCCGATCCGCTCCTGGCAGAACTACTTCGACACGGGCGAGTACCTCGTGGGCCAGTACGCCAATTCCCTGGAACTGGGATGCGACTGCCTGGGGGAGATCACCTACCTCAGCCCGGTTATCAGTGATGCCTTCGGCAATCCGCGCGAGATCCGCAACGGCATTTGCATGCACGAGGAGGACTGGGGCATCCTGGCCAAGCACAGCGACCTCTGGTCCGGCATCACGTACACCCGGCGCAACCGCCGCCTGGTGATCTCGTTCTTCACCACCATCGGGAACTACGACTACGGGTTCTACTGGTACCTCTACCTCGACGGCACCATCGAGTTCGAGGCCAAGGCCACCGGCGTCGTGTTTACCAGCGCCTACCCCGAAGGCGGCTCGGACAACATCTCCCAGCTGGCGCCGGGACTGGGCGCCCCGTACCACCAGCACCTCTTCAGCGCCCGGCTGGACATGGCCATCGACGGCTTCACTAACCGCGTGGAAGAAGAGGACGTGGTCCGGCAGGTGATGGGCGAGGGCAACGAACGCGGCAACGCCTTCTCCCGGAAACGGACCGTGCTCAGCCGCGAATCGGACGGCGTCCGCGAGGCCGACGCCCGCAGCGGGCGGACCTGGGTCATCTCGAACCCCGACTCACGGAACCGGCTGGGCGAAGCCGTGGGCTACAAACTCCACGCCCAGGGCCAGCCCACACTGCTGGCGGATCCCCAATCCTCCATTGCCCGCCGGGCGGCATTCGCCACCAAGGACCTCTGGGTGACCCGCTTTGCCGAGGACGAACGCTACCCCACCGGCGATTTCGTGAACCAGCATGCCGGCGGAGCGGGGCTGCCGGCCTATGTCGCGCAGGACCGGGACATCGACGGCCAGGACATCGTGGTCTGGCACACTTTCGGCCTGACCCATTTCCCCCGGACCGAGGACTGGCCCATCATGCCGGTGGACACCGTGGGCTTCAAGCTGCGGCCGGACGGCTTCTTTGACCGCAGCCCCGTGCTGGACGTCCCGGCCTCCGCCCAGCCGGCCGGCGGCCACTGCCATGCGTAGCAGCTAAGGCATGGCGCGGATTCGGGCGTGGGGCCGGTCGGCCGGCCCCATGCTCCACGCCAGGATGTGCGCCGCCGTGACGGCCGGCTCCTGCCTCTTCCACGTGTGGCTGGTGGCAGAGAACCAGCACGCACTGTGGCTGAATGCGTTGATGGTTGCCATGGTTGCCGTGTGCCTCCCGTGCACCGTGCACATTTGGCGGCACCTCCGCGTCGGCGCCCTGCAACGGGTTATGGCCGGTGCGCTGGCGATGGCCCTCCTGCACGCCTTCCTGTTCCTGGGCGCCGGTGCCGCCGGCCACAACCACGCACCGTCAGTCGCGGCCGCGACAGGACCGGGGGGCCACTCAGCGGCCATGTCGCTGGGGGTCATCGGGTTGGAACTTACGACGGCGTTGCTCGCCGCGACGTTGGTGGCCCGGCTCCGAATCCGGCGCCGGCGTGCATCAGCTTTTTCGGCGGTTGCGGCTTAGTAGTGCAGTGCAGGAAGGCTGCACCGTCGCGGTCCCGGGGTGTCACTTTTTGCCCTGCCCGGGGCTCGGGCCCCGTTCGAGATAGGCAGCGGCCAGCTCTGAACGTGAGCAGATGTGGAGCTTCCGGTAGATCCGCGTGAGGTGGTACTGCACGGTCTTGACGGACACATAGAGTTCCGCTGCGGTGTTCTTGTTGGTCAGGCCCGAAGCGACCAGCGCCGCAACCGCCTGTTCCTGATCCGTCAGCTCACCGAAGCGCGTTGCGGCCTCAGCCGTTGCAGGAGCCGGCGCGGAATGGCGCCGGTTCTCCTCGGTGCTGACCCCGCTGGCACGCAGTTCACGCTCGCACCGGTCGGTATAGGCCGCCGCGCCCAGCACCGCGAACAGGTCGCGTGCCTGGATCAGCATCCCGGCCGCCTCGCGCCGTTTCCCGGCCCGGCGGAAGGACTGGCCGTACACGAACATTATCCGGGCCCGTGCATAAGGCATCGGCAGGTTCTCCAGCCGGGTGAGAGCGTCCAGGAAGGTGATGCGGGCGGCGTCGAATTCTCCGGAGGCCGCCTGGATTCTTCCCCGGACGGACGCCAGCCGCGCCATGGTTGACTGATGCCGGCGCTGCCCGGCCAGCCGCTCGTGCGGGCGCAGGAACGCGTCTGCTTCTTCCAGTTGTCCCACCATGACCAAAGCGTTGGCGTAATGGTCCTGCCATGGCCAGAAGCCGGGTTCGTCAATGCCGCTGCTGCGGTCCATTCTGGCGACAGGCTGGAGCGCGCGGATGACGCCTTCATAGTCTGCCCTGACTTCCGCGACCTGCGCCTGGGCGAGGCAGTGCGGCAGGACCATGATCGGGTAGCTGTCGGCGGCGGCGGCGGCCCGCTCCAGATGGTGGGCGGCGGCGTCCCAGTTGCCGCGGAGCGCATGAATTTGTGCGCCGCTCCAATGCAGCAGGGGGCTGAGCAGCTCTATTCCGGACTCCTCCTGCAAGGCCACGGCGTTCTCTACCGTTCTCAGCGCGCCGTCCCAGGCGCCCAACGCAAAATCTGTCCTGGCAAGCCAGGCCTGGGTCCAGAGGGCAATGCGGTGGGAACCGCGGCCAAACTCTGTGGGAACAGCGCCGGCCAGGTCGGTCCGGGCCTCATCCAGCCGGTCCATGGCCAGGTGCAGCCACCCTCTGCCCATATGGATTCGCTGGTACTGGGCGCTGTTCTCGGGCGGCTGATCCGCGGACTCGTAACTCGCTTCTGCTTCAGCGTACCGACCCATGGCGCCGAGTCCGAGCCCTTCGATGGCTTGCGCCTCGAAGGCTGGCGGGCTGTCCGGGGGAGCCGTGAGCCTGGCCCGGACAGCCCACGTCACGAGGTCCCTGGCGTTGAAGCGGGCCAGGGCGTGGAGCACCTGGCGCTGGCAGATCTGGCCGGCCGTCCCGGGGTCGGTGGCCGGGTCGACCGAAGTCCAGGCCTTGCGGAGCATTGCGTCGGCCTGCATGGGGCGGCCGCGGAGGACGGCGAGGTACCCGCGGACCGCGTCGCTGCGTGGGCTCGGCGCGAGGGTCTCCACGGCTGTCACGGCGCGGGGGAGCTGACCGGCCCCGACCATGGCGTCGACTGCCATGATCAGGAGCGACTCACGTTCCAGACAGTCCGGGCTAAGCCGTGCGGCTTCGGCATAGGCATCGGCAGCGGAACCCCAGGCACCTTCGGCGGCGTAGGCTGTCGCCGCTCCTTCGAGTTCGCGGGCAAGCGCAGCGTCCGGCAACAGTGCAGCAGCGGCCCGGTGCCCCAACTGTCCGGCTCCAATCGCCGTCAGGCGTGCGGCCGCGGCATGTGATGCCGTCTGTCGGCCGGGTCCGAGGTTTTGATAAATGGCGGCCCGCACCGCCGGAAGCGGGAACTCGAGAAGGGTGTCCGCCCCCGCCGTCGAAAGTGCCAGGAGACCTGCAGCCACGGCAGCGTCGACGGCAGCAACAGCGTCCGAAACACCGGACAGTTCCGCCGCCAGCGCCAGCCGGGGACGGGCTCCCAGCACTGCCGCCGCCTCGGTGAGCGCGGCTGCGGCCGGTGGCAGCTGTGCCAGCGCAGTTCGGACAAATGCCCGAAGCTCCGAGGGCACCGGAAGGACCCGCTGACCCGTGGACCAGACCGATGCCGGATACTGCTCCAGCAGCGGCTGGATAAGTCCCGGGCGGCCGCCCGTGTGCTCGGCCAGGATCCGTGCTGCCGGCAGCGGCAGTTCCGTGTCCGCGGATCCGGGCGTTCGGCGTGCCATCGACTGCACGTCACCCGGCGTGAGCGGGCCCAGCTTAATGGTCTGGGCGCCCGGAAAACTAAGAAGCCCCTCGACGCCCGCGTCCAGCCCGCTGACGGTCATATCTGCGGCAACTAGGGTCAACAGCGCCTTGGTCCCCGCTCGGCGCAGCGCGAAAAGCAGGGCTTTCAGGGAGGGCAGGTCTGCCCAGTGGAGGTCATCGATCCATAGGACCAGCACCTCACTTTTCTCCGCGGTGAATCGGTCAATCGTGGCAAGCAGCAGCTTCCCGTAATTCGCCGGACCGTCGGCGGCGCCAGGGCCGGTTGCCGGCGCTGGTTCCGCCGGAACTTCCGCCGGAGCTTCCGCCGCTGGGGGAGCGACAGGCCCGGTAACCCCGGAGAGTAACTGCTGGACCACCCCGAAGTCTGTGGTCCGCTCCCATGCGGCGCCGGCCGCACGGAGAATCAACGGCGGGTTGCCGGCGGTGTTCTCCAGCCGCAGAAAGGAGTCCACCAGGGCGGTTTTGCCCATCCCCTGGCTGCCGCGGATGACGCCGACCGTGGGCGTTCCCGAGCGGGCGGCCTGGAGCAGCTCCGCCAGCTGTCGAGTCGCCGCCGTGCGTCCTGCCAAGTGTCCGGCTTCGTTGTCAAACATCGTGTCCAACCTTACGGGGGAGAGCGCCGGCAGTGTGAAGTGGGTCGCAGTTCCCGCCGGCCCCGCAGTTCCCGCCGGCCCCGCTGTCGGTCACCCCGCCTGGGCCGCTGGTGCAAGCACTTCCCCGCTGCCTGGCTGGACCGGTTCGGCCGTGCTGGGGTGCCGGCGGACGAAGAAGGTGACGACACCGCCGGCCAGTGCGACGGCGGCGAAGACCACGAATGCCACGCTGCTCGGTGCCTTGGCGCTGATCAGGAAACCACCGACAAGGGGTCCAAGGATGCCGCCCAGGCGGCCGAACCCGGCGCACCATGCGACGCCGGCCGCGCGTGCCGGGGTCGGGTAGTAGTTCGAAACGAACCCGTAGATCAGGACTTGGGTGCCCAGGCTGCCCACGCCGGCAAAGGCCACGGCGATCAGCAGCACCGGGAGCGGGAAGTCGAACGTCAGCAGGACCAGGGAAACCGCCGCGATAACGAACGTTGTTGCCACCACGGCGCGGGGACCAAACCAGTCCGCCGACCGTGAGGCGAGCAGCCCGCCGACCACGGCTCCGGCGTTGAGCGCCAGGAGGAATGTGAGTGAGTAGGTTTTGCCATAACCGTGCTGGCCCATAATTTCGGGCAGCCACGTGTTCAGCCCGTAGGTCAGCAGCAGGCCGCAGAAGCTCATCAGTCCGAGCAGCACGGTTGGTGTGCGGTAGTTGCCGGTGGCGAGGGCGGCGAAACCGGTCAGCGGCCGGCCGGCTTTGTTGACTGCCGCCGGCGGCAGTGCGACAACCCCCGCGCCCGTGCCGCTGGCAGCCTTGCCGTCTTCGAGCGGAACACCCGTCTTCACGGACAGTACGTGCGCCTCTGCTGTGCGGCCGCGTGCCAGGAGCCACCTCGGTGACTCCGGCAGTTTGAGGTACGCCAGCGGGAACAGGATCACCAGCGGAAGGGCGCCGATCATGAACAGGCCACGCCAGTCCGTCACCCCGCCCAGCACGATGGCCAGCAGGGAGGCCAGCAAGCCTCCGGCGGGCACCCCCGAATACACCAGCGCGTTGTAGAAATTGCGCCTGCCGGCAGGGGCGAATTCGGCGACAACCGCTCCGGCCGTCGCGACGAGGGCGCCGACGCCGATCCCGGTCAGGAACCGGAGGAGTCCAAAGGCCTGGACGCTGGTAGCCATGGCGGTGAGAGCCATGCCCAGCGAAAACCAGACGATGTTGATGAGCATCAGCTTCCGCCGGCCGAGGAAATCCCCGACGGCTCCGGCGGTGAGGGCGCCCACCATCACGCCCAGCAGGGCGTAGCTCCCCAGGACGCCGGCCTGGGCGGCATCGAGGGCGCCAATCTGGCTGGGGTCGCGTAACAGCGACGACACGACGGTTCCATAGACCACAAGGTCATAGCCGTCAAAGAGCAGGGCAGCGGCGGCAACGGCCATCACCCACCGGACGGTTTTCTTGCGGGTGGCATCCGTGGATGCGGCGAGTGCGTTCATTTTGGCTCCAGGGGCCTGGGCCGCGTCATTGCGGCAGAGCGGGGTCAATCAGGGTGGTAATTCGGACTGGCAATGCCGGCGGTGGCGGAATCTCAGCCCAGGTCGCCACCGGCAACCGCGAGGACGCTGCCGGTGATGTAGGAGGCCTCGTCCGAGGCAAGGAACGCGATGGGACCGGCCTGCTCGTCGAGGGTCCCGTACCGCTTCATCAGCGACGAATCGATGGTCTGGTCAACAATCTGCTGGTACCAGGCCTTTTCGTTGGCGCCTTCGGGCTGCGGCCCGCGTACGACGCGGCGGGGCGGTGCTTCCGTCCCTCCCGGAGCCGTGGCCACCACGCGGATGCCATGCGGGGCCGCTTCGAGGGCCAGGGCCGCCGTGATGGCTTTCACCCCGCCCTTGGCCGCCGCGTAGGGAACGCGGTTCACCCCGCGCGTAGCGACGGAGGCGACGTTGACGATGACGCCGCCCTGCTGGCTGATCATGTGGGGGAGGACGGCCCGGCAGGTCCAGAGCGTCGGAAACAGCGACCGCTGTATTTCCTGGCTGATCTGCTCGGGCTCGTAGTGTTCGAAGGGCTTGGCCCAGATGGTGCCTCCCACGTTGTTGATAAGGACGTCGATCCGGCCGTGACGGGCCACGGCCGCCTCGATGGCGGCGCTGGCGCCGTCGTAGTTTTCCAGATCGGCCGTGATGGCGAATGCGGACGCTCCACCGGCCGCGAGTTCCCCGGCGGCTTCACAGACAAGCTCGGCCCGGTCCACCAGGATGGCGTCGGCACCTTCTGCCGCGACGCGCGAGGCAACGGCGTACCCGATTCCCTGTGCTGCTCCGGTCACCACCACCACTTTGCCGGCGAACCGGCCCGGGCTGATCGTCCGGGCACCGTTCGTCCTCAAGCGACGGCCCCGGAGAGAGCCGGCGCCGCTGCCGCGGTGCTGCCGACGGCGAAGCGCTCGTAGTAGAAGTTCGTGGGGGTGATGCCCTGCGTGTCCCAGTACTTGCGCACGGCGTCCACCATGGCGGGCGGTCCGCACAGGTAAACGTCGACGTCACCGTCATTCAGTTGCGCTGGCGTGATGTATTGCGTGACGTATCCCTTATTCTTTGCAGCGCTGTCCGGATCCGCCACGCAGGTAGTGAAGGTGAAGTTCTCGATGGCGTCGGCGTAATGCTCGAGCTTCTCCAGCTCCACCAGGTCCTTGTCGAACGTGACACCGTAGACGAGGTGCACGGGATGGGCGGGCGCCTCGTCCACGTTGGCGGCGATATTCTCGAGCATCGACAGCAGCGGCGCTATCCCGGTACCGCCGGCCAGCATCAGCACCGGCCGCTTGATGTCCCGCAGGAAGAAGCTGCCCATGGGGCCGGTCAGCGGGATGGTATCGCCGACGGCGGCACGCTCCTTCAGGTAGGTGGTCATGGCGCCGTCAGGTGCTGTGCGGATGAGGAATCGCAACTCAGCAGCGGCGGGGCCGCTGCTGAATGAATAGGACCGTGCGGCGTCGGTGCCGGGGACCGCGAAATTCATGTACTGGCCCGGGAGGTACTTCAGATCGGCGCGGTTTGCCAGGGTAAGCGTGAGGGCGGCGGTGTTGTCCGCGAACCAGTTCAATTCGCTGACGGTGCCCTCGAACGTCGTGGCGCCGGCCTTGGCCATTTCCGAGGTACCGGCGATCTGCAGGACCAGGTCGGTTTCCGGAACCATTTGGCAGGGGAGGCAGAAGCCCTTCTCGGCTTCGTCCTCGGTGAGGGCCTCATCGATGTAGTCGCCGCCGTCGTACTTTCCCGACTCGCAAAACGCTTTGCAGGTGCCGCAGGCACCGTCGCGGCAGTCGAAGGGGATATTGATGCGGGATTTGTACGCCGCGTCGGCGACGGTTTCGTTGCGGTTCGCGGTGACGAAGCGGGTGACGCCGTCCTCGAAGCTGAGGGCAATCTGATAGGTCATGGGGCTCGACTCCAGTCTTTCCGAAAATTAGATGTGGTAGATATCCACGATGTGGTGGATGTAGTCGTTCTTGAGGACGACCTTTTTCCTGGTGATGACGGGCTGTGTGCCGGCGTAGTCGATGGTGTAGAACGACGTTCCGAAGTAGGGGTCGATGTTCTGGTAGCGGTAGTACAACGTGAACCAGTTGAAGCGGACATCAACCTCGCTGCCGCGGGCCTCGACGATCTCCACGTTCGTGATGTTGTGTCCCGTACGTGGTTCCGGCAGGCTGGTCGCGCTGGAGCGGTCGGTTTTGATGCGGAAGACGCGGTCCTCCAGGCCTCCCCGGTTGGCGTAGTAGATCAGTGAAATTTCGCGCTGGGGATCGCCGGTGAGCTGGTCGTCGTCGGCCCATGCCGGCATCCAGAACTCGGCTTCCGGGTGGTAGCAGTCCAGCCAGCGGTCAAAGTCGCGGTCGTCCAGGAAGCGCGCCTCGCGGTAGAGGAAAGCTCGGATTTCTTCCAGGGTTGCCGGGCCCGCCGGCGCGAAAGCCGTTGCGTCCTGCGGGTCGGATTCGATGATTTGTGTCATGGGGATTCTCCTCGGGCTCCTTGCGGGCCTAGTTCTGTGCGGCGGCCGCGGCTGCTTCTTCGGCGGCTGCCGCTTTGCGCATCGTCTCCACCCAGTAGCCGTGCTGAATGGGGTAGAGACCTTCGTCTTCGGTTTTGGCACCGCTGGAAATGGGTTTGAGGCCGATGGCGTCGGCGTTGGCATCGGGGCCGATAATCTGGTGCATCACGCCGCGGCTGAGGTCGTTCCACGGGGCGGCGGTGGCCATGTACGTCTTCTGGCAGGAACGGAACTCCTCGAGGTCATCGGGAGTGGCCATGCCGGAGGCATTGAAGAAGTCCTCGTACTGGCGGATGCGGTTGGACCGGGCCTCGTCGCTCTCGCCCTTGGGCGCTATGCAGTAGATGGTCACTTCGGTCTTGTCGACGGAGATGGGGCGGAAGTGCCGGATCTGCGAACCGAACTGGTCCATCAAGTAGACGTTCGGGTAGAGGCACAGGTTGCGGGAGATGTTGATCATCCAGTCGGCCTTTTCCACGCCGTACTTCTCGACGAGTTCGTCCCTGCGGTCGAAGAGGGGGCGGTTGCTGGGGTCCAGCCACTCCGTCCAGAGCAGCAGGTGGCCGTGGTCGAAGGAGTAGTAGCCGCCCTTCTGTTTCGCCCAGCCGCCAGCGTCCATGTTCTTGGTTTCGTTTGCCGACTCCCCGGTGGTCCGGCGGGCGGTCGTGGCTGCGTAGTTCCAGTGCGTCGCGGAGACGTGGTAGCCGTCTGCGCCGTTCTCCGCCTGCAGCTTCCAGTTGCCGTCGTACGTATAGGTGGACGCGCCGCGCAGGACTTCGAGGCCCTCGGGGGACTGGTCGACGATCATGTCGATGATCTTGGTGGATTCGCCCAGGTGCTCTTCGAGCGGCTTCACATCGGGGTTGATGCTGCCGAAAAGGAATCCGCGGTAGCTCTCGAACCTGGCCACCTTCGTGAGGTCGTGGGAGCCGTCTTTGTTGAACTGTTCCGGGTAGCCGGCGTCGCGGGGATCCTTGACCTTGAGGAGTTTGCCGGTGTTGTTGAAGGTCCAGCCGTGGAACGGGCAGGTGAACGTGGTGCGGTTGTCGGTCTTGCGGCGGCACAGCATCGCGCCGCGGTGGCTGCAGGCATTGATCAGGGCATTGAGCCCGCCCTGCTTGTCGCGGGAGATGATGATGGGCTGGCGGCCAATGTGGGTGGTGAAGTAGTCGCCCACGTTCGGGATCTGGCTGTCGTGCGCCAGGTACACCCAGTTGCCTTCGAAAATGTGCTTCATCTCAAGTTCGAAAAGGTCGGCGTCGGTGAAGATGCTGCGCTTGGCGCGGAAGACGCCGTTTTCGTGGTCCTCCACAAGGGCCTCGTCGAGGTGGGCTCGGATGCCCGCCAGGGTCTCTGTCATGTTGGCTCCTATCAATATCGGGCCGCGTTGCCCGTGGTGCCGGGCTGCGCTGCCCGGGCGGACCGCCGAACGATCGGCCGGTCAATGGTGAATGCATCAACCCTGTCAGGGCGTGGCGTGGATCACACTAGGCATTTGCCTAGGGTCACCTAGGACGCGATTGATATCTAAAGCATCCGAAAAAGTATGAATTAAGTATTTGTTCAATACTAAATTCGGCCCTACGCTGTTGAACCAACAAGCAACCACGTTGGGGCTGCGGCCTGCAACCGGCCGCGGCAGGCGGGCGCATCTGCAGCCCGCCGGCCCGGCAATGACGACGGAAGGAGCCGGTGCGGCATGGAACTGCGTCACCTGCGGTACTTCGTGGCGGTTGCCGAGGCCCGCCATTTCGGCCAGGCGGCCGAACGCCTGCAAATGGCCCAGCCCCCGCTGTCCCAGCAGATACGGCAACTCGAAGCCGAACTCGAGGTCGAACTGCTCGCCCGGACCACCCGCAGCGTCAAACTCACACCGGCCGGTGAGGTCTTCCTTGAGGACGCGCGCCGGATTCTGCGGAGCGTTGACGACGCGGCCCGCAGAGCCCGCCAATTCGCAGACGGAAAAGCTGGCACGATCCGCATCGGGCTGACAGGGACGGCGTCGTACACCCAGGTCCCGCGCCTGGCACGGCTCGTCAAGGATCAGCTGCCCGGCGTTGTGCTGGATATCAGCACCGAAATGCTCACCCCGGCCATCGAGCTGGCTCTGATGTCAGGTGAGCTGGACATCGGAGTCCTGCGCCCGCCCGTGAAGGATGCGTCGCTGACCTTGCGACCCATCGCTCGTGAACAGTTTGTGGTGGCGCTTCCCGCCAGCCACCGGTTTGCCGCGGAGGATTCCGTGACCATCGGCGAACTGCGGGCCGAGGATTTCATCATGTACCCGGCGGGGTCACGGTCAGTGGTCAACGATGCCGTCATCCGCGCGTGCACGGCAGCCGGCTTCCACCCTCACGTTGCCCACGAATCAGCAAAAACTTCCACCCAGTTGTCGCTGGTGGCGGCTGGCCTGGGCGTCGCCGTTTTACCTGAGTCCGTTCGGGGGATCTCGCTGGACGGCGTCGTTTACCGGGCGCTGCTCGGAGCGGACGAAGTGGACCTTGCCCTGGCGTGGCGACACAACGACAGCTCGGCCCTGGTCGGCAGCTTCCTCATGATGCTGGACGACAACAAAATCTTCATCGACCCGACCCGCCCCGGAGGGCTCCCGTGAAAATAAGCTCCATTGAGACGATCCCGTTCGCCATCCCCTATACCAAGCCGCTGCGCTTCGCGAGCGGGGAAGTCCATACTGCACAGCACGTTCTGGTGCGGGTCCGGAGCGACGACGGCATCGTGGGCGTCGCCGAGGCTCCGGCCCGGCCGTTCACGTACGGGGAAACGCAGGAATCCATCGTCGCTGCCATCCAGACGCTGTTCGCGCCGAGAATCGTGGGGATGGACGTTATGGACCGCGAGGCTGTCCACAGCGTCATGGACCGGACGGTAGGCAATCCGACCGCCAAATCAGCTGTAGACATGGCAATCTGGGACGTCATCGGAAAGGCCTTGGGCCAGCCGGTCACGGCCCTCCTGGGCGGGTACACCGACAGTATGAAGGTCAGCCACATGCTCGGCTTCGCAGAGCCGGCCAAAATGGTTGCCGAGGCCGAACGCATGCGCGACATCTACGGGATCACCACCTTCAAGGTGAAGGTGGGCCGGAAGCCGTTCAAGCTCGACGTCGACGTTTGCCGGGCATTGCGCGAAGAGCTGGGCGACGGTATCGAGCTGTACGTCGACGGCAACCGAGGTTGGACGCCGTCGGAATCCCTCCGGGCGCTCAACGCCATGGCGGACCTCGACCTGACGCTGGCCGAAGAGCTGTGTCCGGCCGACGACGTTCTTGGCCGCAAATGGCTCGTGAATCACTGCCCCGTCCCGTTTGTGGCCGACGAGAGCGCCACGACTCCCGGTGAAGTCACCCGGGAGCTGCTGAGCGGGGCTGCCAACGCCGTCAGCATCAAGACGGCCCGCACCGGCTTCTCCCACTCCCAACGCATCCTGTTCCAGTGCGACGGAATGGGCGCGGAGGTCGTGATGGGCAACCAAATTGACGGCCAGGTCGGAACGCTGTGCACCGTCGCCTTCGGTGCCGCCTTCAAGTCCACCACCCTGCGTGCGGGCGAGCTCTCCAACTTCCTGGACATGAGTGACGACCTCCTGACGGAGCCCCTGGAGATTGTTGCCGGGCGCCTGTCAACGCGCCAAGTGCCGGGGATCGGAATCGACATCGATCCGGAGAAGCTGGCCAGATACCGCCTCGACCAGGGCAACTGAAGACCAGAACAAATCAATTCCCAACGACGTGCCTGCACAGCCGCCGGCACTGACCAAGAAAGTGAGTCAATGATGACAACCCAGCTGAACGAATTTGATGCCAAAGCCGCAGAGTCCGGCAACGCCGCCACGGAACGGTTCCGTGAAAGCGGTAAGACCGAGGCGCTCGACATTCCGAAGGAACGCGTCTCCCTGCTGGCCAACGAAGTCCTTGGTGCGGTGTATGACACCATCCGAAAGCACAAGGTCAGCTATGACGAGTTCAATGCCCTCAAGGCCTGGCTGATCAGCGTCGGCGAGGACGGGGAATGGCCGCTGTTCCTGGATGTGTGGGTGGAGCATGTCGTCGAAGAGGTCTCCACGGAGGACCGCGAGGGCAACAAGGGCACCATCGAGGGCCCGTACTACGTGCCAGGTTCGCCGGAGTTCCCGTCGCCGGCCACGCTGCCGATGCGGGATGACGAAGGCGGCACGCCCCTGCTTTTCCAGGGCCAGGTCCGCGGCGTTGACGGCACCCCGCTGCCCGGCGCGAAGGTGGAAATCTGGCACGCGGACGACAACGGGTTCTACTCCCAGTTCGCGCCCGGCCTGCCCGAGTGGAACCTTCGCGGGACCGTCGTCGCCGACGCGGAGGGCAACTTCGCGCTGAACACCGTCCAGCCGGCCCCGTACCAGATCCCGACCGACGGCGCCTGCGGCAAGCTCATTGCGGCGGCCGGATGGCACGCCTGGCGGCCCGCGCACCTGCACCTGAAAGTGTCCGCGCCCGGCTGCCAGCTGCTCACGGCACAGCTCTACTTCGAAGGCGACCAGCACCTCTCGGACGACATCGCCTCCGCCGTCAAGCCCGAGCTGGTCCTGGCTCCGGCTGCCCGGGCAGCGTCACCCGGCAACGAAGTGACCTACGACTTCGTGCTGGACGCCGTCCGCGCCTGAGCCTGGCGAACCTCACCGACAGCTCCAGGCACTACCCAGAAAGGAACACCACATGCACTTTGCCGTCCGCATGGATGTCAGCATCCCGTTCGATATGGACCCTCAGGCCAGGACGGAGCTCCTCGCCAGGGAAAAGGCCTACTCGCAGGAACTCCAGCGCACTGGCGAATGGAAGAACATCTGGCGTTGCGTCGGCGAATACGCCAACCTCAGCATCTTCGACGTCGCCAGCAACGAACGCCTGCACGAGATCCTGTGGGGGCTGCCCTTGTTCCCGCACATGAAGATGGACATCACGCCGCTTGCCGGACACCCCTCGGACCTTGCCCTCTAGCGGCGGTCCATGGTGTTGACATCGAGGACCCCGCCGGCGCGTCCGCGCGCTGCGGGGCCCTCGAGCCTTCGCGCTGCGATGTCCCTGTCCGCAGTGATGGCCGGGCTCGTCGCCGTCGTGGTGTCATACTCGGGACCGCTGCTGGTGGTCCTCCAGTCAGCCAAGAACGCGGGACTCAGCACCGGTCAGACCACGTCCTGGGTCTGGGCGGTTTCCATCGCCAGCGGCGTGGTGTGTTCGGTGCTCAGCCTGGTGACCAGGCAGCCTGTGATGGTCGCCTGGTCAGTGCCGGGAGCCGCGTTGCTCCTGACCGCGCTGGGAAACTATTCCTACTCGGATGCCATTGGCGCCTACCTGGTCGCCGGTGTGCTGGCGACCGTGCTGGGCGTCACCGGTCTTTTCGGCAGGCTGCTGTCTGTAGTGCCCGGGCCAGTACTCGCCGGTGTGCTGGCGGGAGTGCTGCTGCCGTTCGTCCTCAACGCAGCCGGCGCTGTGGTGTCCTCGCCGCTCGTGGCGGGCGGGCTGGTGATGGCATATTTCGCGGCGAAGCGGTTTGTTCCCCGCTACGCGGTCATCGTGGCGCTCTTCACCGGGGTGCTGCTGGGGACCCTGACCGGCGGAATTCCCACCCCGCAGCTGCCCCTCGCGCTGGCCGGCCCCTTGTGGACGACACCCACGTTCAGCGTTTCGGCGGTGATGGGGATTGCCGTGCCGTTGCTGATCGTCACGACGGCGGGCCAGAACGGACCAGGGCTGGCGATGATGACCAGCAGTGGATACGTACCGAATGACAGGCTGCTTCTGGGCGGAGCCGGCGTCGCTTCCGTAATCTTTGCCCCGTTTGGCAGCCACGCCATCAACCTTGCGGCCATAACGGCGGGCATTTGCGCGGGGCCGGAAGCCCATGAGGATTCCAGGCGGCGGTACATAGCCGGTGTCGCCTGCGGAGCCTTCTATCTGCTTTTCGGGACATTCAGCACGGCCGTCGTGGCCTTGTTTGCGGTCGTCCCCGCACCGATGCTGACCGCACTCGCGGGGGTGGCACTGCTCGGTGCGCTCCAGGGAGCCGTCCGGGATGTGGTCCTGGGCGCTGGGGGGCGCCCGGCCGAACAGGAGGCCGCGCTGATCACGCTGGCAGTGACCGCGTCCGGCATTGCCCCTTGGGGTGTCGTGTCTCCGTTATGGGGATGCGTGGCCGGCGTCGGTGTGTATCTGCTGGCGCGGCGCGGGCGCAGGGCCTGAACGTCCCGTGCCGGGTGATGACGGCGATTAGGCCCATGGCGCTGATGCCAGAATTTGGAACAGCGGTTCGAAGTCGTACATGCGGGTGCTGTTGCCCATAACAACGATGCCGAGACCAAGGTCGGGGTAGAGGCGCATGACGTTCCAGAAGCCCGCGCCGGCGCCGAAATGCTCCACCCACTGCTCCGGGGTCTTCGTCGGCCGTCGGAACCAGCCGGTTCCATGGTCGAACGGCTGACCCGCCTGGTCGATGGTGCGCATGCGGCGGGCCGACCCGGGGGAGAGGACCCGGGTTCCGTCGATCTCGCCGTCGCGAAGGTGCATTTGAAGGAACCTGCCCGCATCCAGGACGTCGCCCACCAGGCCGCCGTAGGCGGGCCCGTCCACGTAGAAGGGGTTCAGTGACAGGTACGTCCCGTGACGGGATCCGGCGATCCCGCCGGGCAGCAGTCCGCGCAGCAGGGGCTCCACGATCCGCGGCGCCCTGACGTAACCGGTCGCGCTGTCCGCGCCGTCCTGGTAGCGGAACCCGGTGTGTTCCATACCCGCAGGGCGCAGGACGGACTGGCGGACGTAGGCCTCGAAGGGCATCCCGGACGCGGCGGCGATGACCTGTCCGGCGGCAAGGTAGCCGACGTTGGAATACCGTGCGCTCTGCCCGGCCGGGTACCGGTAGGCGCGGGCCCTGCCCATCAGACGGCGGAGCAGGGCTTCGGGATCCGGCGGATCCGCCGCGGCCGGGTGCACCCAGCGAATGGGCATCGGGTTGCCGAACCCGGCGGTGTGGTTGAGTAATTGGCCCACGCTCGGCGTCGTCGTCCGGGGCGCCCGCAGGTAGTCAACGTACTCGTCGACGGGGGCGTCCAGGTCGAGGCGGCCTTCGTCAACGAGCCGGAATGCCGCCGTCGCGGTCACGATCTTGGACATGGAGAACCACAGATACGACGTCGAGGCGGTGGCCGGCGTCTTCGCTGCACTGTCGGCGAGACCGTAACCGGCGGCGAGGAGCAGGCGGTCGCGATTGACCACGGCCAGGGAGAGGCCCGGGACGCCGCCCCGGCGCATCATCGTGGTGACGGCCGCCGTCGCACCGCGGGGCGGTCTGCCCGCTGCGATGTTCTCGCCCGGCGCGCCCGGGTTCGTGCCGTCTGTCACCATGGCTCATCCTCTTCGACCCGGCCTGTGGACGTGCCGTTTCCACCGACCTTCAAACCGAATAGTGCCGGAGTCAGATGGCGTAGCGAAGAATTCCGGCGGCCTGCACATTCTCCGGCATGTCGGCTCGTCGCACCGCGAGGACGCGTGCACCCGTTCCGAGCGCCCGCCGGGCAATTTCCTCGATCGCGTCTTGTCCACTATCCGCACCCAGGTTGAGCAGTCCATCGTCTCCCACGGAACCCTTGACCTCTGCGTCCATGTCCACGACGAGCGTTGCAACCGCACCGAAGGCGGCCGCCCGTGCCAGATCGCTGAGGTCCGTCGAGGCACGACTGTTGGTGCGGCGCTCTTCAAAGGTCGTTTGCAGAGCAACAAGATCGGCCGCGTATATCCGGTCGAGCACACCGCGCGCTGCATCCGCCAACTGGGCCGGGGTCAGTTCGTCGGGGTTCCCCTCGATGACCTCTGAAGCGAGGTGTGCGTATCCTGTGAGATTGCGGTAGATGCTCCTGAGCGGCTCCGTTGCAGCGATAACCAGCGGCAAGGACTGGCCGTTCAAGATTGGACGGAGCGCGTGGTCGACGGACCGGGCGTACTGGGTTAGCCGCACCTTGCGTCCCTCGTCGCCTTGCAGCCGCCCGGAGGGTGCGCGGCCGCCGATCGAGTCGAGCCCGACGGCACTCGCGGCATCAGCTGGCATGCCCGGCACCGTGATTTCTTCGGCCGCCCGGTCGGCCGAGACCTCCACGAGGCGCGCCCCGTTCTGTGAGATCGCGAGCACAAGCGCCGCGTTCGGGAAAGTCAGGGCCCGGAGGAGCGGGGTGATCGCGAATCGATCAGTCACGCTCACATGGTCTTCGAGATCGTTCGGCAAACGGAACTCAAGAACATACGACGGTGTGGCGAAGATGGCCAGGCTCCGCCCCATGTCAAACCAGAACTCCGGGGCTTCCAGCAGCTCGTTGAGAAACGTCTCTATCGCGGCCACCGATTCCTTGCCTCCCCCCTCACGGAGCCGACTGATGGCGGTGCCGACCAAAGAACGCGCCCTGGTCTGATTCTTCTCCGAATCGGCCGGGACGCTGCTCGTCGAAAGATACACGGAGACGCTGTGTGGATCGCGTGCGGCCGCCAGCCGTTCCAAGTCATACCGGGTCGGCATGTCAATGTGCATGGGGTGCTCCTTTGCTATTTGTCCCGTGGGTGCATGATGAGGGGCTAATTCCTGCGACCGCTCGATGCTGGCTGTGCCGCCGGGGCAGCCATACCTGATCAGCCCAGCTTCAGACCCTCCGATGCCGGTGTCAACAGACGCCGGAAGTCCCCAGGGCCCGTTCCCGATGCAGACCACCTACACCTGGGCGGCCGCGGACGGCGCCTCTCCCCGAATGACTCTTCGCAACACCGGATCGCCGGCGGGATTTTCCGCCGTCGTGAACCTCCTGATGGCCCCGATGATGCGCCGCGCGATGCGGAAGGACCTCGCCAGGCTGAAGGAGATCCTCGAGGCGGCCTGACCGCCACGCTGATGCACCCGAGGCAAGTTGTCACTTCGTTTTTTCCCCAAGGCCAGGACTGGATCCGGAGCCGGTCCTAAATCGCTGCCGTCGTCAGTTTCCCGGGTCGCCAGCCCGGTCTTATGGCGATAAGGCAGGGTCTTGACGCGGGGATCCCAAGCGGAGGACGCTCATTTCAGGCCCTCCGGCAGTCCCGGGCCCACCAGAGGCCCGGCGCCGCAGGTCCACATCCTTGACCACCGACCTGAGGAGTGCCCCCATGAGCCCCCAATTCAACGAGCTGCTGACCCGCCAGGTCGGCAATGAGTTCGCGGCCTCCCAGCAGTACATCGCCATCGCCGCGTGGTTCGACGGCCAGGACCTGCCCCAGCTGGCGAAGCACTTCTACCGCCAGTCGCTGGAGGAGCGGAACCACGCCATGATGATGGTCCGCTACATACTGGACCGCGGCATCAAAGTCACCATCCCCGGAATCGACCCGGTCCGGAACGACTTCGCCTCGGCGGAGGAACCACTGGTCCTTGCCCTCGCACAGGAGGTTGAGGTCACCAACCGCATCAAGGAACTGTTCGCCGCGGCCCGGGCGGAAAACGACCCCCTCGGTGAACAGTTCATGCTCTGGTTCCTCAAGGAACAGGTCGAGGAGGTGGCATCGATGTCCACGCTGCTTAATGTCGCCCGGCGGGCCGACAACCTCTTCGACGTCGAGACCTTCCTCGCCCGCGAAAGGGTGGGCGACGCCGGCCAGCACGGCGGAGGCCACGGCGGACATCACGGGCACGGAGGCGGCCACGGCGGACCCTCGGATGATGCGGGGACGCCGGAAGCC
The DNA here is from genome assembly GCF_040547365.1 of Pseudarthrobacter sp. PvP090. Classification (NCBI taxonomy): domain Bacteria; kingdom Bacillati; phylum Actinomycetota; class Actinomycetes; order Micrococcales; family Micrococcaceae; genus Pseudarthrobacter; species Pseudarthrobacter sp. PvP090. The sequence goes on from NZ_JBEPPO010000008.1 coordinate 30,793, forward strand.
GCCGGCGGTTCACTCTAGGCCCCGTCAGGAATGGCGCTGAGCTATGCCTTCACGGCCACGCTGTGGCACTATCCGGGAGAAGCCGGGGGCACTTCCTCACCCTTCCGGAAGAGCTTGCAGCGGAGATCAGGGAAGAGACGGCAACGTTCCGTCGAGGCTTTGGTTCCGTCAAAGTCACGGCCACGGTCACCGGCCACAACTGGTCGACGTCACTCTTTCCCGACAGCAAGAGCGGGACATATCTGCTGCCCGTCAAGAAGGCCATCAGGACGGCGGCCGGACTCGAGACAGGGGACCGGGTCACGGTTCACCTGGAGGTGCCCGACTCCGGCTGAGCACCTCCGGGAGGAAGTCCCGGTTCCTCTGGTGCGTGCCGGCGAAGGAGACGAGAATGGGCCCGTGGCCCCCCTCGCCCTGACGGGCACGGCCTCGCGATGAACGCCGCCGCCCGCAAGATCCAGCGCATCTACCTCACACTGACGCTGGGCAATACGCTTGCGGCCTCATTCATCTGGGGAATCAACACCCTCTTCCTGCTGGATGCCGGACTCAGCAACCTCGAGGCTTTTGCTGCGAACGCGTTCTTCACGGCTGGTATGGTGCTGTTCGAGGTGCCCACCGGGGTGATTGCCGACGGTTGGGGGCGCCGCGTTTCGTTCCTGCTCGGCACCGTGACCCTGGCCGTATCGACCTACCTCTACTACCTGCTCTGGCAGCTTTCCGCCCCGTTCTGGTGGTGGGCGGTGGTGTCGGTCCTGCTCGGTCTGGGATTTACGTTCTTCTCCGGCGCGGTCGAGGCGTGGCTCGTCGACGCGCTGCGCTTTTCGGGCTTTGAGGGCGGGCTGGAGGGGGTGCTCGGGCAGGGACAAATGGTGTCGGGTGTAGGGATGCTCGTGGGCTCGGTGGCCGGCGGTGTGATAGCGCAGGCCACCAATCTGGGCGTGCCGTTCCTGCTGCGCGTGGGTGTGCTGCTGGTGATGTTCGCTGTGGCCTTTGCCCTCATGCGCGACGTCGGGTTCACCCCCGAACGTTCGACGCATCCTCTGCGGGCAACCCGTGCCGTCCTCTCCGCCTCGGTCGAGAACGGATTGAAAAATCCGCCGGTACGTTACGTGATGCTGGCGGCGCCGTTTACTGCCGGCGTCGGGTTTTACGTGTTCTATGCCCTCCAGCCGTACCTCCTGGAGCTCTTCGGCGACCCGCGCGCGTACTCCGTGGCAGGCCTGGCGGCGGCCCTCGTGGCGGGAGCAGAAGTGTTCGGCGGGTGGCTGGCACCCCGTATCCGGCGCCTCGTCCGCAAACGCACAACGGTGCTGATTCTGAGCAGCATACTGAGCGCCTCACTTTTGGTCGTTCTCGGGTTCACCCGGGAGTTCTGGGTTGCCCTGGTGCTGCTGGCGCTCTGGGCCGTGGTGGCCTCGGCGGGCACCCCCGTGCGGCAGGCGTACCTGAACGACATGATCGCCTCGAAGCAGCGGGCGACGGTGCTGAGCTTTGACTCGCTCATCGGCTCCAGCGGGGGAGTCGTGGTCCAGCCGGCGCTTGGCCGGGCGGCCGACGTGTACGGCTACCCTGCCTCGCTGGCGATCGGCGGTGTGATCGAGTTGATCGCGGTGCCCTTCCTGCTGGCGAGCCGCAGGCAGCGCCACCAGTCCGACCAGATCAACGCCCCGACCAGCACTACCGAGGTGGAATCCTAACCGTCCCCAACGATGCCAGCACCCCGCGCTCCGAGCCCTGTCAGCGCTTCCTACGAAGCCATGGTCCCAACAGCCGGGTGGTCACTGGAAGAAAGACGTAGGTCATCAGCGGTGTGAGCAGGCACGTGGCCAGCAGCACTTGCAGGGCCAGCGGCCATTCCCCGGTCAGCGGGTGCAGCAGAAAATTGGCCAGCAGACTGAGCGGAAAAAAGGGAAGAAAGATGCTGACCATTTGTTTCCACCGTGGAGGCACTACGGTCTCGGGGACGCTGAGGAGGGCATCACCCGGCTGCGCAAACCAGCCTTCAATACCCGTGCGCCGCTCAACCTGCGTCACTTCCACGAGGCCCGCCGCGCTGTCAATCCACCACCGGCGTTCATCGGACTGTTCCCAGTCGTTCAGCAGATCGGCATCGGCAAAGCGATACAGCATGTGCCAGTCGTTCGAATCTGCTGCCGAGCGGACCCAACCGGATCCAAGGTAGCCCGGCCATTCGCGGGCCAGTTCCTGACCGGCATGGGCCCACGCGCTGGCCTGACGCGTCCGGCCAGGTTGGACTGTACGCGCAACTGAGACAGTGACGGGCTGGGGACGCAGATCAGGGAGGGTCACCGAACAATCCTACAGACGGCGCGACTGGCCCCGCGCTGGGATCCGTCTCCGTCAGGACGGGTTCAGCCTTTAGCTCCGTCGTCAAGGTACTCCGGAAATCCACTCCGGCCCGTCTCCTTACTTTGAGGGGCCCTCCGGGCCTACAGTTGGGCATGTACAGGCCGTCGACAGGAGTGCCCCAGTGATTACCCTGCAGATCGAACACCAGGTCCGGGACTTCGGCATGTGGAGGAGGGCCTTCGACAGCGACCCCCTGAACCGCGCCGCGTCGGGGGTGCGGTCGTACCGGATCTCGCGCCCCCTTGACCAGGAGGACTACGTGATGCTGGAAATGGATTTCGATACGCAGGCAGCTGCCGTGGATTTCCTGGGACGGCTGCAGAACGACACCTGGAAGACCGGGGTGACGGCGCCGGCCCTGGTCGGTGAGCCGTCGACGAGGATCATCGAGACGGTCGCCGTCGAAACTGTGTCCGCCCAATAAGCCCGCTGTTCACTTGGCCGGGACCGCGGGCTCGGCTGGCTGCAGAGTGTTCGACGGCGACGGGTTGAGCCGCGCACGCACGGCCAGGCCGGCGCAGAGCACGATGGCCAGTCCGGGAGAGGCGAGAACGAGCGCCCACGAGACGGTCTGCCAGGCGCCGAGTTCGCGCGCGAGCAGGCCGCAGACGCACCTGCGCGGCCTCCGCCACCAACTCCGGGCCCGCCGGGACCTGCTGGTCAGCAGCCTCCGGGAGCACGCCCCGCAGGCCCATGTCGAGCACGTTCCCAGCGGGGGACTGAATCTCTGGTCAATCACTGGAACGCAACAGCCGCTGAAGGCGCCGCGGGATACTCTTGCTATATGACTGCCGCAGCCTCCTCAACCGTCGCCCTGGACGGACGCTTTGCCCGGGAGCTCGCGGAAATGGCCATACCCTGGCAGGCAGAGGAGGCACCCGACCCGAGGCTCCTTGTGCTCAACGAGGCGCTGGCCGCCGAGCTGGGCCTGGACCCCGCCTACCTCCGGGCTCCCGACGGGGTGCGGCTCTTGATCGGCAACCTGGTCCCCGGCGGCGCCACCCCGGTGGCCCAGGCCTACACCGGCCACCAGTTCGGCTGGTTGGCCCCCCGGCTCGGCGATGGCCGGGCGCTGCTGCTAGGTGAGCTCACCGGCGCGGACGGCCACCTTCGTGACCTCCACCTCAAGGGCTCCGGGCGCACGCCGTTCGCCCGCGGCGGCGACGGTCTGGCTGCGGTCGGGCCGATGCTGCGGGAGTTCATCGTGAGCGAAGCGATGCACGCCCTGGGCATCCCCACCACCCGGTCCCTCGCCGTGGTGGCGACGGGCCGCCCGGTGCTCCGCGAAACCATGCTTCCGGGCGCAGTGCTCACCCGGGTCGCTTCCAGTCATTTGCGCGTGGGCAGTTTCCAGTACGCCCGGGCCACGGGCGACCTCAACCTCCTGCGCCGCCTGGCCGATCATGCGATCGCCCGCCACCACCCCGGCGCCGCGGAGGCCGGGCAGCCCTATCTCGCGCTGTTCCAGGCGGTGGTCGCCGCCCAGGCCTCGCTGGTGGCCCGGTGGATGCTGGTGGGTTTCGTGCACGGGGTCATGAACACCGACAACATGACCATCTCCGGTGAGACCATCGACTACGGGCCCTGCGCCTTCCTGGAAGCCTTCGACCCGGCCGCGGTGTTCAGCTCGATCGACGAGACCGGGCGCTATTCGTACCGCAACCAGCCGGTCATGGCGGAATGGAACCTCACGCGGCTCGCGGAGTCCCTGCTGCCGCTCCTCCACGAGGAGCAGGAGCGGGCGGCCGCCCAGGCACAGGAGTCCCTCGCCGGGTTCCGCCGGCAATACAGCGCGGCCTGGTCGGCCGGCATGGCGGCCAAACTCGGCCTGCCGGACGGGCTCGACGACAGCGTGGCCTCGCCTCTCGTGGACGAGGTGCTCAGCCTGCTCCAGGCGGGCCGGGCTGACCACACCTCGTTCTTCCGGAGCCTCGGCGCCGCCGCCCGGGGTGATGCCGGACCGGTTCGCAGCCTGCTGCCGGATCCGTCAGCGTTCGATGCGTGGGCCAAGCGCTGGAGCGCTCTCGGCCCCGACGCCGACGCGATGGACCGGGTCAACCCGGTCTACATCCCGCGCAACCATCTGGTGGAGGAGGCCCTCGCCGCCGCCACGGGCGGCGATCTTGGTCCGCTCGAACGCCTCCTGGACGCGGTGACCGGGCCGTACGAGGAGCGCCCCGGCCTGGAGCGGTACGCCGCCGCCGCGCCCGAGGACTTCGGCGCCTACCGGACCTTCTGCGGAACCTGAGCCGCCGGAGCCTCAGGCGAGGGAGAGGAAGAGCTTCTCCAGATCCTTCGTGCTCATGCTTGAGTCCTTCCGGACCGCGCACTGCTCCAGTCCGCTGGCAATGATGGCGAATCCCGCCCGGTCCAGCGCTTTCGAGACGGCGGCCAACTGCGTGACGGTGTCCTTGCAGTCGCGCCCTTCCTCAAGCATCCGGATGACGGCCGCCAGCTGACCCTGAGCGCGCTTGAGCCGGTTGATGACGGGGGCGAGCTCGGCTGAATCAAGGTCCATGGGTGTCTCCAAAGTTAGGGATGGCTATGCTCAAGGATATACCCCCATGGGTATTTTTGACTACCCCCAGGGGTATCTGCAATACTCGGTGGGGTATTCAGTTTTTGTTAGCCCGTCTCGAAAGGACACCCATGACGCCCTCTTCCACTTCCTCCGCCCAGGCTTCTCCCGCCGCACCGGCCGTCACCTCACTGGCTCCGGAAACGCTGCGCAGCTGGTTCCAGGAACACCAGGACCTTATCGTGATCGACGTCCGCTCGGCCGCCGAGTTCGAAAACATGCACATCCGCGGCTCGTACAACGTCCCGCTGCCGTTGCTCTCCGAGCACACTGACGAATTGGCCGCCCGCCTGGGCAGCCGCGTGGTGCTTGTCTGCCAGTCGGGAGCGCGGGCCGAGCAGGCACGGCAGCGCCTGGGTGGCGCGGGCATCGGCACCGCCTATGTCCTGGCAGGCGGCGCCCCCGGCTTCGCTGAGGCAGGCGGCGACGTGGTCCGCGGCAAGGCGCGCTGGGACCTCGAGCGCCAGGTCCGGCTTGCTGCCGGTTCCCTCGTGGTTCTGGGACTCGCCGGCGGCAAGTTCGTCTCGCCGAAGATCCGGCTCCTCGCCGGAGCCATCGGTGCCGGACTGACCTTCTCGGCAGCCACCAACACCTGCGCCATGGGCCAGGCAATCTCTGCCATGCCCTGGAACAAGGCCGCCGAGGAGCCGACCCGCGAGTCCGCCATCCTGCAGTTCCCCGTCGCGGGTTCCCTGACCCCGGAGTCCAAAGCCTCATGACCACCACGCTGATCCTCGTACTTGCCCTTTCGGTGCTCATCGGGCTGTCGCTCGGTGTGCTCGGCGGCGGCGGATCCATCCTGACGGTGCCGATCCTGGTCTACGTGGCCGGATTCGATGCCAAGGAAGCCATTGCCGCCTCCCTGTTCGTGGTCGGCGTAACCTCGGCCGTCAGCGTCTTCAGCCACGCCCGCGCCGGGCGTGTCATGTGGCGGACCGGTCTGCTGTTCGGCGCCGCAGGCATGGTCGGAGCCTTCGTGGGCGGCCTCCTCGGCGGTCACATCCCCGGCCAGATCCTCCTGATTGCGTTTGCCCTGATGATGGTGGCCACCTCCATCGCCATGATCCGCGGACGCAAGAAGAAGGCTGACACGGGCAACGAGGCGCCCAAGCACACCGAACTGCCGCTGTTCCGCGTACTTCTCGACGGCCTGGTCGTCGGCCTGGTCACTGGCCTGGTCGGTGCCGGCGGCGGATTCCTGGTGGTGCCGGCACTGGCGCTGCTTGGCGGACTGCCGATGGCAATCGCCGTCGGAACCTCGCTCGTCGTGATCGCCATGAAGTCCTTTGCCGGCCTGGCCGGTTATCTCACCACCGTTGAGCTGGACTGGGGGATCACCCTGGCCGTGACAGCGGCCGCCATCGTGGGCACCCTGATCGGGTCCAAGCTCGCCGGGCGCATCCCGGAAGCGGCCCTGCGCAAGGGCTTTGGCTGGTTCGTGCTGGTGATGGGCGCGTTCGTGCTCATCCAGCAGGCCCCCGTGGATCTGCGCGGACCGATCGCCCTGGGTGTCGCCGGAGCCGCGCTCGTCGCGGCCGCAGTCTGCTGGTTCTTTGTCAGCGCCTGCCCTCTGCGCAGGTCCAACCGCGTTACCCGCCAGGACACCCAGCCCACGCCGGTCTGACCCGATCGGCGCACCATCAGTCACTCCTGAACCGAAAGGCATCACCATGGCAGAAATCAGCATCACCGAAGCAGACCAGCGCCGGAACCAGGCGCAGGTCCTGGACGTCCGCGAGGACTTCGAAGTCGCCGAGGGAATGATCCCTGGCGCAATCCACATTCCCATGGGCGAACTGCAGGCCCGGCTTTCCGAGCTTGACGCCAAGGTCCCCGTGATCGCCATCTGCCGCAGTGGCAACCGCAGCGCCCGTGTTGCGGATGCGCTCAACGCCGCCGGCTTCACCGCAGACACCATGGACGGCGGCATGATTGCGTGGACCCGCGCGGGCCTGCCGACCACCTGATCCGCCCCTGACCAGCAGTTCCCGCCCGCACCCCACGACCTAAGAGGAATGGAAGTTAATCATGGCAACCATCGACATCACCGAAAAAACCCTCGCCGAAACGCTGGAAACCAATGACATCGTCTTGGTCGACTTCTGGGCCGGGTGGTGTGGCCCCTGCCGCATGTTCGCCCCCACCTATGAAGCGGCCTCAGCGAGGCACCCGGACGTTGTCTTCGCCAAGGTGGACACCGAGGCCGAACAGGCCCTGGCGGCCGCGGCGGGAATCACCTCGATTCCCACACTGATGGCATTCCGCGACAAGACGCTGGTCTTCTCGCAGCCCGGCGCGCTCAACGCTGCCGGCCTTGAGCAGGTCATCGAGGGCGTTAAGAACCTGGACATGGCCACCCTGCGTGCCCAGGCAGCGCAGCCACAGGGCTGACCGGACCCACCTTGCAAGATACCCCCGGGGGTATTATTGTTGTTAGTAGTCGACGGGGTTTTGCCCCACCTCTTTACGAAGGAGAGCACATGCTTCTGGAACGCATTTATGATGAGGATCTTGCCCAGGCCAGTTACCTGATCGGCTGCCAGGCCAAGGGTGAGGCGGTGGTGGTGGACGGCCGCCGGGACATCGCGGTGTACCAGGCGCTGGCGGCGAAGAACGGCATGAAGATCGTCGCGGTTACCGAGACCCACATCCACGCCGATTACCTGTCCGGCACGCGGGAGCTTGCCGCGGCGACGGGGGCGAAGATTTACGTTTCGGGCGAGGGCGGGCCGGACTGGCAGTACGGGTTCGAGGGCGAGCGGCTCTTCGACGGCGACACGATCACGCTGGGCAACATCAGCATCAAGGCCCTGCATACCCCGGGCCACACCCCGGAGCACCTGTCGTTCCTGGTCACCGACGGCGCGTTCAGTGACCAGGCCGGGTACCTGCTCTCGGGTGACTTTGTCTTCTCCGGGGATCTGGGCCGTCCGGATCTGCTGGATGAGGCCGCCGGCGGGGTCGACACCCGCTTTGCGGGTGCGAAGCAGTTGTTCGCGAGCCTGCGGGATAAGTTCCTGACCCTCCCGGATTATGTCCAGGTCCACCCGGCGCATGGTGCCGGCAGTGCCTGCGGCAAGGCCCTGGGCGCGATCCCGTCCTCCACGGTCGGCTACGAGCGGCTCTACGCCTGGTGGGGCCCGTACCTGGCGGCGAACGACGAGCAGGGCTTCGTGGATGAACTCCTTGACGGCCAGCCGGACGCGCACGCGTATTTTGGCCGGATGAAGCGGGAGAACCGTGAGGGCCCGGCCGTCATGGGCGACCGTGCCCCGCTGGCCGAGCTGGACCTCGCTACTGTGGCGCAGGGCCTGGCCGCGGACACGCTGACGTTCATCGATACCCGGTCCAACGACCAGGTCCACCAGGGCACCGTGACCGGGTCCCTGAACGTCCCGGCCGGCAAATCCGTGGCTAGCTTCGGCGCCTGGGTCGTGAACCCGGAAACCGATCCCAACCCGCTCGTGCTCCTGGCACCGGACCAGGGGACCGCGCAGGACATGTGGGACCACCTGGTCCGGGTCGGGATCGACAAGGTCGCCGGGTACGTCACCGGCTTCGAGTCCCTGCCCACGAGCACCCCGAAGCTGATCCAGCCCGAGGAGCTTGAGGGCTTCGAGGCCGCGATGGTCCTGGACGTGCGCAACCGCACCGAGCACACCGCCGGGCACATCCCGGGCTCCCACCAGCTCAGCGGCGGCCGCGTGATGTGGCACCTGGACGAACTCCCCGCCCACGGCACCATCGTGTCCTACTGCCAGAGCGGGGTCCGGAACTCCGTCGCGGCCAGCGCGCTGCGCCGCGCCGGGTACGACGTCGTCGAACTCGACGGCAGCTACAACGCCTGGACCGCCTACCGGCAGGCACGCGAAACCGTCCCCGCCAACTAACCCGCACCCAACCGACTGACAGCCCCGGCGGCGGCCTTGAACACCAGGGCCGCCGCTTCAGCTTTGTCCCAACCACGTGGAGCACCATGAACTCCGGCACCATCAACCCGCTGCAGCAGCGGCACCGCCGAACCGGCATCACGCTGGGCCTGCGGCAGAACCTGGCCCAGTTCATGCTCCTCGTCGCCGTCAACGCCCTTGTGGGCGGCACACTGGGCCAGGAACGCACCGTCCTCCCGCTGCTGGCCGGACAGGTCTTCCACCTGGACCTCTACACGTCCGCGCTGACGTACATCCTGGCCTTCGGCCTCGCCAAGGCCGCCACCAACTACTTCGCCGGCACCCTCTCGGACCGCTACGGCCGCAAACCCGTCCTGGTTGTCGGCTGGGTCATTGCCCTGCCCGTCCCGCTGGTGCTGATCTTCGGACCCTCCTGGGGCTGGATCGTCGCGGCCAATGTGATCCTGGGCATCAGCCAGGGCCTCACGTGGTCCACCACCGTGATCATGAAAATGGACCTCGTCGGCCCGTCCAGGCGGGGCCTGGCCATGGGCCTGAACGAGGCAGCCGGGTACCTCGGCGTCGCCGGCACCGCCCTCGCCACCGGCTACATCGCCGCCACCTACGGCCTGCGGCCCGGACCGTTCCTGCTCGGCGCCGCCTACATCGCGCTCGGTCTGGGCCTCTCGGTCTTCGCCGTGAAGGAAACCCGGGGACACGCCCGGCTGGAAGCAGCCAACCACACGTCCGCCCACGCCAATGCCCACGGGCAGCTGAGCAACCGGGAAATTTTCACGCTCACCAGCTTCCGGGACAAATCCCTGTCATCGGTCAGCCAGGCCGGCATGGTCAACAACCTCAACGACGGCCTCGCCTGGGGACTCTTCCCCGTCCTGTTCGCCGCCGCCGGACTGACCATTGAAAAGATCGGCATCCTGGCCGCGGTCTATCCCGCCGTCTGGGGAGCCGCGCAACTCGTCACCGGTGCACTGTCGGACAAATACGGCCGGAAATGGCTGATCGTGGGCGGTATGCTCCTCCAGGCCGCCGCCCTCGCGATGATCGCCGTCGGCCAGGACTTCGGGGTCTGGCTGGCCGCCGCCGCCCTCCTCGGCCTCGGTACGGCGATGGTCTACCCGACCCTGCTCGCCGCCATCGGCGACGTCGCGCACCCGGAATGGCGTGCGCGTTCCGTGGGCATCTACCGGCTGTGGCGCGACGGCGGCTTCGCTGTCGGCGCCCTGCTCTCCGGAATCATCGCCGACGCGTACGGCATTCCTGCCGCCGTCGGCGTCGTCGCGGGGCTTACCGCCCTGTCCGGGATTCTGGTGGCCGTCCGGATGCGCGGCACTGACCACCACAGCCACCGCATGGGCTAGCTCAGAACGCCTCGGCAGTCCCGCGCCCGGCCATTGCAATCTGCGGCCGCGGGGTCCAATATCGAGTTCAGCCCTCGTCCCCCTGAGGCAGGAGGTCATCGTGGCGGATTCTGCCACGGCCGGACTCGTCCCCGGCGCCGTGAACCTCGACGGTCTGACGGAGATACGTGTGCACGGCGTGGGCGGCACACCGCCGGAGGACCTTCTCGGCGATCTGCGGCCGACGAGGGTCGCGGGGGACCGCATCGCCGGGTTCTACCGGACCAGCGATGCCCGCGGCCGCCACCGTGAGGCGTACTCGTGGGGCGGACTGACATCGCACTCGCCGCTCCGGGTGCTGTGGACGCCGCTGTTGCCGTCGATGCTGGCCAACATGGCCGGGTGGATGGCCCGGCGCCGGGTGATGTCCGGCGATGAGGAGGCAACCGCAGAGCCGACGACGACGGCGTTCCGCTGGTTTGCGCGCCTCGCGGCCCTCGCACTGACCCTGAGCACCGCGGTTATGGTCACCATGCCGAGCCTGGATACTTTCGCCTATCAATGCCTGGGCCAGCAGCAGTGCCGCTCCCGGCTGTGGGGTGAGGCGTTCCTGGACGTCGTGGCGCCGTACGACCGCCCCGGCGTCCGACTTGCCGCGGGCATCATCGCGCCGGTATCCGTCGCGGTGCTCTTCTACGTCCTGGCCTCCCGTTCGCGCACCAGCTATGAAGGTGTTGAACCGCCCGCACCGGGAACGGCCAGGCCCGTACCCTACGGCCGTTGTGCCGCGGCGCAGCCGGGCGGGTTGCGCAGCGCTGACTTCTGGTCGGGGCGCCGGTGGCACCAGCACCTCTCGGAACTGCACCTGGCGGCCGGCCTGGCGGTGGCGGCGGGGACCCTGGGCTGGTGTGTGTCCGAACTCGGCGGACGTGCGGACCTCACGGAGACGGGCGCCCCCGTGACTGCCCGGGCGGCCAGCGCGGCCGCCGCCGTCGTGATCGCTGCTGTCATCGTGATGCTCGCCTGGGACGAGGCACACGAGCTGCCCGCCCGCGGAACGCTCTATGCTTCAATCGGCGCCCTGCTGGCCGCGGTCGCCGGCGCCCTGACGCTGCCTCTGGAACTCCATGAGGCAGGCGGTGGGACGGAGGCCGTCACCCAGCCGGCCGGCGTCCTGCCGGGCATCGTTTCGTCGGTCGCTGCCGGCTGGACGCTCACTCTCGTGCTGCTGGTCCCGTTGATGATCCAGCTGCTGGCGGCGTGGATCATCCGGTGGCGGAACGCCCTGACGGTCGAGCAGCGCGGGCCCGGGCGGTTAAAGCGCCTGACGGCAGTGGCGCGCGGATCCGTCAGTGTGTTCCCGTGGGCGGCGCCCGTGGTCCTGAATGTTGCCGCGCTCATCCTGGCCAACGCGGTGCTGTTGTCGCTGATGATGGTCGTCGCCGACGGGCTCGGGACGGTTGCCTACGGGCCCGGGCCACAAGAAGGGGGCGGTGCGGGCGACTACACGGGCCCGGTCCTGTGGGTGCCGAAGACCGTCGCATCGATCGCTTCCATTCTGGCCCTGGGCCTCATCGGCGTGCTGGCACTTTTCGCGGCGGCCGCCGGCGTGTGGCTGTCCGTCACATCACGGCAGCGGGCGGTGAGCCTCGTGGCCGAACTCCAGCGCGACTACGACGCAGCGGAGGCAGCGCTGGCCGGTCCGCCCGCGGAAGCTCCCGCACAGGGACACAGCACGTCCCGGAAAAACGGGGACGTCTGGACGGTGTCGGCCTTTGATCCGGCGCCGTTCAGCCGGCGCCGGGCTGCAACCATGCGGGCCGACGGCGGGATGCGACCCAGCCCCTGGGTCCGCAAGGTGGCCAGGATGCGCCTGATCGGCGAGTACGCCCCGACACTGGCGGCATACCTGATGATTGCGGTGGCAGGTGCGGCGCTGCTGGGTGCGGCGCTCTTCGTCACGCAGGTCTTTGTGCTCGATCAGGATCCGCCCTTCCTGAACATCGGGGTGGCCACGTGGATCAGTGCCTCGTTGCCCATCGTGTACGGGGTGGTCCTCCGGATCGCGTTCCGGCAGGAGAAATGGCGCAAGGTCCTGTTGTCGCCGTTCGACGTCGGGACGTTTTTTCCGCGGTCGTTCCACCCGTTCGCCCCGCCGTCGTACACCGAGCGGGCGGTGCCCGAGCTGACACGCCGGATCTGGCGGTTGCATGACAACCAGGGCCGGGTGGTGCTCACCGCACACTCGCAGGGCAGCATGGTCGCCGCCGCCGCGCTGGCGCGCCAGTCCGCCCGCCACGAGGAGAAGACCGTCGGCCTGGTGACCCTCGGGTCCCCGCTGGCGAAGCTGTATCGCTGGGCGTTTCCCGCCCTGGTCAGCGACGGACTCCTGCAGAACTTCGCCGGCGGCCGCGGAGGCATTGGTGCGGTCTGGTGGCGCAACGTCTACTACGAGACCGATTACATCGGCGGACCGGTCGCCACGGATGACTGGCCCGCGAACAGCGCCACTGACATCCGCCTGGTCGACCCGCCGACGGACAAGTTCGTGTTCGCCCAGCCGCTGCCCCGAATCCTGAGCCATACCGGCTACTGGGTTGACGCCAGGTTCTGGCATGAGGTCGACAGTGTCTGCGACGCAATCGCAGCGGACACCGTGGCTTCCCCCCGCACGGACACCATCGCCCCTGACCCCGGGGCGCCGCTCCAGTACCGGTAGGGATGCGCCGGTCCGCGACACCCCGCGGCCCATCAGGGCTAATGCTCCAGGCAGACCGTGATGTCGAGATGAATGCCGTTGGTGACCAGGCGGTCCGCCAGGAACCTGGCGAGGCTCGCTTCGGTCGCCGTGTGCTCGCTTTTGGCGATCGCGCCCCGCAGGCACGCCATTGTCGCCGTGGACTTGACGGTGGACAGGGGTGCACGGTGGTCGGATACCAGCCGCTCGATATCCGTCCGGAAGGCGCGCTGGCGGCCCTCCTTTGCGGTGGCGAGCAGGGTGAACGGTATAAAAGCAGTCGGCACGAAGAGTCCTTTTCTGGCGGCGGCCCCTTGGCCGTCCAATGAGAACAAGTCTTCGAAGGGTCCGGCTATTCCGCGAACTGGTGTACTGAGTCCAAGCTCACCCGGCGGGCTCCCCGGCCTGCCGGGGAGCCAACGTGACGGAGGAGACGAGTTTCAGCCGGGGATGCAGCTGGTCACCGCCGTCCACGACGCCCGTCTGCCACCACAGTTTCAGCCCCTCCGGGGCCACCTCCAGACAGGCCAGGTTGTTGTCGAACCAGGGCCCCTTGACGCCGGACCACCGAAATGGCGGATCCGGGACCTTGGCCGAGCGGGCCGCCAGGGCGCCTACCGGGGTGGCCAGGCCATAGGACATGACGGCGGCGAAGGACCTCATCAGCCGGGGCAGCGGGTTGCGGATGGGGGAGCAGACGGCCTGCACGATCCGGCTGCCCGAGGAGCGCTCCACCTCCGACACGTAGGAATAGTGGACATCTCCGGAGAGAAAAGTGATGGTTTCCGGTGCCGGGCCCCGTTTGCCGTCGGCGACCTCGGTGACCATGGCCGCCACTTCATGGAAGCTGTTCTGGAAGGCGCCCCAGTGTTCCAGGTCCACCGCCTGGCGCAGCTTTTCGCCGACGCGGGCCGCAGGTTTCCCCCAGGCACCCTGGGAGATGGCCTCATTCCAGGATTCGACGTAGTGCAGGCCCATCGGCAGCAGGAAAGGCAACGACGTCGCCACCAGCAGGTGGCGGAAACCGCCGCGCATCCGTCCGTCGAGCCAGGCCATTTCCGCCTTGTCCACCAGGGCGCGGTCGTCCGGCGTCAGGTCCCGGGCTGCCCGGGAATCCACCACAATCAGCCGCGTGTCCCCGAACTCCCGGCAGTAGCTCCACCGGTACGATCCCGGGTCCTGATCCGCCCGGTCCGCGAAACTGTCCAGTTCGGCGCTCACGTCGATCTCGTCCTCACCCGTGTGCCCGGCGATCTGCTGCCAGACGGCGTCCCCGGCCCGCTCCTGCGGTGACAGGTTCCCCAGATGCTGATAGACCCAGTATGAGGCCAGGCCCGCGACAATCCGCCCATGCCACCAGGAGGTGGCCTCCATCTCCTTCTTCCAGCTGAGGGAGGTGTTCCAGTCGTCGCGGATGTCGTGGTCATCGAAAATCATGGCGCTGGGCAGGGTGGACAGCAGCCACCTGTTCGCGGGGTCCGACCAGGCCAGATTGTAGAGGTGGGCGTATTCCTCAAAGTCCTTGAGCTCCTCGCCGGGCGGTTCATCGATGTCCCGCCGCGCGCGGATGAACTCCTGCATCTGCTCGCTGGTCAGATCGGCGTACACCTGGTCGCCGAGGAAAGCCACCAGATCCGGCCACGGCAGATCACCGCCGGAGGCCATCTTCATGGCGTAGGCGCGCAATGAGTCGACGCCGTGGGTCCGGTTGCCGGACTTATCGTGCGGAACGCTGGTCCGGCAGGAGCCGAAGGCCATCCGCAGCGGCTTGCCGGTCTGCAGCGTCGCGATCATGGACGGGGGGAACTCCGAGGCGGGATCGGGCCAGACCTGGCTTCCGTTGATGTCGAGGGCGTACGGCGTCACTGTGCCCGGCTCCAGCCCGTCCAGTTCCACCAGTGCGTAATGGTGGCCGTGGACAGCAAAAGTACGCGCTGCCCAGTCCCTCCCGCCCGCGCGGATGGAGACCCGGGCAGCAGACCGTGTCTCCACCCAGATACTCGCCGAGGTCTCATCCACGTACCGCATCATCGGGCCGAGCACCAGGGGCGAGGTAGTCATGACTCAGTTCTACCTGTTCGGACCGGGGCGCGGCCATGCTTTGGTGGAAATGATCCGGCGGAGCGGCTGCTGTTGGTCATGGAGCAAGGCGGGCCGCTCTCGACGTTCAGGAAAGGCCCGGACGTCAGCCCCGGGGGGCCATGGCGTAGGTGGCGGTGGCGTAGGCCAGGGCTGCGGACATTTCCTTGAGCAGGTCCGCGTTGGTGTTCTCGATGGTGTCGCAGGCCTTGTGGTAGCAGGAATCGAGGTCCTTGCCGGCCACACCGCCGTAGGCCTGCACCTGGGCCTTGGTCTTGGATTCCACATCGCCGGTGAACAGCCCGCCGCCGGGAATGCCTGCCCGCAGGAACGGTTCGTAATCGGACCCGCCGTCGAAGGGCGTGCTTTCCGCCGGCAGCGAATTCTCCTCGAAGAACCGGAACAGGACATCCTCGATCTCCCGGGAGCCCTTCGGCCCGGCCTCCTCGAAATCCGACCCGTCACCGTCGTGGATGGACCTTACTCCGTTCGGCGAGGCCGCCATGTCCACATTCAGGTAAAGCGCCGTCCGGCGGACTTCGGCCGCGCTCAGCTCGTCGACGTAATGCCGTGAACCATCGAAATCGTCCTCTTCGGCGGCCCAGAACGCGAACCGGACCCGGTTCGCCGGCTGCATCCCGGTCTCCTTCATCCACCGCGCGGTTTCCAGCACTGCCGCGACGCCGCTGCCGTTGTCGTTGATGCCCGGGCCTTTTTGCACGGAATCCAAATGGCCACCCACCACAATGGTGTTCTCGGCACTGCCCTCCGTGTCGGCCAGGATATTGAAGGACTCCACCCGCTCATCGTCGCGCCGGTACGTGAACTTCTGCCGGACCGGGGTGTACCCGGCCGCGCGCAACTGGTCCTCGACGTAGCGGGCGGAGTCCTCATAGCCTGTGGTGCCCGAGGCGCGGTTGCCGTCATTGTCATCAGCGACACGTTGCAGCGCCTCCAGGTGTTTCGCCACGTCCCGGCCCTTGAAGGCCTCCAGCACCACGCCCGCGTCCACCGCACTGGCGGGGCCCAGCCGTGGAGCAGCCGCGCTGGGGCCGGCGGATGCCGCGCCGCTGCCGGGGCTGCTGGTCACTTCTTCGGGCAGGAAGTCCGGCCGGGAGCCGGCCGCGGACTCGGAAGTGCAGGCCGTTGCTGACAGCAGCAGAACGGCCAGGACTGAAGGAAGTACGTGCTTGCGCAGAGTCAACATGCTTGGAAACCCGTCGTTAGTCGGTTTCAGCTCGGGTGGTTGGGACGCTCGCCTCTGACTTTCGGTAGGCCGCGGTCATCATTGAACCGCGGATTTCACTATCAGTTGCGACCATTCTCGTGGACCCGGCTGTAACTTCAATAGCGCTTGGCTGTGAAAATGCTGTGCGATTCGCCAGACGCCGATCCAGGAGACGACGACACTGTCACGGGTTCGCCTGCGGCGGATTGTTCCGCGGTGTCACGGCCGGGCGGATAGACTGACGTGCACTATGGATGACCCTCCCTCACATATGCCCTCGCCCCTCGACTTCCTGACCGGAATCCCGGCCAACGCAGGAGAGGGGCGCCCGAATGTATGAATGGATCATGATCGGCGTCGGCCTCGTCCTGACGGTCGGCACGGGAATGTTCGTGGCCTCCGAGTTCGCGCTGGTCAACCTGGACCGCAATGACCTTGAAGCGCGGCAGGCGCGCGGTGAGAAACGGCTTGCCCCGACCATCAAGGCGCTCAGGATCACCTCGACGCACCTCTCCGGCGCGCAACTGGGCATCACGTTGACCACCCTGCTCACCGGGTACACGTTCGAGCCGGCCATCAGCAAACTGCTCAGCGGACCGTTGACAAGCGCCGGTCTCCCCGAGGCGGTGGTCCCCGGGGTGGGGGCCGTTATCGGCATCTTCCTGGCCACAATCTTCTCCATGGTCATTGGCGAACTCGTCCCCAAGAACTTCGCGCTGGCGCTGCCGCTGGCCACGGCAAAAGTGGTGGTTCCGTTCCAGACCCTGTTCACCACGGTCTTCAAGCCCGTGATCCTGCTGTTCAACAACACGGCCAATTCCGTCATCAGGTCCTTCGGCATTGAACCCAAGGAAGAGCTCTCCGGCGCCCGCAGTGCCGAGGAACTGAGCTCCCTGGTCCGCCGCTCAGCGCTGGAAGGTGTCCTCGACCTGGACCACGCGGCCCTGCTGCACCGGACACTGCGGTTCTCCGACCACAGCGCCGCCGACGTGATGACCCCGCGCGTGCGGATGGCGACGATCGGATCCGACGACACGGCCGAGCAGATCGTCAGCCTGGCGACCGCCACCGGCTTTTCGCGCTTCCCGGTGATCGGGCGGGACCGGGACGACGTCATCGGTGTGCTGCACGTCAAACAAGCCTTCGCGGTTGCCCTCGGCGACCGGGCGGGCGTCCTGGCGTCCGACCTCATGATCGAGCCGCTGCGGGTGCCTGAGTCCATGGGCGTCGACACCCTCCTGGGTCTCCTGCGCCGGCAAGGCCTGCAGGTGGCGATCGTCTCCGACGAGCACGGCGGCACCGCCGGCATCGTCACGCTCGAGGACCTGGTGGAGGAAATCGTCGGCGAACTCGAAGACGAGCACGACCGGGCCCGCACCGGCGTCGTGCGGACGGGCCGATCGCTGACTTTTGATGCGTCCCTCCGGCCCGACGAACTCCTGGACCGGACCGGCATCACTGTTCCGGACGGCGAGGAGTACGACACGATGGCCGGGTTCGTCACGGACCGGCTTGACCGGATCCCTGAACTCGGCGACGAGGTGGCCATCGACGGCGGGACGCTGCGGGTGGAACGCGTGGTGGGGACCCACGTCGAGCGGCTCCGCTTTACCCCGGACGAATCCGCGGAACCGCCGCAGAGCAGCCATGACCGGATCATTGACAATCTCACGCGGGAGCTGACCCATGAGTGAATATCTCCCAGGCATCATCTGGCTCGTCGTCCTGCTGGTCGTCAATTCCTTCTTCGTCGGCGCCGAATTCGCCGTCATCTCCGCGCGGCGTTCGCAGATCGAGCCGAAGGCTGAGGCGGGCAGCAAGGCCGCCAAGACCACCCTCTGGGCGATGGAGCACGCCACGCTGATGCTGGCGACCAGCCAGCTTGGCATTACGGTGTGTTCCCTGGTCATCCTGAACGTCTCGGAACCGGCGATCCACCACCTATTGGAGATCCCCCTCGGCCTGACCTCCCTGTCGGCTGAGACGATCGGCATCGTCGCGTTCGTCGTCGCCCTGCTGCTGGTGACGTTCCTGCACGTGGTGTTCGGCGAAATGGTGCCGAAGAACATCTCCTTCTCCGTTCCGACCCGCGCGGCGCTGCTCCTGGCCCCGCCGCTGGTGCTGGTGGCCCGTGTCTTTAAACCGGTCATCTGGACCCTTAACGGCATCGCCAACTCGATCCTGCGGCTCTTCAAAGTTGAGCCCAAGGACGAGGCCACCAGCGCCTACACGCTGGACGAGGTGGCGAACATCGTGGAGCAGTCCACCCGCGACGGGATGCTCACGGACACCAGCGGGACCCTGACCGCGGCCTTCGAGTTCACGGCCAAGACGGTCGCCGACGTCGAAGTGCCGATCGGTTCGATGGTGCTGCTGCCCGCGTCCGCCACCCCGGCTGATATCCAGCGGGCTGTCGCGGCGCACGGCTACTCCCGCTACATCCTCACGGACGACGACGGCGCCCCCACCGGATACCTGCACCTCAAGGACGTCATGGACCTCACGACGCCGGCCGCGTTCAGCGAGGCGGTTCCCGCGAAACGGATCCGGAAGCTGGCCTCGGCCTTCAGCGGCAGCGAACTCGAGGACGCGCTGGCCGTGATGCGCCGCACGGGAGCCCACGTGGCCAGGGTCTTTGACGCCCACGGCACCACAACGGGCGTGCTGTTCCTCGAGGACATCATTGAGGAACTCGTCGGCGAGGTGCAGGATGCCACCAGCGCCTAAACTTCTCACACCACCTGCAATGCCGGACCGAACTGGCCCCACGGGCCGGATCCTTCACGGAAGTTGAGCACCATGACCGTTTCCCCGCTTATCTGGGCCATCACCATTGCCGTGATCCTGGCCCTGCTGGCTTTCGACTACTTCTTCCACATCCGCAAGGCCCATGTGCCCACGCTGAAGGAGGCCGCCGCCTGGTCGGCGCTCTATGTGGGGCTGGCTGTCCTCTTCGGTGTCCTGGTGTGGGTTTTCGGCGGCACCGAGATGGGGTCGGAGTACTTCGCCGGGTACATCACGGAAAAGGCCTTGTCCGTCGACAACCTCTTTGTCTTCCTGATCATCATCGCGAGTTTCCGGGTGCCCCGCGAGGACCAGCAGAAGGTGCTGCTCTTCGGCATCGTCTTCTCGCTGATCGCCCGCACCGGCTTCATCCTGCTGGGCGCCGCGCTGATCAATTCCTTCGCGTGGGTGTTCTACATCTTCGGACTGATCCTGCTGATCACCGCGGGAAACCTGCTCCGGCCGGACGCCCACGGCGAGGACCAGGCCGACAATTTCATGATCCGCATGGCCAGGAAGCTCTTCCACACCACGGAGCACTACGACGGGGACAAGCTCTTCACCATCCAGGATGGAAAGAGGGCGCTGACGCCGATGCTGCTGGTCATGGTGGCGATCGGGGGAACCGATATCCTCTTCGCCCTGGACTCCATCCCGGCGATCTTCGGGCTGACCCAGAACGTGTACATCGTCTTCACCGCCACGGCGTTTTCCCTGATGGGCCTGCGCCAGCTGTACTTCCTGATCGACGGCCTCCTGGACCGCCTCATCTACCTCGCCTACGGCCTGGCGGTCATTCTCGCCTTTATCGGCGTCAAGCTGGTGCTCCACGCCCTGCATGAGAACAACCTGCCGTTCATCAACGGCGGCCAGCCGGTTCCCGTGATCGAGATCAGCACCGCCACGTCCCTGGGTGTCATCGTCGGGGTGCTCATCCTGACCGTCGTCGCGTCGCTGCTGAGCAAGGCCGGCAAAGCCCAGACGTCCATCAACAACGCGCGCCGGCACGCCGTCAACTACCTTGACCTGGAATACACCGCCGACTCGTCCGAACGTGAACGGATTTACCGGATGCTGACCGACGAAGAGTCCCAGATCCTGGCCATGGATCCGAAGTACCGCAACAAGGCCAAGGACATTGACAAGATCCGGGCGCTGGTGGCGGAGGCGCACCGGCAGCACGAGGAATACCTCGCACGTTAGGAGCCGGGTCCGGCGGATCCCGCTCCGGGCCGCGTTAGGCGGGGGCGGGGCCGGCGGGGGAGTGCTCCCCGGCCGGCCCTTTGCAGGCATTGGTGATGGCGGCGTGGAGCCGGGCCAGCACCTCGGCGGGCTGCCCGTCGGCAGGGATGCTGGTAAACCCCGTGAATTCCGGGAGTGAACGGTACGCGTCGCGTAAGGACTCCAGGTCTTCGAGGCGCTCGGAGTCGGTGCCCCGCGCGAGGACGCGTGCGTGCGCCTCGCGGGGGTCGATGTCGAGGTAGATGAGGAGGTCGGGCTGGGGAAGCGTGCGGATGAGGAACAGAAGCACGCGTCCCCGGGGAAGTCCTTGCATCCGGCGCAGCGCGAGCTGGCAATGCAGGTCCCGATCCATGACCACCAGGCCGGGAAACCGTTTGGCGCGGCGGTGTGAATTCAGGACGTTGAAGGTCCGGACCGCCGTTTCAAGACAGTCCGCCAGCCGCGGGGGCAGGTGGATGCCGAGTCTGGCACTGATGAGGGACATCTGTCGGCGACCTGCATAATTGCCGAGGAACAGGGCGCCTTTCCCCGCACGGCGGGCGGCATCAACGAGGGCCCGTGCCGCCGTCGTTTTTCCTGAACCGTCAATTCCGGTGAGCACGATCAGCAAGCAGTCTCCTTTGTGGGGGTAGGTTTTGGGCCGCTACCACCCCAACGAATAGGAGCGCGGCTTGATCCCAGGCGGGGTCCGCGGTGCCGTTATCAGAGATTGTGCGCCAGCAGTTCGAGCCCAATGACCACCAGGCTCAAGACTACTTCGGCGAACATAATGAGGGCTTTGTGGCGGAACGGCAGGTCGAGCCGCCGGATCGCGAGGTAGCCGACCACGAGGAGTGTCACCACGAGGACGACGGTTGCCCATTGCAGTGCCACGGCAGTCGACCACACTCCGAGGCCCGCCGCCGCGAGGAGCAGCAGCGGCGTCACCAGGACGGTGAGGGCTTCGGTGCTGACGGCGATCATGTGGTGCAGTTCCTCACCACTCGGGAGCTGGGCGTGCACCGTCAGGTGGCTCAGCAGGTCTGCAACGAAGATCCCAAGCAGGGAACCAATGACCACGATGCTGAGGGTTACCGCCGCGGCAGCGGGCGTCGTCTCGTCTGCGTGGCTCCGAAGGGCCAGCACCACAGCCAGGCTGGTGAAACTGATGTAGACGCGCTCTTTGAGGCTCGCCGCGCGATGGACGGCGGACAGCTCACGCCGCCCGGTCGGTTCGAGTGCACTCATCGGGGGAGTCCTCTCTCTGCGTGGGACGGGATCGTCAGGTGGCGGGAGCGCGGTACCCGACGTCCGCGGCCATCCGCAGGGCGTCCAGCGTTTCGTCGACGGTCAAAAGCACCGTTGTTTCCAGGGAACTCAGCGCTCCGCCGCCGGTGATGGCCAGCGCCACCGCGGCCATGGATACGTTGTTCGGGGCCTCCCACAGGTTGTAGCCGTCGTGGCTGCCGAAGGCGTACCAGAAGCCGTGGAGTTTACCCCCGACCGATTCAATATAGGCCTGGGCGGCCTTTCCGCGGTCTTCCGGGTTGCTGATCATCCTGGCCCAGGTCTCAGGGGTATAGCTGAACTTCGACAGATAGAGCGGCATTGTCTTTCCCTTTCGTTCGCTTCCGGGAGTGCGGATTACCCAAGGATGGCAGTCCGCTGCCGGGCCAGCAATGGCAGGCGGCGGCCAGGGAGGTGGCCGGGCGACGCGTCCGTCACGTACTTCGGCCCTCCAGATGCTGGATCAGCGCGTCAAGGATGGGGAGTTGGCCGCCGACCAGCCGGGTGCGGGCTTCCTCCACTCCGGCCCACTTGGCGTCGTCGACCTCGGGATAGTTGCGGACCGTGCCGGACCCCTTCGGCCAATCCAGTGCGAAGGTGTTGCTCACGACCCGTTCGGGGGCGAAGCCGGACTCGGCCGTGAAGACCGTGATGACCTTTCCCGAGGGCTGCCGGAACGCACCGAGCCGGAGGTAGTCGGCCGATGGTGCAGGAGACCCCATCTCTTCGGCGAACTCGCGTTGCGCGGCGACCAGCGGGTCCTCGTCTGGAAGGTATTCGCCCTTGGGAATCGACCAGGCGCGGGCATCCTTGCGGGCCCAGAACGGTCCGCCCATATGGGCTATCCACACTTCCACTTCGCCTCCGCCGCCCCGCCGGTACAGCAGGATTCCTGCGCTCCGGATCGTCATTGCGCACCTTCAGTCCGGGGCGGCCGGGGGTCCTGGTCCGGTCGTACTTCTCCGGCGCCGCCGGGAAGGAACTGGCGGTTCCGGATCCGTGATTCGCCGAATTCGATGGCCAGCGGGTCGATGTCCCACGGCCCGCGGCCCCGCCACTTGGGGCGGCCGACGGCAACGTGGGGTGTCCAGTGGGGGTACCTGAAACCGAGGGCGCGTGATCCGAGGATAAAGTCATCGACATTGTCCACCAGCAACTCGTCCAACAGTTCATGCAGCGCCTTCACGAGGGAAACCTGGTAGTCCCGGACATGCGGGGGCACCTCGACCTCCAGCCCGCTGACGCGCCCGCCGCCCAGCAGGACCAGCCTCCCGGACGTTCCGGTGAAGCCTGCCAGCACGGGCAGACCCTCCAGCCAGGAGACCGCCTGGCTGGTGGCTTCCTCGGCGGTCGTGATGCCCCTGGTCCATTCCGCGATGTCGCGGGCGAAGTCCGTCAGGACGCCGATGTGCAGCAGGGTCAGGTGCAGCCCCTGTTGCCTGCGCAGCGCGTCGACCTGGCTGCCCAGTCCCTCGTAGTCGGAGGGCCCGGAGCCGATGGTCAGTACCGGTACCTCCACCGTGATGCGCGGCGGCGTTTGCATTCGGCCCCTTCCGTCCGCAGTGGCTGCTGGCTCCCGCTGTCATTATCCTCCCGGGCGGCGGGCAGGGACTCAATAGCGTTAGAGGGCGCCGCGAGGCATACCGGGCGGATCCAGCCCGGCAGGGCCGTGGCAGAATAGCCCCGTGAGCAGCCCGATCCAGCCCCATAGCGGAACCGATATAGATGTCGAGGCGGGGATGGTTGCCGCCCCGGCGTATCCGCAGTTGCGGCTCAATATCGCTGCCCTCGAGAACAACGTCCGGGTGATGGCCTCCTGGTGCGGGCAGCGGGGCGTGGATCTGGCCCCCCATGTCAAGACAACGATGTCCGCGCCGGTCATTGCCCGCCAGATGGCTGCCGGCGCCGTCGGCGTCACAGTCGCCACCGTGGACCAGGCCGCGTCGGCGCTGGGCTGGCGGCACCGGCACGTTCTCGTGGCCAACGAGGTGGTCGACCGGTACGGGCTGATGCGCCTCCGCGTCTGGCTGGAGGAGGATCCGGGGCTGGAAATCCGCTGCTTCGTAGATTCCGCCGCCGGTGTTGAGGCGGCGGCCCGGGTGTTCGCCGGGGCGGCCGTCAGCCTTGAGGTGCTGATCGACGTCGGGTCACCGGACGGGCGTACGGGTACCCGGAGCCGCCAGGAAGCACTCCGCCTGGCCGGGCTGGTCCACGGTACGCCCGCCCTCCGGCTGGTCGGTGTTGCCGGTTACGAGGGCGTTGTGCCCAACAGCAGGGCGGCGTCCACGGTTGACGCCGTTGACCGGCACTGCCGGCTCGTGCGGGACGTGTATCTGGACACCGCACAGTATTTTGAAACCGACGCCCCCATCTACTCCATGGGCGGGTCCGCGTTCCCGGACCGCGTCGTGGAGTTCCTGCCCGACGACGGCCTGGTGCCCGGCACCAGAAGGATCCTGCGGTCCGGCTGCTATGTCACCCACGATCACGGCACCTACGCCGGCGTCAGCCCGGTCCAGGGCCTCATCCCCGCGGTTTCCGTCCGGGCCGTTGTCCTGTCCACCCCGGAGGAGGGAATGGCCGTCGTCGGGGCCGGCAAACGGGATCTTCCCTACGACGCCGGGCTGCCGGTGTTCCTGTCCGCCCGCACAGCGGACGGCGCACCCAGGGACGGGGCGGCCGCCGTGGTGCGGAACCTGTTCGACCATCACGCAGTCCTCACCGGGGTGAGCGGACTGGACGTCACCGATGTGGTCGACTTCGGGATATCCCACCCCTGCTCCGCCTTCGATCGCTGGCCCGAGTACGTCGTTACCGACGGCGACGGGCAGGCCACCGGGGTGTGGCGCACGGACTTCCACCGGTCCTCCTTGGCAGCGGGCCGGCTATCGTGAATTGCTGACGCCGCCCCGGGATCCGGGGCAGCGCTACCGGCCCAGTGTCCGAAGCAGGGCGAAAGCCCGGAACAGCAGGAGCCGGACGGACTGGGCCGCGGACTCCAGCCGGCAGGGCCCGTTCCAGATGATGAAATTCGCGTAGCGGTGTGCCCCGGGGCGGTCGGCCCTGAGGGCTGCCGCGTCCCGGATCGCGTGCAGGTCCGCGACCGTCAGGGGAAGGGGGGCTTCGCCGGGGTGCCACGTTGAGCCGAGCGGAAAGTCCCTGAACGGCCTGGCCGACATTTCGATGTGGGCGCCAAGAACCACCCTGACCGGATGTGCCGCACTGAAGTCGCAGAGGGCGCGCAGCGAATCCTGGAAGGCCGGAAAATCCTGCACATACAGCCGCCCGGGATAAACCGTGTCCCCGGTGAGCAGCATGCCCGTGGCGTCGTCGTAAATGGCGACGGCGGAAGGATGGTGCCCCGGCGTCGGGATCACCTCAAGAACCCGGCCGCCAAGGTCCACGCGGGCCCGGCCCCGGGGCCAGTGGTCGATCCCGAAGAACGCGGCAGCATCTTCGGCTGAATGGCCCACGACCCGGGTGTGCGGCCGGTCGGTGAACTGCCCGTCCCCGGCGACGTGGTCCCCGTGGGCGTGCGAGTGGGCCACGATGAGTTCGTAGCGGTGCCTGGGGTGTGTGCGCAGCCAGCCGTCAATGAGTGTGTCGACGGTCGCCCGAAGGGGAAATCCGGTGGCGTCCGCCGTCGCGCCTGTATCGAGAAGGAAGGCACGGTCCTCGCCGAACAGCAGGTACAGGAAGGGTGCCTCGAAATCCGTCGCGATGCTCTGCCGGAGCAGGGCCGTGTGGGGCGCGGCCATGTGCACCTGGATCGGTGGGGCCGGGCTGCGGCGGCGGGACCTCGTCCCCGCATACCAGCGCACGTCAAGATCGAGTTCCGTCATGGCGCTATGTGTCCGTGCGGGGCTTCCGCGGCGTCGCCGGATTCCCCGGAGCCGGCGGTGCCGGGGACGCTGACGATTTCGTCGGCGTGCTCGGCTATCCAACTGACGAGCGGGAGCAGCACGGCCACCAGCTCCCGGCCACGGTTACTGAGGCTGTAATCGACCCTGGGCGGGATGACCGGCTGGGCGTCGCGATGGAGGAAGCCGTCCCCTTCCAGTGTCTTGAGGGTTTGGGCGAGCATTTTCTCGCTGATGCCTTCGGCCCGGCGCCGCAGTTCGCTCCAGCGCTGCGGGCCGTTCCACAGCGCGACCAGGATCAGCACGCCCCACTTGCTGGAGACGTGGTCGAGGACCGTGCGGCTGGGGCAACCGGCGGGGAAGATCCCGTCCGCGCCCTGCAGGGGAGAGAGGCTGTTCCCTGTACTTACTGTCATGGCAGTACCTTACTTCAAAGTGCGTACTTTCTTTTGGGAAGCATTGCGGTTTCGGTGCCGTTGGCATGAATGTCAGCCATCCCC
Organism: Pseudarthrobacter sp. PvP090; assembly: GCF_040547365.1. Taxonomy (NCBI): domain Bacteria; kingdom Bacillati; phylum Actinomycetota; class Actinomycetes; order Micrococcales; family Micrococcaceae; genus Pseudarthrobacter; species Pseudarthrobacter sp. PvP090. The sequence continues at coordinate 56,688 of NZ_JBEPPO010000008.1, forward strand.
GTGAAAGGACCACCATGACCATCGTTATCACCGGCGCGACCGGACAGCTCGGCCGCCTTGTTGTTGAAGCCCTCCTCGAGACCAGCGTGCCCGCGGGGCAGATCGTGGCCGCCGGCCGGGATGTGGCCAAGGTCGCGGACCTCGCCGGCCGGGGCGTCCAAGTCCGGCAGATCGACTATCAGGACCCGGCCTCCCTGCGGACGGCCTTCGCCGGTGCCAGCAAGGTGCTGCTGATCTCCGGCAGTGAAGTTGGCCAGCGCCTTGAGCAGCATCGGAATGCCATCGAGGCCGCCAAGGAGGCCGGTGTCGGGCTGGTCGTTTACACCAGCATCGCGAATGCCGGCCGCACGGACATGCAACTGGCGGCGGAACACGAGGCCACGGAAGAGGCCCTGTCGACGTCGGGTCTTCCGTTCACGCTGCTCCGCAACGGCTGGTACCTGGAGAACTACACGGACCAGCTGGGCAGCTACCTCCAGCACGGCGCCGTCCTCGGCAGCGCCGGAGACGGGCGGGTCAGCGCGGCCACCCGCGCCGACTATGCCCGCGCCGCTGCGGCGGTGCTCCTCCGCGATGACCAGGCCGGGAAGGTCCACGAGCTCGGCGGCGACGTGCCCTTCACCCTCAGCGAGCTGGCTGAGGAAGTCAGCGCCGCCGCCGGGCAGCCGGTGGCCTACCAGGACCTGCCCGTGCAGCAATACGCGGAGCTGCTGGTCGGTGCCGGACTGCCCGCGCCGTTTGCGGCCATCCTTGCGGACAGCGACCGCGGCATCGCGCGCGGCGAACTGCTCGTCACCAGCGGGGACCTCAGCAGGCTCATCGGCCGGCCCACAACTTCCCTGCGCGAGGCAGTGCGGGCGGCTACGGCGCAGTGACGGCTTCCCGGGAAATCCGTCCGGCCCCATCCCGGACTCCGTCCCCGTAGCGGACGCCGGCCACCTCCCGGACCGCTCCGTCCCGGACCGCTCCGTCCCGGACCGCTCCGTCCCGGGGTCCGGTGCGGGTTAGGCGTTCCCTGAGGAAATAGACCAGGCCGGCGGCGGCCGTGGAGGCGGCGGCGAGAGCGAAGAGCCCCGGCGTCACGCTTCCCGTCTGTTCCTTGATGATCCCGAACCCGAAGGGCGCCACGAAACCGCCCAGGTTTCCCAGCGAGTTGATGACGGCGATCGCGGGAGCGAGGACCAGCGGATGGAGGCCGGACTGGGGAATGGTCCAGAACAGGGGCGATGCGCTCTTGAAGCCCATCGCGGCGACAGACAGGAAAATCAGCGCCAGGACCGGGGACGCGACGGCGGCCGCGAGGGTCCCGGCGGCGGCCACCAGCAGCGCAACCACCAGCAGCGGGCGCTTGGACGTTGCTTTGTCCTGCCACCGGGCCGCGAAGTACATGGCCACGATGGCGCACACCCACGGAATGGAGGACAGGAACCCGACACTGAGATCCGTGGTTCCCGGGATCCGCCTGATGATGCTGGGGAGCCAGAAGGTGTTGGCGTAGACGGAGAGCTGGATGGCGAAATAGATGCCGCACAGCAGCAGGATCTGCGGGTCCAGCAGCATCTTCCAGCGGCTGGCACGCCCTTCCCCGGCGCCGGCGTGCCGGGCGTCCTCTTCCGCGATGGCAGCGCCCAGGGCGGTTTTTTCACCGCGGCTCAGCCACTTGGCGTCCTGGACCGTGGCGTCCAGCACGAAATACACGGCGATCCCGACCACCACGGAGAGCAGGCCCTCGAAGCCGAACAGCCACTGCCAGCCGCGCAGGCCCAGAACGTCGTGCAGGCTGAGCAGCATCCCTGCGATGGGCCCTGAAATGGCGGCGGCAACTGAGGATCCGGCGATGAAGATCGCCGTGGCCTTGCCGCGCTGGCCCGCCGGCACCCATCGGGAAAAGTAGAAGATGACCGCTGGGAAGAATCCGGCCTCGGCGGCGCCCAGCAAGAACCGCAGGACGAAGAACCAGGTCTCGTTCTGCACGAACGCCATCAGGAAGGAGACGATGCCCCAGCTGACCATGATCCGGGAGAGCCAGATCTTCGCCCCGAACTTCTCCATCATGACGTTGCTGGGCAGTTCAAAGATGGCGTAGGCGATGAAAAACAGTCCGGCGCCAAGACCGTAGGCCGCAGCACCGATGCCCACGTCTGCTTCCAGCTGGGCCTGGGCGTAGCCGATGTTGGACCGGTTGAGCTGGTTGCACACGAGCATGACCAGCATGATGGGCAGGACCCGCCGGAAGAACTTCTTCGTGGCGGTTGCCAGGTCCGTGACAGCGGTGTCCGCAGACTGCATCCGGACAGTCCCTAGCTGCCGGCCCGGCGCCCGGCAGCGGGCGTGCGGAGCCGGCGTCGGGAGTTTGCCAGGTGGCTGCGCATGGCCGCCGACGACGACGCTCCGTCGCCCTCGGCGATGGCGGCGTAGATGGACTCGTGTTCCAGCACCACTTGCTCGAAATGCTCCCGCACGTGGTGCTCACCGCCGGTCATGAGGCGGGTCCTGGGCATGGCGATCATGGTCTGCCCCAGCGCCGCCAGGCAGTCGGAATAGAACGGGTTTCCGGTGGCGGCTGCGATGGCCCGGTGGAACTCGTAGTCCGATTTCATGGCGTGCGCCGGGTGGGTCCCGCTGGCGGTGAACTCCTCCAGCGCCGTGCGGACCGCCTGCAGCTGCCGTTCCGAGCGGTTCCGGGCCGCCAGGGCGGCAGCCTCGGACTCGACGCCGATGCGGAACTCCAGCAGCCTGGCGCGGTCTTCCAGGCTGACCACCGGCCGGATCCCGGGCACCGGCGGCGCGTCGGCCGGGGGAGGGGTCAGCGCAAAGCTGCCCCGCCCCCGTTCGGTTTCGACGAGCCCTTCGGCCTGCAGGCGGGTGAGCGCGGACCGGACCACTGTCCGGCTGACGCCGAATTCGCTGATCAGGGTGTTTTCGCTGGGAAGCTTGTCCCCCGGCTGGATGACGCCGTCGACAATGCGCATGCGAAGATCGGCGGCGAGGTCCGCGGTCAGGTTCCGGCTCATGGTTCTAGGTTACGTGCCGAATTCCACCGACTCGGTCGTCCAGGCCCGCGCCTGGTCGCTGAGTGTGATGCCCAGCCCGGGACGGTCCGGAACCAGCATGCGGCCGTTCTTGGTTTCGAGGCGTTCGTTGAAGAGCGGATCCAGCCAGTCGAAGTGCTCCACCCACGGTTCGCGCGGGTAGGCCGCGGCGAGGTGGAGATGGATTTCCATGGCGAAGTGCGGGGCCAGGCCCAGTCCGCGTTCGTCCGCCAGGGCAGCGAGGCGGAGGAACTGGGTGATGCCGCCGACGCGCGGTGCGTCGGGCTGGATGATGTCGCAGCCGTTGGCTTTGATCAGCCCCTGGTGTTCGGCGACGGACGCCAGCATCTCGCCGGTGGCGATGGGAGTGTCCAGGATTTGGGCGAGATGTGCGTGGCCTTCGAAGTCGTAGGCGTCGAGGGGCTCCTCGATCCAGACAAGGTTGAATTCCTCCAGCTGGCGGCCCATCCGCAGGGCGGTGGCGCGGTCCCACTGCTGGTTGGCGTCGACCATCAGCGGCACGTCCCAGCCGATGTGTTCGCGGACCCCGGCCACACGGCGGAGGTCCTCGGCCGTGTCCGGCAGGCCCACCTTGATCTTGATGCCGCCGATGCCCTCGTCCAGGAGGGCCGTGGCGCGGGCCTTGACCTCGTCGAGCGAGGCGTTCAGGAAGCCGCCGGAGGTGTTGTAGGTCTGCACGGAGTCGCGGTAGGAGCCGAGGAACTTGGCCAGCGGCAGTCCCGCGCGCTTGGCCTTCAGGTCGTAGAGCGCGATGTCAATGGCGGCCAGTGCCTGCGTGGCGACGCCGGAACGGCCGACGGACGCGCCCGCCCACAGGAGCTTGGTGTAGAGCTTGCCGATGTCGTTCGGGTCCTCCCCGATGATGCCTTCGGCGACCTCCTTGGCGTGGGCGTACTGGGCCGGGCCTCCGGCGCGTTTGGAGTAGCTGAAGCCGATTCCGCGGTGGCCCTGCTCGGTGGTGATTTCGGCGAAGAGGAAGACAACTTCAGTCATGGGCTTCTGGCGCCCGGTGAAGACTTTCGCGTCGCTGATCGGGACGGCGAGCGGCAGCCGTGCAGTGGAAAGTTTTACGTGGCGGATCAGGTCTACGCTGGTCATGGATTCTCCCTGGAGGTCTTGCCGGGCTGCACCGCCCCGCACCAACTTAGGATACAAGTTATTAACTTGTATAACAAGTACTTTCGGGAATGGACCCTAGCCGAGCAGCCAGGCAACGACGAGCAGCGCGCCGGCGCTGAGAACGGTGGTGCAGAGGATCACGTCGCGGGCCATCGTCATGCCCCGCCCGTAGGGGGAGGCGAAGAGGAACACGTTCTGTGCCGTGGGCAGGGCCGCCATGATGACGATTGCCAGCAGGTGCTGGCCCTCCAGGCCAAAGACAAAGCGGCCCAGTGCCCACACGATGAGCGGCATCCCGGCAATCTTCAGGGCGGTGGCGACCAGTGTCTCGGTGCGGCCGTCCCCCTTTTGCAGCGGCGCCTTGCCGGCCAGGGAGAGTCCAAAAGCGAGCAGGACCATGGGGACGGCCCCGCCGGCGAGCATGTCGATGGGTTTCTGGAGCAGGACAGGTGCGCTCCAGCCGGTCAGGGCGACGGCGGCGCCCAGCCCGGACGCGATGATCATCGGATTCGCGAACGGCTGGAGTAGAAGCTTTTTCCAGGAGATCCTGGAGCCCCCGGCCAGGCCCAGGACAGTGAGGTAGAACGGGGCCATGACCAGGATCTGCACCAAGAGCACCGGGGCCACATGCTGTGCGGTCCCCACGGCGTAGAGCGACACGGGGATGCCGATGTTATTGGCGTTGGCATAGCTGCTGGCCATGGCGCCGACGGCGGTTTCGGCGACGGGCCGCCGGAAGAACAGGAAGCTGAGCAGGCAGTAGAGCACGCCCACGGCCGCCGCGGACAGCAGCGCCAGCGGGGCGTCGGTGCCCAGCGCGGCGCGGATGTCACTTCCGGCCACGACCGTGAACAGCAGTGCGGGGTTGGTGACGTAGAAGGCGGTGCGGGTGAGGGCGCCCTGGACCTCGGGGCCCAGGATGCGCAGCCGGGCGGCGCAATAGCCGACGGCGATGACTGCGGAGACAATCAGGATTCCGGAGACAACGCCGCCCAAAATTTGCCCTTCGAAGGTAGCTGCGGGCCGGCATCCGGCCGGACGTGGGATGCCGCACGGCCGGCTCCGGTTGCGAGGGGAGGCGGCCGTGCGGGGTTTCAGGTGCGGCTGTTCGGCCGCACCGGTCAGCGGACCAGGCAGGGCCGCTTGGGGTCGAAGGTCCAGCCGTCGATGTAGTACTGCATGCCGATGCTGTCGTCGCGGGCATCGAGCCCGTGCTCCAGGTACAGCTGGTGTGCCTTGGCCAGGGCGTCGCGGTCCAGTTCGATCCCCAGGCCGGGCGCAGCCGGAACTTCGATCGCGCCGTCCCGGATCTGAAGCGGTTCCTGGGTCAGGCCCTGGCCGTCCTGCCAGATCCAGTGCGTGTCCAGCGCCGTGATCTCGCCCGGGGCGGCCGCACCGGTGTGGGTGAACATGGCCAGGGAGATGTCGAAGTGGTTGTTCGAGTGCGAGCCCCAGGTCAGTCCGAACTCGTCGCACAGCTGGGCCACCCGGACGGAGCCGTGCATGGTCCAGAAGTGCGGGTCGGCCAGCGGGATGTCGACCGCGTTGCTCCGGATGGCATGGGACATCTCGCGCCAGTCCGTGGCGATCATGTTGGTGGCCGTCCTCAGCCCGGTGGCGCGGCGGAACTCCGCCATCACCTCGCGGCCGGAGAACCGGCCCTCGGCGCCGCAGGGGTCCTCGGCGTAGGCCACCACGCCCTGCATCCGCTTGCCCAGGCGGACGGCCTCGTCCAGGAGCCAGCCGCCGTTGGGGTCCAGGGTGACCCGCGCTTCCGGGAAGCGCCGTGCCAGGGCCGTGACCACGTCCACCTCGGCGTCGCCGGAGAGCACTCCGCCCTTGAGCTTGAAGTCGCTGAAGCCGTAGCGTTCCTGGGCGGCCTCGGCCAGGGCCACCACGGCCTCGGGGGTCATGGCCTCCTGCCGACGCAGCGTCTCCCAGCGGTCTGCCGGGTTGTCCTCCACCAGATACGGCAGGTCCGTCCGGGCGTGGTCGCCGATGAAAAAGAGGTATCCGAGCATCGGCACCGAGCCGCGCTGCTGCCCGTCGCCCAGAAGTTCCGCGACGGGCACGCCGAGGAACTGCCCGTGGAGGTCCAGCAGCGCCGATTCGACGGCGGTGACGGCGTGGACAGTGGTGCGCAGGTCGAAGGTCTGCAGGCCCCGGCCGCCGGCGTCGCGGTCCGCGAACTCCGCCGAAACTTCCCGCAGCAGCGAGCGGTACCGTGCCACGGGCCGGCCCGTGATCAGTCTGCCGGCCTCCTCAATGGTGCTGCGGATCTTCTCCCCGCCGGGCACTTCACCGAGGCCGGTGCGGCCTTCCGAATCGGTCACGATGACAATGTTGCGGGTGAAGAACGGGCCATGCGCGCCGCTGAGGTTCATCAGCATGCTGTCGTGGCCCGCGACGGGAACGACTTCGACGCGGGCAATGGTGGGCTGCGTGGTCACGCGTTGACCTCTGCTTTCTCGGTTGCTGCCTCTTCGGCTGCGGCGGCTTCGAGGAGGCCGTCGACCCGGCGGTTCAGCCGCCACGGATTGCCGTCCCGGAGCGGCGCCGGGAGCAGTTCCTGCGGCAGGTTCTGGTACGCGACCGGCCGCAGGAAGCGGTTGATGGCCAGGCTGCCGACGGAGGTGGTCCGCGTGTCCGAAGTGGCCGGGAAGGGGCCGCCGTGGACCATGGCGTGCCCGACCTCGACGCCGGTGGGCCAGCCGTTGACGATGATCCTGCCGACCTTCTGCTCCAGTACCGGCACGAGGGGTGCCGCCGCCGGGTAGTCGGCCGGGGTGAGCTGCAGGGATGCGGTGAGCTGGCCTTCAAGCCGGCCGGCGGCGTCGATCAGTTCCTCGGTGTCCGAATAGCGGATCACGAGGCTGGCCGCGCCGAAAACTTCCGCGTGCAGCACGGGGTTGGACACGAACTCGCCGACACCGGTGCCGAAGATGGCGGGGGCCGGGGCGTTCTCGGTGGCGCCTTCCGCGCCGTGCCCGAGGACGCTGACATTGTCGGCGGAGCCCAAGGCCTCGGCTCCGGCGCGCCAGGATTCGGCGATTCCGGCCGTCAGCATGGTCTGTCCGGCGCAGGCGGACACGGCGCGGCCGACGGCGGCGGCAAGTTTGTCGCCCGCCGCACCGGTGGGGGCGAACAGGAGCCCGGGGGAGGTGCACAGCTGTCCCGAGCTGCCCGTGACGGCCGCAACGTACTGCGATGCCAGCGCGTCGATGTCTTCGGCATTGCCGGCGATGGCCCCGGGGAAGACGAAGACCGGGTTGAGTGAGGACATTTCCGCGTAGACCGGAATCGGCTCCGGCCGTGCGGCGGCGGTGCGCATCAGGGCGATGCCGGCGGACTGCGAGCCGGTGAAGCCGACGGCCTTGATCGCCGGATCGGCGACGAGGGCCTGGCCGATGCTGCTGCCGGGCCCGTAGATCAGGGAGAACACTCCCGGGTGGAGCCCGAAGTCTTTGACGGCTTTGACAATCGCCTGGCCGACGAGCTCGCCGGTGCCCGGGTGGGCGTTGTGCGCCTTGAAGACCACCGGGCAGCCGGCGGCGAGGGCGGAGGCGGTGTCCCCGCCCGCCGTCGAGAAGGCCAGCGGGAAGTTGCTGGCGCCGAAGACGGCCACCGGGCCGAGCGGGATCTGCCGCTGCCGGATGTCAGCCCGCGGCAGGGGGGCGCGGTCCGGCAGTGCGGGGTCGACCCGGACGCCGCGGAAATCGCCCTGCCGGACGACGGCGGCGAAGAGGCGGAGCTGGCCGGCGGTGCGTGCCCGCTCGCCCTGCAGCCTCGCCGCCGGCAGGCCGGTCTCGAGGCCGGCACGCGTGATGAGCTCTTCGCCGATCGCCTCGATGTTATCGGCGATGGCCTCCAGGAAGCCCGCATGGGTCTCCGGGTCCAGGGTGCTGAAGGAGGGGTAGGCGGCGGCGGCGGCGCTGGTCGCCGTCGCGAGCTGTTCTTCAGTCAGGAGTGTGTAGCCGGGCTCGAGCTGCTCGTTGGTGGCGGGGTTGCAGCCGTGGGCGGTCTTGCCGTCCCCGGCGACCGGCCGGCCTGCGATGAGTGAGTGTCCGTTGAGGGTCACGGGGTTCCTCCTAGGAAACGGTTGCGATGAGGGCTGTGAGGTCCGCGAGGTCCTGCGGTGCGAGGTTCTGCAGGGGCGGCCGGACCCCGCCGGCGGAGCGGCCGATCGCGTCGAGGCCGCCCTTCACGATGGATACGGAGTAGCCCTTGACCCGGTCGCGGATGTCCAGGTAGGGGATCACGAAGTCGTTGAGCTTCTTGTTGACGGCAACGCGGTCGTTGTTGCGGACGTCCTGGTAGAAGTCCAGGGCGAACTGCGGGACGAAGTTGTACATCGCGCTGGAATAGGTGCTCATGCCCAGCTGGAGCAGCGGCAGGGCAAACGTCTCCGCGGTGGGAAGGCCCCCGAGGTAGAACAGGCGGTCGCCGAGCTTGGCGTAGACGCGGGCGTCGTGCTCAAGATCGCCCACGCCGTCCTTGAAACCGATCAGGTTCTCATGGCGGTCCGCCAGGGTGGCCACCGTGGTGTCCTTGTAAATGGCATTGGCGCGGTTGTAGATGATGACGCCGAGTGAGGTGGACTCGCAGATGGCGCCCACGTGGTCGATCAGGCCGCCCTGGTCCGCTTCCGTCAGGTACGGCGGCAGAAGCAGGATGCCCTCGGCACCGGCTGCTTCGGCGGCCTGGGCGTTGCCGATGGCCTGTGCGGTGGATCCGCCGGCGGAGGCCAGGACGGGCACCAGTGCACCGACCTCCTCGACGGCGGCGCGGACCACCCTCGCCGACTCGTCCGGTGTCAGCGAGAAGCCTTCGCCGGTGCCGCCGGCGGCAAAGAGGCCCGCAACCGGGAAGCTGGCCTGCCAGGCCAGGTGTTTGCGGTAGTTTTCCTCGTCGAATTGCAGCTGTGCATCGAATGAGGTCACGGGGAACGACAACAGGCCGTTCTTGAGGGTGTCTGCGAGTTCCAAGGGTGTGTACTTTGCCACGATGGGGTCCTCCGGGTGAGCGCCGTGATGGCGTGAGTGGGGCGGTTCCCCTCCAGCGTAGGCTCGGCTGTCATGCCTGTCTAAGTTCGTTTTTGTATGCATTGATACCCTCGGGGCATCGCCGGGAGTTTACTCCATTTGGTAGTCGAGCTCGGTCAGCAGGCGGCGCAGAGCCGGGTTCGCCACCTTGCGGTTCCAGATGGCGTGCAGTTCCACGGGTTCCCCCGGGCTGCCACTCAACGGCAGGAATTCAACACCCTGGATGCCCAGTGCCGTGGCGGAGTGCGGCACGAAGGCAACCCCGCGCTTGGCGGCGACCAGCGAAACCATGGTGAGGATCTGGCTGACGGTGTGGACCACATTGCCGTGCTGGATGGGAAAAGTGCGGATGACAAGGTCGTAGAAGTAGCGGGCCTGCTGCGGCGAGTGCATGATGAGCGGCTCGTCCTTCAGTTCCTCGTTGTCGATGTCCCGGCCCAGGCCTGCCAGCCGATGACCGGACGGAACGGCGAGCACCATCGACTCGCGGTACAGCAGGTGCGAATCAAAAACATCGCGGTCAAAGGGCGGCCGGGCCAGACCCAGATCCAGCTCGCCGGTCTGCAGCGCCTGGATCTGCTCGCCGGACACCAGCTCCTGGAGGTCGATGTCGACGTCGGGCAGCCTCGTGGAGATCTCTTCGAGCAGCGGACCCAGGATGCTGAGGCCGCTGGCGGCCGTGAAGCCGATGCGCAGCAGGCCCGAGCGGCCGGACGCGATGCGGCGCGCGGTCACGGGGGCACGCTCGGCGAGCGCCAGCAGGCGCCTGGCCTCGTTGAGAAAGGCCACCCCCGCGTGCGTGAGCTGGACCTTCCGGTTGTCGCGCTCAAGGAGTTCCGCGCCGACGCTCCGCTCCAGTTTCTGGATCTGGCGGCTCAGCGGCGGCTGTGTCATCTGCAGGCGTTCCGCCGCGCGGCCGAAGTGGAGTTCCTCCGCGACGGCGATGAAGCCGGACAGCTGGTCAAAGGTAAACATGATGCCTTCCTGGTATCACCCTATGCATATTTGGGCTTAGACAGGCATCATACCGGCTCCCTAGACTCGATTCAGCGAACCGGGAAGTGACCCGGTTCACATACTTCCGGGGCCCCGCCCCGCAGTGTCAACGAGGAGTCCCAATGATGCACTTCCCCAACCGCCGCACCGTACTCGGAGCGGCCTCAGCCGTCGCGCTGCTGGCACTGACCGCCTGCGGCAACGTCGCGGCCGGCAGCACCAGTACTGCCAAGTTCCCCAGCGGTCCGGTCAACCTCACCGTCGGGCAGGCCGCCGGCGGGAGCACCGACCTGATTGCCCGCGCCATCTCGGAGGGGGCCGGCAAGACGCTCGGCGTCCCGATGCCGGTGGTGAACAAGCCGGGCGCCAACGGCGCCCTTGCCACCAAGGAAGTGGCGGGCAAGCCCGCTGACGGCCAGAACCTGCTGCTGGTCACCGCCTCGCTCATCACCATCACCCCGCTGGCGGTCACCGCGGACGAAGCCGTCAGCATCGACGATCTGGACATCATTGCCGGCCTGTCCCAGGACGACTACGTGCTCGTGGCCAGCAAGGCATCGGGACTCAACACCATTGCGGACCTGACCGGCGCCGGCCGGAACATCACCTTCGGCACCACGGGCGTCGGCACGGGCAGCCAGCTCGCGCAGACTGTGCTCTTCAAGCAGGCCAACGTTCAGGGAACGGACGTCCCGTTCGACAGCGGCAAGCCCGCCCTCACGGCGGTCCTCGGCAACCAGGTCGAGGTGTCCACCATCCAGCTCGGAGAGGCCATGCCCCAGATTCAGGCCGGCAAGGTGACCCCGTTGCTCGTCTTCTCCGAAGAGCGGAACTCCTTCCTCCCGGACGTCCCCACCGCGAAGGAATCCGGCTATGACGTCCCCGTGGCGCAGTACCGCGCCGTCGCGGCTCCCAAGGGAACCCCGCAGGATGTGAAGGACAAACTCTTCGCAGCCATCCAGGAAACCCTCAAGACGGAGTCCTACAAGGAATTCAACAAGAAGAACATGCTGACCCCGAAGGAAATCTCCGGAGAAGAAGTCGTGACCCAGTGGAAAGAGTACGCCGCCAAGTACAAGTCCCTGGTTGAGAAGTACGACATCAGCCTCAGCGGGACCAAGTGACCCGAGTGAAGACGACAGACGCTGTGCCCGGCGGAGCGGGGAACGCCCCTTCCGCCGGGCACGGCCCCGACGGACTTCCGGTCGCACCGGCCGGCGGCGTCGCGGGCGGACTTCCGGGCGGCGCTGCGAACGGCGGCGAGGACGACCTGACACCCGAGCAGCTGGCCGCGCAGTGGGAGGAGGAGAAGCCGCCCGCCGCCGGGCTGCGGGCCAATGCGGCATCCTCAGCGGTGGTAATCGCCGTTGGGCTCGGCGCCCTCATCCTGTCCCTGGCGATGGGCCTCGGTACCCCCGCGGCACCCCAGCCCGGTCTGTGGCCGTTCATCATCAGCTGCGTGATGGTAGCCCTGGGGCTGTTCCAGCTGATCATCGGCCGGCACAACCGGGATGCGGAAAAGTTCACCCGGATGTCTCTGGCGCCGCTCACCGGTCTGGTCACGCTCGCCGCCATGGTGGCGCTGATGCCGGTCATCGGCTTTGAACTGCCCGCCCTCGTCCTGTGCGTGATCTGGATGCGGTTCCTCGGCGGCGAAACCTGGCGCTCCACGCTGCTGGTCAGCGCGATTGTTGTCGGTGCGTTCTACGGCATCTTCGTCCTGGCGCTCAACACCTCCATTCCCCACCTCTTCTAGGAGCACCCCCGTGGATTTTCTGAATCCCGTGATTAACGGTTTCGCCGTTGTCCTGGAGCCCACCAACCTCCTGTACTGCCTCATCGGCGTCGTCATCGGCATGCTGATCGGGGTGCTGCCCGGTCTGGGGCCCGCGGCAACCATCGCCATCCTGCTCCCGCTGACCTACAACGTTGAGCCCGTGACCGCCATCATCATGCTGGCGGGCATCTTCTACGGCGCCCAGTACGGCGGCACCATCACGTCGGTGCTGCTGCGGCTGCCCGGCGAGGCCTCCTCAGTGGTCACCGTCTTTGACGGCTACCAGATGGCCAAACAGGGCAAGGCCGGCACCGCCCTCGGCCTGGCCTCCATCGGTTCCTTCGTCGGCGGCACGGCCTCGATCATCGGGCTGACCTTCCTGGCCCCGGTCGTGGCGAGCTTCGCCCTGGACTTCGGACCCGCCGAGTACTCCGCCCTGGCCCTGCTGGGCATCCTGCTGGTGGCGACCATCAGCAACGGCGCCAAGACCAAGGCGCTCATCGCCGCGGCCCTCGGCCTGCTGCTGGCGACGGTCGGACGCGATATTTTCACCGGCGAAAGCCGCTTCACGTTCGGAAGCCTGGAGCTCGCGGACGGCATCGACTTCGTGCCGATCGCCATGGGCGTTTTTGGCCTGGGAGAAATCCTCTACAACCTCGAGGAACGCCACCGGGCGGCGAAAGCCCCGTCCAAGGTCACGAACGTGTGGCCCTCACGCAAGGACCTGAAGCAGGCATCCGGCGCTATCGGCCGGGGCTCGGTCCTCGGGTTCTTCCTGGGAATCCTGCCCGGCGGCGGCGCCACGATCGCCTCCATGGCCTCCTACGCCATGGAAAAGAAGCGGGCCAAGCAGCCGGAACGCTTCGGAAAAGGCGCGCCGGAGGGGGTTGCCGGACCGGAGACGGCCAACAACGCTGCCGCCACCTCGTCGTTTATTCCGCTGCTGACCCTCGGCATCCCCGCCAACGCCACCATGGCCCTGATGTTCGGCGCACTCCTGATCCAGGGTGTGACGCCGGGGCCCCAGCTCGTGGAGCAGGACCCCGAACTGTTCTGGGGCGTGGTGAACTCCATGTATATCGGCAACATCCTGCTGCTGATCATGAGCCTGCCGCTCGTCGGACTCTTCGTGAAGATCCTCCGGGTCCGCGCCGCGATCCTGGCACCCGTCACCGCCCTGATCACGCTGCTCGGCGCATACACCATCAACAACAGTATGTTCGACGTCACGCTCGTGGTGGTCTTCGGCATCGTTGGCTACCTGATGAAGAAGTTCGGTTTCGAACCGGGACCGCTGGTCCTGGCGTTCGTCCTCGGCTCCCTGCTGGAGAGCTCACTGCGCCGTTCACTGCTGGTCTTCGGCGGCGACGCGACGGGGTTCTTCAGCCGCCCGATTTCGGCGACGCTGCTCATCGCCTTCGTGCTGGTCGCCGTCCTTCCGGGCATCCGGACCATGCTGGCCAAGCGCAAGCCCTCCGCCCCCGGAGTGCCCGCCCCTGAAAACATCAAGGAGAAGGTATGAGCATCATTGTCGGATTCGTCCCCACACCCGCAGGGGAGGCGGCGCTCACGGCCGGCATCGCGGAAGCAACCCGCCGGAACGAAGATCTCGTCATCGTCAATTCGGCCCGGGAAGGTGCCCTGGTGGACAAGGCCGTGGCCACTGCCGGGCTCCTTGAGGAGGCCGCGAAGCGCGCTCAGGATGCCGGTGTCAGAACGTCCGTGCTGCAGCCGTCCTATCAGCACGATCTCGCCGATGAGTTCCTGGAGCTAGCGCGGGAGGTCAACGCCTCGTTGATCGTCATCGGACTCCGTCACCGCTCCCAGGTGGGCAAGTTCATCATGGGCAGCCATGCCCAACGCATCCTGATCCAGGCCGACCGGCCGGTTCTCGCCGTAAAGGCCGACGGCGCAGGGCGCTAGGACGTTCCCAGCGAGCGGTCCAGGAAAAGGGGCGGGCCCGAACCGAACGGTTCAGGCCCGCCCCTTTTTCGTTCCCGGAAGGCCAGGGGGCCGACGACGGCTGGGGGAGAGAACCCCGGTCTCAGAGGGCTCTCAAGCGTCGCCGACCCCGTCTCACACCGGACCCCATGCTCCGGCAAGTAGACGCATTCGGTCCAACACCAACAACGTTCAGCAGCGCCGTGGACCTAGTACTATTCAACACCTTGAATGCCGAAAACGGGGAGGAATATCTGAGGTCCACTTGGAGGTTTGGGCCGGGGGTTTCATCCTTTCCGGGTGACGGCACCCGGCCGGGGCAGTCGTAGCGTTGGGGTACCCCGGCAACGGACCACGCCCCGCGGCGTCTCATGAGCAGGACGAGCCGCCGTTGAGGCGGAACTCCATGATCCCGACAGCCCAGTCGAAGCGAGTGAGCGCGATGATAACCCTGAAGAAACATGGTGCGGTCACAGCCGAGTCGCGGGCGCTCGTTATCGGCAGTGCCGGCTTCCTTCTCCTCGGCCTGGTCGCTTTCCTGCTGGTCGGACGGGAACCTGTTGCCTTGTCCGGACGGGGTTCGGTGGGCGATATTGCTGCGCTCGGGACGGCGGTCCTCGGTGCCGCGGCCGTGGTGATCGGTTCCCTGCAACGTTGGGGGCCGGGATCATCACAGCCCGCCGCGGGCAGCCGAACCCGCCATAACATAGACATCGCCGCACTCGCTCTGGCCCATGCCTGCATCTTCCTGCTCGGCTGGCTGGCCCTGTTCTCGATCTTCCAGCGCGCGTTCGTGGGCGCGGTGCTGTACCCCGTGGCTGCGGCAATCCTCGTCGGGGTCACCGGAGCCATCAGTGCCTACGGCGCGTACCTGTCGGCAGTCACGATGAACGCCTACCGGCTCGCCGCGCTCCTGGCCGTTTTCCTCGTCACAGGTGTACTGACGAGCATGCTCACCGCAGAAGACCCGCAGTGGTGGCAGGAAAACCTCAGCGCCCTCGGCATGAGCTCCGACGTCTCCGGGGTGGCATTCAATGTGACGCTGATCGTCGCCGGCATCGTGGTGACAACCCTGGCCGGCTACTCCACCAAGACACTCGAATTGACGGCAGGTACCGCGTCCTCGCGCCGCCGGGTGCGCCAGCTGGAAGTCGGCATCATCCTCATCGGAATTCTCCTGGCCTGTGTGGGCTTGTTCCCCGTCGATGAGCAATTCTGGCTCCACACCGCGGCAGCGTCCGGCATGGTGGTGGTATTCGGAACCCTGATTGTCCGCATGCGTTCGCTGGTTCCCGCGATCCCTGCGGCGTTTAACGTACTGGGGCTGGTGTTCCTGGCGGTCATCGCCTTCGCCGTGGTGATGTACTTCCCCGTCGGCTACTACAACCTCACCGCCGTCGAGCTCATCGCCGCCTCGCTGGTCTTCGCCTGGCTGATCGTCCTGATCCGCAACCTCGCCGCTGTCGACGCCGACCAGCTCACGGCCATCCCGCCGGCCCGCCCGCAGATCCAGCACCCCGACACGGCCGGCCACACTGCTGCACCCGGAACAGACAGGGCCGCCGCGGAATCCTGAAGAGCGCGGAATCCTGAAGAGACAGCGACAGGCGGGACGAGGCATGAAGAAACTGCAGCGGGGACGGCCGACCGGGCTGCCCATCGCAGGCCAGCTCCGCACCTACGACCGCGCCTGGCTAAGAGGCGACCTGATCGCCGGGGTGACAGTCGCGGCCCTGATCGTTCCCAAGAACCTCGGGTATGCCGGGATCGCCGGGATCCCGCTGCAGAACGGCCTCTATGCGGCAGCGGCCGGCGCAATCGTGTACGGGATATTCGGCTCCTGCCGGCAGATTTCGATGGGCCCAAGTTCCGGACTAGCGGCGGTCGCCGCGAGCGCGGTGCTCGCGGCCGGCATCACCGGCGAGCAGGATACCGCGTCCTTCGTAGCGGGGATCACCCTCGCCTCCGGCATCCTGTTCCTGCTGCTTGCCGTCCTGAAGATGGGCTGGATTGCGCAGTTCCTCTCGCGGGCCGTGGTCACCGGGTTCCTCTTTGGCGCGGCGATCGACGTCGTGATCGGGGAACTCCCGAAGCTCACCGGGACAGAGGTCACCGGTTCGAACCCTATCCAGGAGTTGCGGTCGTGGCTGGGAACCCTGGGCGAGGCACAGCAGACGACCGTCATCGTGGGGGTTGTTTCGCTCGTTGTGGTCTTCGGGCTGAAGGCGATCGCGCCGAGGGTCCCCGGCGCCCTGGTCCTGGTGGTGGGCGGACTGCTGGCGGCGGCGGTGTTCGATCTCGGGGCCAAGGGGGTGGCCCTGGTGGGCGATGTGCCCAGCGGGTTGCCGGGGCCGGAACTCCCGGATGGCCAGCTGATGTGGGACAACGCAGGAACGGTGGCCCTCGCGGCGGTGGCGCTTGTCCTGATCGGCTTTTCCCAGACGGCGGGGGACGCGCGGGCGTTCGCCGCCAAGCACCGGTACCAGATTGACATCAACCAGGAGTCCATTGCGCAGTCGTTCGCCAACATGGCCGCGGGAATCTTCAAGGGGATGCCCGTCTCGACGAGCCTGTCAGCGAGTTCGCTCAACGACCACTCCGGGGCGAAAACCGGCCTGGCCTCGCTCACGTCCGGTGCCACCGTCCTGCTCACGCTGCTGTTCCTGGCGCCGCTGTTCTCGAACCTGCCCAAGCCGGTGCTTGCGGCGCTGATCATCGAAGCCGTTGTCATGGGCATGATGAACCTGCCGGAGATGCGGCGGCTGGCCCGGGTGCAAAAGTTTGATTTCTGGATTGCCGTCGCAGCCATTATCGGCACCCTCATCTTCGGTGTGCTGGCAGGCGTCATCATCGGGATCGGACTCTCGCTCATCTGGCTCGTCGGTGTCGCCACCCACCCGGAGATGCCCTCTCTCGGACGGGAACGGGGCACGCAGGTCTTCCGCGAAGTGGATGAGCACCCCGGTGACGAGGTGATTCCCGGGGTGGCCGTGATCCGGTTCGACGGCGGACTCTTCTTCGCCACCGCGGACGCACTGGAGGACCGCCTGCGCGAGACGATCCACTCGACGCCCGGTCTCACCGGAATCGTCCTGGACTGCGGCGGGATCAATTTCGTCGACTCCCAGGGCGCCGCGAAGATGGCGGACATCGCGGACCTCGCCCGGGAGGCCGGCGTCACCCTGCGCCTGGCCCGGCTGAAACCCGCCGTCCGGGCCACCCTGGCACGGGACGGGGTGATCGAGCGGATCGGCGCGGAGCGAATCCACGGCAACATCTACCGCGCCGTGGAGGCGGAAGAGGCCGCCGCGAACAAGGGGCGCGACGACCAGCAGGGTTAGCAGCCTGGCTGGAAGGTCACCCGCCGGGAATGATTTGCCCGCCACACCAAGTGGCTAGCTTGGGGGGAGCAGCCTATCCGACAAGCCCGGGAGCCGATGAGAAATGAAAAAGCCGGACGGCGGCGGCACCGCGGCGGAGCCCTTCAACAGCAGACTCGCGCTGTTGCTGGCGATGGCGATGTTTGTGCTGGTCGTCGACACCTCGATCATGAACGTTTCAATCTCCGCCGTGGTGAAGGACATCGGCTCGACCGTCAGCGGCCTCCAGTCAGCGATCGCGCTCGAAGCGCTGGTGTCAGCCGCATTCATCCTGATCGGCGGCAAAATCGGCGACCTGATCGGACGGAAGCGCGCCTACGTGATCGGCCTGGTCTGTTATGCCATCGGCGCCGTGGCGATGACGATGGCGCAGAGCCTCCTCCCGATCATCATCTTCTGGGCCGTGATCGGCGGCCTGGGCGCCTCGCTCCTGCTGCCCGCCATGCAGTCCCTCATCCACGGCAATTTCGAGGGAGCGGCGCAGAAGCGGGTCTACGCCCTGGTCGGCGCCTCGGCTGCGATCGCCGCGGCCGTTGGGCCCTTGCTCGGCGGGTTCATCACCACGTTCCTGTCCTGGCGCGTCGCCTTCATGCTTGAGGCCGTCATCATCGCGGTGGTGCTGTCCGGCATCAAGCTCGTTCGCGACGTGCCGTTCGAGGGGTCCCGGTCACTGGACCTCGTTGGGTCACTGCTGTCGATCGTGGGCATGGGCGGTATCGTGCTGGGCATCCTGGTCTGGCAGGAGGGCGGCGAATCCGTGGGGGCGCTCCTGGCCGTGGGCGCCGTCGGGCTGGGCGGCCTGATCTATTGGCTCGCGCGGCGGAAGCGCCACGGAAAGGCGACGCTCCTGGACCCCGACCTCTTCCAGTCGAAAGGCTTCCGGTTCGGGGCCACGGGACAGATGCTCCAGCAGGTCGCCCTCGGCGGCACCATGATCGTGTTGCCCATTTACCTTCAAATGGTGCTCGGATACAACGCCATGCAGGCAGGATTGTCGATTGCGCCGCTCTCGCTCACGATGTTCGCGGTCGCGATGCTCGCCGGTAAGAGGGCCGGGAATCGCCGCCCGGCCAGCCTCATCCGGTGGGGATTCCTGCTCTTGATCGTGGGCCTGGTGGTGCTGGTTCCGATCGTGCCGCGTGCGGACTCCGGCTGGTGGCTGCTGGCGCCGCTGATCATCGCGGGATGTGGCCTGGGGCTGCTGGTGTCCCAGCTCAACAACTACACCTTGTCCCCGATCTCGGACGAGCGGGTCAGCGAGGCCGCCAGCGTGAACTCGGCGTCAGGTTCGTTCGGGTTGTCTTTGGGGCTCGCCTTTGCGGGCGGCATCATGCTGGCGTCGCTCTCCTCCATCTTCATCGGCATGGCGACTTCCAGCACGGTGCTCGCGCCCGACCAGCAGCAGCAGGTCTCGCAGAGCCTGGAACAGGACGCGCAGGTGATGAGCGATGAGCAGCTCGAAAGCCTCCTTGCCGGCCAGCCGGAGGACGTAGCGAACGAAATTGTCCGCATCAACACCGAGGCCCGGCCCCTGGCCCTCCAGATCGCGCTGTTGGTGCCGATACTTGCCGGCCTCGCCGGGCTGGTCACGTCCTTCCGCATGATGAGGCTTCCAGATCCCAAGCCCTCCGGTGCCGGGGAAGGCGCGATCCTGGGTTGAGTTTTCTGCGGGCCGTCTTCACCGGTGAATTCACCCCCAGCGGATGAGGAATTCACCGGAACTCCGGGCAGAAAATGTTTATATCCGCCACTGGCAGCGGCATCAAACGAAAGTAGGGAAACCAAATGAGTTTCTGGGAGAACTTTTGGGATATTTTCTGGTGGTTCATTTATGTGTATGCATTCTTCGCATTCCTGTTCGCGTTGTTCGTCATCATTGGTGACATCTTTCGCGACCGGGAGCTGAACGGCTGGTTGAAGGCCGTCTGGATCGTATTCCTGGCCTTTCTGCCCATCCTGGGCGTGCTGGTGTACCTGATTGCCCGCGGCAAGGGCATGACCGAGAGGGCGAGGGAACGGGCCCGCCAGAACCGGGAAGCCTCGGATGCGTACATCCGCCAGGTGGCCACTGCGAGCCCAACCGAAGAGATTGCCAAAGCCAAGGCCCTTCTCGATGCCGGAACCATCAGCCCTGACGAGTTTGAAAAGATCAAAAGCAGCGTCCTGGTCTGAGGACACGCAGCCCGGCGTCCAGCTCTGAACGGTACCGAAAGGACCGTTCAGAGCTGGACGAACGTGTAGCCGACGATGAACACGCCGATCGCCAGTGTCGCGACCGCCGCAATCGTCTGGCCGTTTTGCTGCATCCACGTGTAGATGGCGGTCAGCGGCACTTCGGCCCGCTCCGGGGAGCGCATCCATACGGCGATCGGCACGACGACTGCTGACTGCGTGACCGTTGCATAGGCGAGAACGATCAAAATTCCCTGCAGCAGCGGCGGTTCCCGGACGCTGATCACCGCACCGGCGGAAACCGCCAGGAGGATCGCCTTGGGGCGGAGATTCAGCCCCAGCCCCAGGACCACGAATTCCCACGGGCGTGCGGACTGGAACCTCGTCTTCATTTTGCCCAGTACAGCGCTGTCACCCTGGCCTCGGTGCCCGAAAAGGTAAACGGCGTAGGCAATCAGGAAGAAACCGGCCAGGAAGCCGAGCCACGCCAGGAGCTCGTCCTGC
Source organism: Pseudarthrobacter sp. PvP090 (assembly GCF_040547365.1). Taxonomy (NCBI): domain Bacteria; kingdom Bacillati; phylum Actinomycetota; class Actinomycetes; order Micrococcales; family Micrococcaceae; genus Pseudarthrobacter; species Pseudarthrobacter sp. PvP090. Next base: position 76,672 of record NZ_JBEPPO010000008.1, read on the forward strand.
TTCCATCGCGGCGTACCCGGCAGGAACTGCAGCCCGACGGCCGACAAGCCGACAACAATGAATGACCCGGCGACGCTGCCAACCAGGAAGGGCACTGCGCCGCGGCGTGGCTCGGGGGAGAGCAGAATCATGATGGTGATGCTTACGGGCACGGTGCTGATCGCCCCTGCCAGGGCGAACAGCACCAGGCTGGGGATGAGGCTCAGCACGTCGTCACCTGGCCCGCGGAAATGACCGGCGGCATCTTATGCCTTCGGTGCGCTGCCGGTGCCCGGGTCGCCGGATGCCCGCCGTGCCCGGCGGGCGCGGATCGCGTCGTCCTCCTGCTTGAGGAGTGCCTCAAGGTCCTTTTTGTCTCCTGTCAGTGGCCGCCACCAGGCGATGGCCGGGTCGGAGTCGAGGAGGATCGTGCGGGCGAGGAGGGTGAGCGGTACGGCTAAGATGGCGCCGACGGGCCCCAGGATGAGGGCCCAGAACAACACGGAGGCGAACGTCAGTGTCTCGCTGAGGGCCACGGCATTGCCGACGTACTTGGGCTGGATGATGGACTGGATGACGCTGTTGATCCCGCCATAGATCACGATGACAGCGAGGACGGTCGGCCATCCGCCCGTGAGGAAACCGAAGAAAAGGGGCGGGATGATCGCGATGAAATAGCCGATGTTCGGAATGAAGCTGCAAATGAATGACAGCAGCCCCCACAGCAGGGCACCCGGGACCTGCAAAATAACCAGGACCAGCCAGTTGAAGAGGCCTTGGGCCACTCCGAGGACGGTAGTGGCGATCATGTACCGGCGGACGCCGCCGCCAAAGCCGTTGAAGGCGGTGACCAGGTCCGGCCGGTGGTAGTTCAGATGGGTCAAGAGGGCCGGTACGCGGGAGCCGTCCACCGCCATGAGGATCAGCATTGTCAAAATCACCACGAGGCCGCCCACAATGCTGGTGATGTTCCCCAGGACTCCCGCGAGGAATCCGATGATGCGCCCCGGAGTGAAACCGTCAACGACTGCCTGCGTCTGTTCGGGGCCGAAGCCCACTGACTCCAGCCGCTGGGTGATGGAGGCGCCCAGTTCGGCAATTTGGGGAGCGTATTGCGGCAACAATGCGGAGAACTGCGCCAGCGAGGCAACCAGCACTGCGGCGAAGCCGGCCAGCAGGGCGAAGACGGCCGCGATGGTGGATCCAGTGGCCAGACCCCGGGGCACTCCGTGCCCTTGCATCCAGCGCCGCAGGGGATGAACGCAGAGCGTCAGCACAAAAGCAAAGAACACCGGGGTGACAACCCCTCGCATCGCGGCAATGCCGAAAGCCACAACCGTCGCGCAGGCCAGGGTGAGCAGAATAATCGCAGAGCGGGGGAGGACTGGACGTGGAGATGGGTCCGCTGGTTCCGGCCCCATGGAGCCCTCCTTCGGTCGGCCCGGATATCGTCTACAAACGCGGCGGCCTTGTTAGCAGGACCGCGTCAGCTCATGACCCTTGTCTTGATCCTTTGGAACTCGTCAGGGCTGATGGTTCCGGAGTCCAGGAGGGCCTTGGCTTTGGCGATCTCCTCCGTCGGGGTCGCAGAGGCTGCCTGGCGGATGTAGGCATCAGCAGTCTCCTGGTTTCGTCGTGACCGTTCCATGGCCCGCTCGGTCATGCCCTTGCCGCGGGCAATCATGTACACCAGTATCGTCAGGAAAGGCACGAAGGCCAGGAAGACAATCCAGACGGCTTTCCACCAGCCGCTGAGGTGATGGTCCCGGAAAAGGTCCGCAATGACCATGAAAAGCGCGTACAGGAAGGCGAAAATTGCATATACAAAAAAGAACCACCAGAAGATTTCCCAGAAGTTTTCCCAGAAATTCACTCGGCATCCCTACTTTCGATTGACGCGGCTTGTGCGTTTACTCAGGGCTACTTGAAAATGGCGTCAGCGGGAGGCGCCCGGAAATTCCGGGCTTCAGCAGTTGACGTCAGTCACGAGGTCGCTCAGTGCGGCCTGGATGTTGGCGGCTTCGTCCCGCAGGGAGTCGGCCGCCTCGGTGAGTGTCGCGTCGTCGTCGATGTCGTTGACGGCTGAAGCGAACTTGTCTTCGGCGGACCGGACGGCGTCCACACGCTGCCGGGTCCCGCTCCCTATCGCGGAGACCAGATCGTCGTAGGTCTTCACCACCTGGTCCCGTGCCGCGCGGACCTGCTCCACCGTGGCACCCGGCTGGAGGGTGTCCTTGAAGCCGGTCAGGGCGTCGGCATAGGCATCGGCGGCAGCGCAGACAGGCGAAACGGTGGCCTGCGGACTGGACGTCGTCGCCTGCGGGGTGGAGGTGGCCGCTGGAGGGCTGGTCGTGGTGCAGCCGGCGAGAAGCGCAGCTGCGGCACCGAGCGCGAACAATCGAGCGAGGACTGGTTGTGGTCTCGACATTGGAGGCCCCTCTCAGATGGGCATTCGCCTGGCAGCCCGGTCACCGGCAGGTAAGTCCATCGTTAGCCCCGGGCCGGGCGCGTGGATCACCCGCCGGGGGTGATATCGGGGCGCTTCAGCCACGTACCGGGCCCACAACCGGGGCCAGCTGGTCCGGTCCCCACCACGCCCGGGAAGCGGGCAGCATCGGGGGCCGGAGGACTGTTCCGGCGGGCAAAGGATTGTGGGAAGATGCGGTCATGCGCGCCACAGAGCTGCCGGAGCGGGACGCCGTCGGAATCCTGGAAGGTCAGCATGCCACCCGTCTTGCGGACCTCGTTCCGGTGCGTGTGGGACGGATGCTGGAAACACCGTTTTCCTTCAACCGAGATGCCGCAGCTGTCATGGCGCATGATGTGGCCGGCTCGCCCGTCACCGGTCACACCCACATTGCGAGCGGCGACGCGCACCCGGCCAATTTCGGTCTTTTAGCGAGCCCCGAACGACGTCAAACGGCGACCGAACGCTACTACGTTCAGGTGGACGCAGAATTTCTGGCAGCCCGGCAGTCGGCAGCCCGCGAACGAACCAGGACCGAAGAGAAGAAGGCCCGCCAGCGAACATCTGAACAAGCCACGGGACTTCTACATCCGCCAATTCCGCGGCATCAAGGGTTCCTTTGCCTTGGAGGAAATGAACGCGGCGGACCAGACGGAAGCCGACCATGCAGCGCTGGAACAAGCCGTCCGGTCGGGGCGGCTGCCCGCTGAACGGGGTGTGTGAACCAAGCCCATACGGCTGAAAGGAACAGGCATGAATTTCTGGGACTACTTCTGGCTGATGATTTCGTTTCTGCTTTACGTTTCGTACCTTGTGGTGCTGTTCCTCATCGTAAAGGACATCTTCTCCGACTCGACGCGCACCGGATGGAGCAAGGCTGTCTGGGTACTCGTCCTCATTTTCCTGCCCGTCTTCGGCGGTCTGGCCTATCTGATTGCCTTCGGGCAGTCCATGTCCCTGCGTCAGGCTGCCAGGAGCGATGTGGCGAGGGACGACGTCGACAATTATGCCTCCCGGCCGGCCGGGACCAACCCCGCGGAGCAAATTTCCCAGGCCAAGACCTTGATGGATGAGGGTGTGCTGACGGCGGAAGAGTTCGCCGCGCTCAAGCAGCGTGTGCTTCGCCAGTGATTCGACACCCTGGGCACGCGGACGAGTCACCCGCGGGGAGTGATGCGCGGCCGCCCGGCCAGTGATGGAATCGTGTGGAATTCCCGCCTGAGTAAAAGGAGAATGACATGTGCCGCTGGCTCGCGTATTCGGGTTCTCCCGTGCGATTGGATGACCTCCTGTACAAGCCCGCCAATTCGCTCGTGATGCAGAGCAAACACGCACGCATGGGGGTCGAGACCACCAATGGGGACGGCTTCGGCGTCGGCTGGTATGGGTCCGCGCCGTTTCCCGGCGTCTTCCACAGCACGGAGCCGGCCTGGCATGACCGCAACCTGCGTGAGCTCGCAGGGCAGGCATCGGCAGGCCGCGTCTTCGCACACATCCGGGCCACGACCGGCACTGCGGTTCAACAGACGAACTGCCACCCGTTCCGCCACGGCCGGTGGTTGTGGATGCACAACGGCGTCCTCACCGACTTTCCCAAGGTGAAGCGTGACCTGGCCATGGCCGTCGATCCCAGCCTCTATCCCGAAATCGAGGGATCGACGGACTCGGAAATGTTCTTCTTCCTCGCGCTCACCTTCGGCTTGGAGAAGGACCCCCGCGCGGCCGTCGCTGCAGCGGTTGGACTCATCGAGGACGTCGGACGGCGCCACGGCATCGAACACGCGATTCAGATGACGGTGGCAACTACCGACGGCGACACCACGTGGGCATTCCGCTACGCCAGCGAGGGAAATCCCCGGTCACTCTTCCACAGTACGGACATCGCTACCCTTCGCGCCCAGTACCCGGACAACCCCTTGCTCCACGATCTGTCCGACGATACCCGGTTGGTCGTATCCGAACCGCTGGGGGATCTTCGCGGGGCGTGGCAGGAAGTGCCGGAGTCCACTTGCGTTGTGGTGCATGGGGCGGGGCAGGACCTGTTCGCATTTTCGCCGTCAGTCGCCTAGCGCTAAGGACCGCGTCAGCACCCCGGGACGGGCCGTGTCAACCACCCCGGGGCATCTGAGCGTCACGGTAAACAGCCGGCGCTGGCGGTTCGTCAGGGGAGAGGGCGTGTTGGATTTAAGTCCTCAGACGGCCCGCCGGCCACCGGTTCGGCCACCGGTTCGGCGACCGGCCCTGCTCCGGTTGCATGGCCTGCAACAACGGCAGGGCGGCACAGGAGTTCGATCAGTAGAATCGCCAGCCCGGCCAGGACTGCCGTCCAGATGGCCACGGCCGCCGTCGGGTACTGCCAGAGGATGAGGACCAGCACGGCTACACCGATGATGACGGCCTCCAGGATCCGCCGGTAGCGGGCCAGCCAGTGCTGCCACGGTTTGGCCTGCCCGGCGCCGACCTTTCCGGTCACGTAGTCTCCGGCCCGCGCCAGGCCGTCCCGGACAAACTCCGCCGGCCGGGAATGACCGCTCAGGAAAGCGGCTACGGCAATGAGCAAACCCACCACGAAGACAAACCGTATGCCGGTTCGGAGCGGTGTCAGGAGGGTGTCAACGAGGCTTTGAGCCGCAGCGGGGGAGACTGTCGCCGACGGGATCGAACTGAGGAAGATATTCAGCCCGATGGCAAGTCCGAGGGCCAGCACTGCCATGGCCACTGCCACTGCCAACCCAACCCGGCTCGTTGTACGCCGCCTCCAGCCATGGGGCGCCACCGCAATCGCGCCGAGTGCGCTCAGCACCGTAAGCCAGGCCAGTATCGGGGCAGTCCGGTCCAGCGTTCTGATGGCCTCGGCGGCCCGGGCCAGTTCCGGCGACTGCAGCAGGGTGATCTGCGCGTCAACTTCCGGAATCCTGGTAGCTATGTCCACCCCTTGCTCAATAAGGAGGGTTTTGACCCGGGCAATAATCTCCTTGGTGGAAATCGTCACCGTGCCGCTCTCGTCGAGGCTGAGGGTGCCGCCGGTGTTCCCCGTCGCGAGGTTGATGAGTCCTTGGTGCGCCACCCGGTTGACTTGGATCCACAGATCCTGGAACTGCGGGCTGGCAACGAACCTGGACACGGCGGTATGGATCAAGGTTTTGGCCTGCTCAGCAATGGCCGGTGCCAGTCCGGTGATCACCGCCGCGGCGCGGGGTGCGACGTTGCCGAGCTCCGTCATTGCATCCCGGGTGATGCCTTGGATGTCCACCGCCTCAGTGATCTGGGTGGTGACCTTGTTGGCGATCTCGGCCTGGATGGCAGGGTCCGAGGCCAGTGGTGCGACTGTGGCCACGTAGCGGTCAGTATCGAGGACCTCGCTGCGCAGATAGAGGGCAGGGACAGTGGCGCAAGCCAAGACGGCGGTCAGAACCACAAGAACGACGGCGATAATCCGGCGGGCCAAGACCGCTCCCGTTCCGGGAGGCCGCAGGTTGGTCTTTGTGGCTTCGTCCCGTTCGAGCTGCAGCCGGGCAACTTCGGCGCGCAGCCGCAGTATTTCGTCCTGCTCCGGGCTGCCGGGGATCCGGGAGTCATCATGGAGTGACATCAGCGCACCCCGCCCGATTAGCGTCCGCGAGGCTACGTAATCGCGACACGGGAACCACCTCCAACGTTTGGTTTTGCGGTCAGTAATGCCTGGCTTTTCCAGGCTGTTGTCACATCAGGAGCCGGGCTTTCGCTGCAGCAAATTCGTCGTCAGTGAGAAGGCCCGCGCCGTGCAGGTCGGCGAGTCGGGAGAGCTGCTCAGCCAGTTCTCCACCGCCCGACGGCAGGGGAGGGGCCGGCGTTGGCAGTACGGGCGGGGTTCGGGCACTCGGGGCTGCGTTGCCTGCCCCAGCATTTTGGAGGGCTGTTTCCTGGTCACCCGGCGCTGCGCGGCGGCTGGCGGCGGCTGCCACTTGTGGGGTGCCCGAAATCGCAGTCGTTCGGGAAACCGTTCCGAGCAACCCGGGGCGGCCGCTTCTGGCAAATGGCATGAGAAGGTCCCTTTTGTCGGTGAATCCCGTTCAGCTTGTGGTGACGCCATCTGCTTCGATGGCGACGACTGCAACTTCCTGCGGGATTCTCGCCTGCAGGGCCGTCACCCCACCTGAGCGCCGCACCTCCTCTGAAAGTCGCTGTGCCCAACGGTGTTCGACGACGGCGACGAGTGCTATTTCGTTGGGTCCGATCGTCTCCGCCGCCAGCCCAAGGTCGGCGTCGTTGAGAAGTGTCAGCGGCCTGGAATCACGGATCATGCCGGTCCATGCCGCTGGGAGGTCATCCTGCAAGTCACGGACGTGCACTACGCCCTGCCCATCCCGGCTTACCAGGGCCAAATCAGCCAGGGCCACCGCGCCGGACTTGACCGTCTCGCTGAGTGCCTTGATGACGGTGGCGTCAATGGTCGGTTTCGGAAAGGCACAAATAATCACTTCCAATGGGCCGATCTTCATCTGAGGCTCCTGTTCCCGCGCGGGCAGTCGTGACAATTTTCATTGTCCACGTGGCGTGCGGGCCCGACCCCACCCACCCAGGGTGATCTGTCGACGCGCTAAACAGAACTTCGCCTGCGGCGGAGCGGCCGCCGGGGACAGGGCCCACGGCCGGGGTGCTTGTCAGGATGGCCGCAGCCGACGTCGGAACCTGATTTTCCGGGGCCAGGCCATTCCACCGCCAGCTGCCGTCAACGCACGGGTCCAAAGCTCATCCGTTCGGGGTGAGCAACCGGCATTACCCGCCCAGACGCCGGCCCGCCGCGAAAAAGGCGACTTTGGCAACCAGGACAAGGGCGCCCAGACCGGCGATCATCTGAACCGTAACGACGGCCCGCGCGAGTTGGCTCACCGGGGTAATGTCACCGAACCCGACCGTCGCGAACGTGACGGTCGTGAAGTACAAGGCATCCACCCGGCTCAGCGGTTCGGTGAAGGCCGAGGAGTCCGTGGTCGACATCGACATGTACAGCAAAGCGAAAAGACACAGAAACATTAACACGGTCTCAACGACTGCTTCGGCCGCGCGGATCTGGGGAACTTCGGCCGCGATGATCATCCGCAATTGAATGGCCAAGGCGGCCAGAAATGCGACCAGGACGACCCCGAGCCGGATCCAGGCCGCGGCCGGGTTGTTCTCATTGAACCCGCTTACGGGAATGGCGAAGTAGAAGAAGAGGAGAATTGCGACGAAAACCGCCAGCCGCAAAACAGCCACCACAAAAACGTGGCGCCTGGCGGCCTTATCCAGTTCCCGGACAAAGACCGGTTCTTTGCGGCTCCCCTGCTTAGCGGCCATGACTGATGGTACCCCCGGGCAGGCAAAACATTTCCCGGGCCCTGCGGCGCCGCTGGCCCGGCCCGAATTTTGGCTCAGAAGTCCCGCGCGCAAGGACCTTTTGCCCCTGTTGGACCCTTATGCACGCTCCTACGATGAGGACGTGGGAGAGACTCGAGTGCCTGCATCTGTGCCAGGTCCGCAGTCCAAGGCCCGTCCACCATTGCGCAGTCTTGGGGCCCTGGAGCGGCCCCGGCTGGACGGCGCTTTGACCGCGGCCGCTGATGCCCACCGGCTGACCGTGGTCGCCGCCCCGGCCGGGTACGGGAAGACCACCTTTTTGGGTGACTGGGCCCGCAACTGCGATCTGCCCTGCGCCTGGCTGTCCCTCGACCGCTTCGATGCCCAGCCGGCACGGCTTTTCCAAGGCGTTGTCGGTTCCATCCAGGCTGCCGCGGGCCAGCTCCCGTTGCCCGGCAACAACGCGCTGCTGGCCCTGGATCAGAGCCTCGCGGATGACCGTGCGGCGTCCTACGACCTCCTGCTCGGTGCCCTCGAACAACTCACAGAGCCGATGGCGCTGGTCATCGACGATGTCCACCTGGCCGGGCCCGAGTTGGCGGCTGGGATCGTCGGGGTCCTCGCCGCGTCAGCCCCGCCCACCCTTCGGTTGATCCTTGCCGGGCGGGGCCATCCTCCCATTCAGCTGGAACGGCATAGGTTCGGGGAAGGTCTGGGGCGATTGGGCGCTGCGGAACTCGCCCTAACGCGGGATGAAGTTGCCCAGGTTGCCTCCTCGCTTGGACAAGACGCGTCGTTCGATGCCGAAACTCTCTGGCGGCTGACTGCCGGATGGCCGGTCGCCGTCCATGCAAGCCTCACCGCCCTGGCGCAGGACCGTCACGTAGCAGGCCGGTGCACCAATACTCCCTCCGAGAACCTGCCGCTTTCGGATTACATCGCCGAGGAAATACTGGACCAGCTCGACCCGCCGCTGGCGGACTTTGTTCTGCGCGCCACGACATGCGAATGGCTGGGCCGCCGTCTCGCCGTCGAACTTCACGGCCAGCCCGACGGCGGCCTGCTCCTTGAGTCCTGCCTCCGCAACGGCCTGTTTATCGAGGAGCACGAATACCGCGACGGTGAATCCATGTACCGGTGGCACTCCCTGTTCGCGGCGCAATGCCGCCGGATACAGGAACGGAGGGACCCGCTTCTCGCCGAAAGACTTCACCGCATCGCGGCGCGGTATTACCAGGACACGGATGTCTCCGAGTGCGTGCACCAAGCGCTGCAGGGGCAGGCGCCCCGCCATGCTGTCGTTTCCATCGGAGCACACTGGCTGGAGTTCCTGCTCCGGAACGGCGCACCAGCCCTTGAGCAATTGTGTCTCGACCTCCCGGCGCCGTGGAACGCAGACGCCGAGATGCTCATGATCAGGTCGGTCTGCCGGGACCTCGAGGGCGACGGGGCCGGGGCCTCGGAACTCAGTCAACGTGCGATGGCGCGTACCGCCGACCTGGACGCCGCGCGGCGGGACATGCTGGACAGTCGCCGTCGCCTCTTCGAGCCGTTGCCGGCCACCGGCAGGGTGGACGTGCGCCTCCCGGTCGTCGACGGACGGGTAACTCCCGGTTTCCATGCCGAGGATCAGCCCGCCACCTCCGCGACAGGCATGTTCCTGCTCGCCCAGGCCGAGTTCCGGCTGCACCGCAGCGGACAACAGGCAACAGCACTGCTGGAGTCGGTACTGGGCGACCGCGGCAATCAGCAACTGGAGCAGGCGGAAGTCTGCGCCGGTGCGGAAATTGCTTTGGCGTACGCCATCGCCGGCGACCTCGTCACTGCCGACGAACTTGCAACGCAGGCGCTGGAGAGGGCGGATGCCCGCGGCTGGAGTTCGCAGGACCGGATGGCGGCCGCCTGGCTGGCCCGCGGCATTGCGTACTACTGGCGGGACGAGCTGAAGGGGGCGCGGGCCCACCTCGTCAAGGCCCTGCGCCTGGCGAACAAGTTGTCCGCCCTCGGCGCGCTCGCCGTTGTCTACCAGGTTCTGGTTGACTGTGCCTCCGGCGACGAATCGCATCTTGCCGACTCCAGCGCTGCGCTGGAGTCCGTCCACGATCGAGGGCTGTACGGCGTATCGTGGAACGACTTTCACACCATTGCCAGGGCGAAGCTCGCCGAAGCACAAGGGGACTTGGACGGCGCGTTGGCTGTCGTCGAGCCGATGGGTGCAGGCGGGCACGCGCCCCTGGTGGACACGCTGCTCGCAGAACTCCTGCGTCGCGGCGGCGAGGTCAGCGCGGCCCAGCGCTGCGCAAGCGAACTGACCCAGCCACACCGCAACCACTACCTCGACACGAGCATGAGCCTGACAGAGGCGCTCCTGGCCCACGGGAACAAGGATGAGGCCACCACGCACGAGCGGATAGAACATGCGGTCTATCGTGCCGAGCCCCAGTCCGTCCTGCGACCTTTCACCGAGCGGCGGGTGGATATCGCAGAATTATTGATTCGGCACGCCGTGTGGGGCACCACGCATGAGTCTTTTGTCGCGGCCCGGATGGCACGCCACGCGCAGGATCACCCGCAGCTGCGGACACGGTCCTACTGGACCCTCACTGACCGGGAACGCGAGGTCCTGGCCTACATGCGCTCAGTGATGACTGCGGCCGAGATCGCCGAGGCGCTCTACATTTCGGTGAACACTGTCAAGACACACGAACGGTCCATTTACCGCAAACTCGGGGCGGCGGGGCGGCGCGATGCCCTGAAGACCGCCGCCGAGCGGGGGATTGTCTGAAACGTCCGGCCTGGCGGCCGGTACGGGATTTCATTCCCCGGGGATGATGGCGGTCACCGGCGGGGCGCCAAGAATTGTCATACAGGCCACTGGTTTGCTGGACGAAGCAGCAAAGGTCCAAGCCTCACTTGGCGACTTCGGAACTGCAGCCAAGTGCTAAGGTCCGGGACTCTCCGGTGGGATTGGTCCAGTCCCGCGCGGGAGCCACGCTGCGCTGATACAAAACACGGCAACATTTGAAAGCAGGAAAGCCGAAATGAGTTTCTGGGAAAACTTCTGGGATATCTTCTGGTGGTTCTTCACCGCCTGCGTATTCTTTGCCTATCTGTTTGGAGTTTTTGCGATCATCGGTGACCTGTTCCGCGATCACAAATTGAACGGGTGGTGGAAGGCGGTCTGGATCTTTTTCCTGTGCTTCATGCCCTTCGTGTCACTGCTGGTATATCTGGCCGCCCGTGGCGACGGGATGGCGGAACGGTCGATAGAACGCGCGCGGCGGGACCAGGAAGAGGCGGATTCCTATATCCGGAGGGTTTCGTCGGCGAGCCCCACCGAGGAGATAGCGAGAGCCAAGGCTCTTCTGGACGCCGGAACCATCAGCGCGGATGAGTTCGCGAGGATCAAGAACAGGGCATTGGTCTGACGGCGCCTGTGGTCCCTCCTATCAGAAGGACATTCGCTAATTCCCCGGGAGAAGGGACCTAGGTGCCAGTGCGCGAATTCCTGAGTGACCCCGAGACCATCGCTTTGCTCGCGCTGGCGGCCCACATCTTCCTGGTCGGGGTGGCAGCAGTCCTCGTATCCATGAACCGTCGCCCGTCGTCGGCGATTGCCTGGGTGCTGGCCATCATCTTCATACCGCTGCTCGGTGCGGTCGCCTTTTTCTTTGTTGGAAACTCGAAGCTGCCCAAGCACCGCCGCGACAAACAGCGGGAGGTCAATGACCTGGTCCTGGCGCGGACGGAGGGGAGTCCGCTGATCAGCAAGGGCCTTGACTGGCCCGACTGGCTGCATTCGATGGTGGCATTGAACAGCAATCTGGGGGCGCTCCCCATGGTCAGCGGCAACAGCGCCGAACTCCTGCCCGACTACAACGGCACCTTCGATGCCATGATCGCGGAGATCGAGTCGGCGGCCAGCTACGTCCACGTGGAGTTCTACATCCTTGTCCTCGATTCAACCACGGAGCCGTTCTTCCAGGCGCTGGCACGGGCACAGGCGCGGGGCGTCGCGGTGAGAGTGCTCTCCGATGACTTGGCGGGCATCATGTTCCCTGGCCGCAAGGAAACCATCAAGTACCTGCGGGACGCCGGGGCGGAATATCACCCCATGCTGCCGTTGCGGCCGTTCCATGGGCAGTGGCAGCGGCCCGACCTGCGCAACCACCGCAAGATCCTCGTCGTCGACGGACACGTCGGATTCACCGGATCGCAGAATGTCATCGACGCCAGTTACCTCAAAAAAGGCAACCTCAAACGCGGGCTTCAGTGGCACGAGCTGATGGTACGTCTCGAAGGGCCCGTTGTCCGCGAGCTGGATGCGGTCTTCGCGACAGACTGGTACAGCGAAACGGGGGTGCTGCTGCCGCTGGATTCGCCGTCCCGAGTCCCCGACCCGGGGTCTGCGACCATCGACGCACAGGTGCTGCCCAGCGGCCCCAGCTTCGACAACGACAACAATCTCAAGCTCTATGCCGCGCTCATCCATAAAGCGGAGCGCCGTGTCAGCATCACCAGTCCGTACTTCGTGCCGGACGAATCCATCCTGATGGCCATCGTCACGGCCGCCGCCCGGGGACTCAGCGTCGAGCTCTTCGTTTCCGAGGTCGGCGATCAGAGCATGGTGTATCACGCGCAGCGTTCGTACTACGAGGCGCTGCTCCGCGCCGGCGTCAGGGTCTACCTCTACAAGGCCCCCAAGGTGCTGCATTCCAAGCACTTCACCATCGACGAGGAGGTCGCGGTGATCGGGTCCAGCAACATGGATGTCCGCTCGTTCAGCCTCAACATGGAGGTCTCGGTTCTGGCGCAGGGGCGGGAGTTTGTGGATGCAATCCGCGGGATCGAGGACGCCTACCGGGTGAACAGCCGTGAACTGCAGCTGGAGGACTGGATCCGCCGGCCCGTGGCCCAGAAAGTGTTCGACAACCTGGCCCGCCTGACCGCGTCCCTCCAGTAGCGCACAGGTAAACGGCGGAGAGCCCCGGTCCGGACTCCCCGCCGCCACCCGGCGTCACATCGCTTGCAACCCGGGATGACGCGCGCTAACGTTAACTTGAATCTTCAAGTAATTGTGGAATGGGATTGAGTGTGTTCGTACAACGGTTGGACCTGAAATGACAGTTTTGTCCGAGTCGACGGCGCAGCGGCTGCCGGCCCCGCAGGCCACCGTGCGCAGCCGGGTCACCGTTCCACTGCGTTTTCCGGACGGGTTCACCGCCACCGCAGAGGTGCTGGCGTTCCAGGGTCTGGCCGACGGCAAAGAACACCTGCCGCCTGGCGTCGGGTCCGGCCGTGGGGCGATCATGGCTCCGCCCGCTCCTGACGACGTGCTCGGCCGGATTGACGAAATCGTTCCCCGACTGCGGGACCGGGCCGCCGAAACCGAGCGCTTTCGCCGCCTTCCAGAATCCACGATCGAGGAACTGCGGGACGCCGGAGTCTTCCACCTGCTTTCTCCGAAGGCCGTCGGGGGCTTCGGCATGGACGTCGAGACCTACGCCCAGGCCATCCGCCGGCTCGCCCGGGGCTGCGCCTCCACAGCCTGGACGGTTGGGCACCTGATCGAGCACGTCTGGATGCTGGCACGGTGGCCGCAGCAGGTTCAGGACGAAGTCTTTGCAAACAGTCCCACTCCTTTCGCGGCTGCCACCTCGGCGCCGGTGGGGGTGGCCACGAAAGTCCCGGGAGGCTACGCGATATCGGGCGTTTGGAGCTTCGCCTCAGGCGTGATGCATTCTGATTGGGCGCTGCTGGCAGTGCAGCACGACAACACGCGGTTGCAGTGCCTCGTCCCGATATCCGACGTCGAGTTGCTGGACGTTTGGCACACTGCAGGGCTGCGGGGCACGGGCAGCAATGACATCCGGGCAGAGGAACTGTTCGTCCCAGGCTACCGAACGGTGGACTGGGCGCTACTGGGGGCAGCGGATAACCCCGGCAGCCGGATCCATCCGGATCCAATCATCCACACGCCCATGTCCACGCTGCTGAACATGGTGGCACCCGCAGCCGCCCTGGGGGCCGCCGAGCACGCCGTCGAATTGTTCCGCGAACAGATGCTGGTGCGCAAGGTCAAAAACACCCTGGAGGAGCGCCAGGCGGATTCACCAGCCGCTCAGGCCCGCTTCTCCCGGGCCAGCGGGCTCGTCGTCACCGCACGGTTGCATTGGCAAGAAGCCGTCAGGATTGTCGCTGCCTCCAATGAACGTCAGCCGTCCACGTTGACGGACGAGGAACGTGCCCAGTCCCGGCTCTCCCTCGCGCTCAGCGGGGAGGCCTCGGCTGAAGCGGTGCGTCTCATCATGTCGGGATCAGGAGGGAGCGCCCACCGGCTTTCGCATCCTCTTCAGCGGATCCAACGCGACGTCAATGTCCTGCTCAATCACCCAACCGTGGCTATGGATCCCATCCTTGAGCAGGCGGGACGCGGCCTTCTGGGCCTCGGGTTCACGAGTCCCTCGTTCTAACCGGACATGCCGGGAGGCGCGGTGAAGTCCGCATCTCCGCACTAGCCGGTGCTTCGTGGTGCAAACATGATCAGGGCCACGCCGAGCAGGCAGACCACCGAGCCAATGATGTCCCACCGGTCGGGCCGGAATCCATCGAAGATCATGCCCCACGCGAGCGAGCCGGCCACAAAGACGCCCCCGTAGGCTGCGAGGATGCGTCCAAAGTGCGCGTCAGGCTGGAGGGTCGCAACGAAGCCGTACGCGCCCAGGGCGAGGACGCCGAGCCCGGCCCACCACCAGTCCTTGCCTTCGCGGACCGACTGCCAGACCAGCCAGGCGCCGCCGATTTCCGCTGCGGCGGCAAGCACGAACAGCACAATCGATTTTGCGATAGTCACGGCCCTATCATGGCAGGGAGCCCGCGGGCCGGTGGTGCCTCAAGGCTCCAGCCAGTGCTGAGTGTCGTTGAAGACGCATCCCTGGCGGCTGCATTGCCGGGCACTCACTCGCCAGTCGGGCTGGCTGGAAGCCGCAGGGCGCTCGTCTTTCCAGATCGGTATGACCCTCGAACCGCATTCACGACACGGCGTCTCCACATGGGCGCGCCTCTGCGCTTTGTTCATAATTTCCCCCCAAAGAAACTCACCAGAATATAGCCTTAAATCGAACGAATGTACAAACTAAATCCCGCTGACGGTGATCGAGGCGCCGTTGCCGCCGGCTCGCTTTCGGGTCGTAACGTAAGGAGTTTCCCGTCGGGGGGAATACTCGAGCGGTCCCGTCTGTTGAACAGCTATCCGACACGCAATCCGAAGAAGAGAGAATTACGTCAGTGGCAACCGATTACGACGAAGTACGTTCCGACGTCAAGGAATCGCAGGACAGGTCCTTGGAGGCACTGCAATCTGCCAATGCTCCGGACGCCCGCAGCGTGGCGCGCGAGCTGGACGAGACGGATTCGCTGGACGATTCGATCGTCCCCGGCGGAGAATTCGTCGCCGAGGAACTCATCGTCCAGGTCATCCCGCAGGCGGAGGATGAATTCACCTGCTATTCCTGTTTCCTGGTCCGGCACCGGTCCCAAATCGCGCGGGAAAAGAACGGCCACCTCTACTGCGTGGACTGCGAGGGCTAGAGCAGCTGAGACACCCGCTGCCGCGGCGGCGGCACCGCACCCTGTGACGGAACCATGGGAAGCACTTACAATCGGCGCATGACCGTACTGGACTGGCTGCTGGCTGGCGACCCTTCTGTTCGATGGCAGGCATTGAGGGACCTTGCCGACGCTCCCGTCGACGTCGTGGCCGCAGAGCGCGCACGAGTGCTTACCGAGGGGTCGGGCGCACGGCTGCTGGCTCTGCGCGGAGCGGACGGCCAATGGGCCGGGGGAGCGTACTTTCCCGCGCAGGGTGGTGATTCCGACGACGGGGGCCAGCCTTGGACCGCCACCACCTACAGTCTCCTGCAGCTGCGCGACTTTGGCGCCGAACCGGACAGTGAGCAGATGCGCCGGACCGTGGCCCTGGTGCGGGACAACTGCCGCTGGGAGGAGGGCGGACAGCCCTATTTCACCGGCGAGGTCGAGCCCTGCATCAACGGCATGGCCGTTGGGCTCGGCGCCTACTTCGGCCAGGACGTCGACGGCGTGGCCGCCCGGCTGGTCAACGAACAGCTCGACGACGGCGGGTGGAACTGCTGGGCGGAGCACGGCGCCGTCGTTTCCTCGGCCGCGACGACGATCAACGTACTGGAAGGCCTGCTGGCCCACGAGCAGTCCACGGGAGGCTCCGCGGAATCTATCGAGGCGCGACGGCGGGGCGAGGAGTATCTCCTCGAACGGCGGCTGTTCCGCCGCAAAAGCACGGGCGGGGTGATTGACCCGGCGTGGCTGGAGTTGTCCTTTCCGACGCGCTGGCATTACGACGTGCTCCGTGCCCTGGAGTATTTCCGGTCCGCCGGTGGTCCGCCTGACCCGCGCATGGCCGAGGCCATCGGGCTGCTGCGGTCCAAAAGGCAGCCCGACGGTACCTGGCTGCTGGAAAACACTTATCCGGGGCAGGTCCACTTCGAACTGGAGGACGGCGACGGGCGCCCCAGCCGCTGGAACACCCTGCGGGCGCTCCGGGTCCTGCGCTGGTATGACGCCGGAACGCACCCGTAGCCAACACTGCGGGTTCGCGACCGCCGTCATTCACCGATCGGCGTACGCTGCACCGGTCCATCTCGGCGAAGATGCTGCCCGCCGGAGGGTTTTGGCTCGGGCGTGGAAAGCGTCGGCGCGTTTGTGCCAGTCGTGCCGGGCCTGCGGGGAGTCTCCGGTGGACGCTGATCCCTGAACGCGGCCCTGCACGCTTGCCTCAGAGCACAGGTCGGTGATGAGCCCCGTTCCGGCGCACTCCCTTACGGCGGCGATGCCGGCCACGGCGGCGGTCTTGTCGCGGAACGCAGCCGACTCCGCCATCACGGTCCCGTCCGGTGCCTTGAGCCGGAATCGGAACTTCGACTCCGCATCCACAAACAGTTCAAATTTGCCGGCCATTGCCATCCTCCCGGTCTGGGGAGCCTGCCCACCGGCGTCAATACCGTGGATCAGGCCGGAACGCATCGCTGCGTCCATGTCCCGGTGCTCTCGTCGACCGATCACGAAGATCGGTTCATCTGGTGTAACCAGTCTGTTTCAGGCCCCCGGGACCCACAAGACGAGGCACGTAAACCCTGGGTAAAAGCTGTGCAACAACCGTTCAAACGTATTTGGTGAACCAGGCCAGCGTGTCATTCCAGGCGGCAGTGGCCTGCGCTTCTACGTAGCGCGGCCCGGTGTCATTGTGGAAGGCGTGGTCGACGCCGGGATAAACAGTGAGCTGATGGCGGACATCCGTGGCTGCCAGGGCGTCCCTCAGCGCCGGCAGGGCGCCGGTGATCCGCTGGTCGAGTTCGGCGTAGACGCCGAAGACCGCCGGCTTGATGGCCGGGACTTTGTCCAGGTCGGGGGAGGGCCCATAAAACGCCGCAGTCGCCTTCAGCCCGGGAAGGTCCGTCGCCGCATGCCAGGTGATGCCCCCGCCGAAGCAGTATCCAGTCATGGCGATCCGTCCCTCTTCGACGAAGTCCCTTGTCTGCAGGTAATCAAAAGCCGCTGTGAAATCGGCGACATGGCGTTGGGCGCCGGCCGCTGTCAGCGCCCCCGGGACCGCGTCGCGGTCCATGCCCGCGGTGCCACCTTCCCTGCTGAGCAGGTCCAGCGCCAATGCAGCGTAGCCGGCCGTAGCGAAGCGGCGTGCCACGTCCTCAATGTGCGGAGTCAGCCCGCGGTTCTCGTGGCAGATCAGGACGGCCGGTCCGGCTGCCCCCGCCTCCGGCCGGGCAAGATAGGCGTAGACCTCTGTTCCCTCAGCGGGGAACCGCACCGTCTCTGTCACCAGACCGGGTGCTCCCTCGGGGACGGAGAGCGGGCTCTTGGCCCCCGGCACGGGCCCGAGGGACGCCGTGCCGGTCCCCGTGCCCGACGGCGAGAGGCTGGGGGTTGGCATGGGGTCTGTGCTGCGCGGGACTTCCTCCGGTGTGCAGCCCACCAGCAGCATCGCCGCCGAGGCCGCTGCCATGCTCCCGGTAATGAAAGCCACACGGCGCGTAAACGTCCGTTGGCTCAGGGCGCCCGCGCGATAATCGTCGAAGAATTCCTCGATCAAATACTTCTCAAACTTGCCAAGCTTGGTCATGAGGAGCCTCCTGGAGTGTGCGCATATCCTCCTCCGAAGTCTCGCATCCGGCAAGGGCAATGCCGGGCTGGACGGCCGCCTAGGTGCGGCCCGGCGTCGCCCGCGTCGATGACCAGCCCTGCTCGTGGAGCCGCTCAAAGCCGTCGAGGAGTAGGTCGAGGGCGAATTCAAACTCGAATTGGTCGTCGCAGCCGTGCCCGACCACCGAACCCTCCTCGTGGTTCATCGAGGTGGCGATCGCGACGATGTTCGGATAGCGGGCCGCCATCTGCTCGAGCATGGCGGCCCGGGCCTCCGGTGGAATCTCTGCCGGGGACGCCGCCGTCGGACCTGCCGGGGCGTCGAACAGTTCCTGGGTGAAGCCCCACATGCGGCCCCCGATGGCATGCATCACATGGTGCGTGAGGTCGACGGAGAAGCCGCCGGCCAGGAACATGCCCGTGAACGAGTCCATGTAGGCCAGGACGGCGGGCGTCTTGTTGGTTCGCGATTCGATGGCCTGGCGGGCCCACGGGTGCCGCTGCAGCGCCTGCCTCGCCGACAGCACCCGCAAGCGGACGGCGCTCTTCCAGCCCTGGCCCGGCGCCGGGGGATCGATCTCGCCGATGAGGCTCGCGACCATCCCGTCAAGCAACTCGTCCTTGTTGGCGACGTGCTTGTAGATTGCCATCGGCACCACCCCGAGCTCCTCGGCGAGCCGGCGCATGCTGAGCGACTCGAAGCCCACGGCATCAGCGAGTGAGACGGCGGCCTGCAGCACCCGCTCCCGGTTCAAGGGCGTGCGGCGCGTGGCCTCCAGCTGCTGGGTCATCCCGACAACCTTTCCCTAGCGGCATGCTCTTGACAAGTGTACTGCGTACACCTAGCTTTGGGGCAATAGGTGTACGCCGTACACCACCTGAACTGAGGACCTGCAATGACGACCAGACCCAGCATCGCCCTCCAGCCTTCCATCCGCCCCACGCCGAGCCGCGGACCCTCGTGGGCCGTGCCCGCCGCCCTGATCCTCCTGAGCCTCATCCCGGTAATCGCCGGGGCGTCGCGGATGACGGAGCTCGTTGGCGGTGCGGCCATCACACCCCAGAACGCACGGTTCTTTGCCTCACCCGTGCCCGTCGTGGTCCATATCGTCAGTGTCACTATCTACAGCCTGCTCGGTGCATTCCAGTTCTTGCCGGCGCTGCGGGGCAGGCGCGGCTGGCACCGCCTCGCCGGAGGGATCCTCATTCCGGCCGGCCTGTTCGCGGCCCTCTCCGGGCTGTGGATGTCGGCCTTCTATCCCCTCCCGGATGGCGACGCGGACGTCCCGGTTCGGCTGCTCTTCGGCTCGGCCATGCTGGTAAGCATTGTCCTTGGGGTGACCGCGGTCAGGCGCCGGGACTATGTCCGGCACGGCGCGTGGATGACGCGCGGCTATGCGATCGGCGTCGCGGCGGGAACCCAGGCCCTCGTGATTCTGCCCTGGATGCTGCTCGTGGGAACGCCCGACGAACTGACACGGGCACTGCTGATGACGGCGGCCTGGGTGATCAACCTGGCCGTGGCCGAATATTTCATCCGACGACGCGCCCGGCTCTCCTCCCGCACGCACCGTCCCGCCGGCCGCTCCGTCCGGACCGCTGCGGTGGTGTCACGATGAGGGCCGCCGTGTACCGGCACTTCGGACCTCCGGAGGCCGTGCGGGTCGAGGAGATACCCAAGCCCTCACCGGGCCGCGGCGAGGTGCTGGTCAAGGTTCACGCGAGCACGGTGAGCGCCGCCGACCACCGCGCCCGCGGCCGCGACGTTCCCCGAGGGCTGGGGATGCTGGCCGCGCTGGCGCTGGGCATCTTCAAGCCGCGACATCGCGTGCTGGGCATGGACGTCGCCGGGGTTGTCGAGGCGGTCGGAGCGAACGTAACGAAGTTCAGGCCCGGCGACGCGGTGATCGCTATGCTCGGCGCCAGCTTTGGCGGGCACGCCGAATATGCCTGCGTCCGCGCGGACGGCGCCATCACGGCCAACCCCCGCAACATG
Source organism: Pseudarthrobacter sp. PvP090 (assembly GCF_040547365.1). NCBI lineage: Bacteria > Bacillati > Actinomycetota > Actinomycetes > Micrococcales > Micrococcaceae > Pseudarthrobacter > Pseudarthrobacter sp. PvP090. The sequence goes on from NZ_JBEPPO010000008.1 coordinate 96,627, forward strand.
ACGTTCGAGGACGCCGTGACGCTTGTCTTCGGCGGCCTCACGGCACGGGTCTTCCTCGGCCGCGCCGGCATCAAGCCGGGTGACACGGTCCTGGTCAACGGAGCCTCCGGCGCGGTGGGAACGGCCGCCGTGCAGCTCGCGAAACAACTGGGTGCGCATGTCACGGGCGTGAGCAGCGCCGCCAACGCTGATTTGGTGGCGTCACTGGGCGCGGACCGGGTGCTGGACTACTCTGCCGTGGACTTCACCGCGGAAGATGTGACCTACGACGTCGTTATGGACTGTGTCGGCAATCTGCCGTTCGAGGGGGCCGCGGCCTCGATCAAACCGGGCGGAGCGCTTCTGCTCGTCGTTGCCGACCTCAACGGCATACTGCTGGCCCCCTGGCGCAGCCGGGCGAGCGGAAAGCTGGTCACCGCCGGCAGCGTCAAATACACAGCCGAGGATCTGGCGTTCCTCGTCCACCTTGCGGAACTGGGGCAGTACCAGGCGGTCAGGGAACGCAGCTACGATCTGGCCGACGTCGTCGAGGCGCACCGCTTCGTCGGCACGGGGCGCAAAAGGGGCAACGTTGTCCTGCGGCTTCCAGCCGGCGCGGCAGCCCGAATGTCTTAATTCGACATGCTAATGCCCCACGCCACCCACAAATCCGTAACATTAAAGCAAGTACAGCCTCCAGCTTGCCAAGTTCATCGAAAAGGACTAATAAGGTGCCCCTCGAATCATTGCCCGTCCTGGACCTTTCCCGACTGAGTGCGGGCCCGGAGGAGGCCTCGCGGTTTCGTGACGACCTGCGCAACGCCATGCACGAAGTCGGCTTCCTGTATCTGGCCGGGCACGGGATCCCGCAGGAGCTGACCGACTCCGTGCTCGACGTCTCCCGGCGCTTCTTCGAGCTGCCCGACGAGCAGAAGCTCGCGGTCGAGAACGTCAACAGCCCGCAGTTCCGTGGCTACACCAGGGTCGGCGGCGAGCTCACGGACGGCGCCGTCGACTGGCGGGAGCAGATCGATATCGGCGTAGAGCGTGCAGTGGTGGAGACGGGGCCGGGCGTCGCCGACTACTGGCGTCTTGAGGGACCCAACTTGTGGCCGGACGCCCTCCCCGAAATGCGCGGCATAGTCTCGGAATGGACCGAGCGGCTGAGTGACATTTCGCTGACCCTCCTGCGTGCCCTGGCGGTGTCCCTCGGGGCGCCCGAAGACACATTCGACGAGGCCTTCGCCGCACGTGCCTTTCCCCTGCTGAAAATTGTGCGGTATCCGGGGGAGTCCGACCCGGAGCCCAAGCAGGGCGTCGGCTCCCACCGCGACGGCGGGGTCCTGACGCTGCTCCTCGTGGAGCACGGAAAGGGAGGGCTGCAGGTCGAGTACCAGGGGCAGTGGATCGACGCCCCCCAAGTGCCGGGAACGTTCGTCGTCAATATCGGCGAGATGCTCGAACTGGCAACCAACGGGTACCTCAAGGCGACCCTGCACCGGGTGATCTCCCCGCTGCGCGGGACTGACCGGATCTCGCTGCCGTTCTTCTTCAACCCGGCGCTGGACGCGACGATGCCGCAGCTCGCGGTGAGTCCGGAGTTTCAGGCCAAGGCCCGCGGCCTGTCCGTCGATCCGACGAACAGTCCCATTCTTGAAACCTACGGGGACAATGCCCTCCGCTACCGGCTGCGGGCCCACCCGAACGTCGTCGACGAGCACCATTCGGACCTGCTGAGCAACTGAGCCGCCCGTTCACGTTTCCGCTGCGCATGTGCCGGGTATGGTGGGACTAGTTCTGACTGCCGTCGGGATGGCCGTCGCCTTTGCCGTGCGTGTCGTTTCGTTTTCACGCTATTTGCACCTCGAGCATCTGGGCCTGGACGTGGATGCTGCCTTGGGCGCCGAACTGTTCAGTCAGATCGTCGCACCAACAATGGCTGAACGGACGATTTTCTACGTCTCTGTTGCCCTCGTACCGATCGGTGTAGCACTGATGGTCCTCGCTTGGCGCAGACGCTCGGTGGCCGGCCGCTGACCCCGCGTTGCGCCCACACCAGAGGGGTGGTCAGCCCGGGGTGATGGTCAGCGGCTTCTGCGGAAAGACGCACGACGCGCGTGTGAGCCCGTTGCCAGCTCCCGCGGCCCGGTTGTTCCTGCCGGTGTCATCACACCAGTCGATGTTGAAGGGCATCGCCGTGATGGCCGACTCTCCAGCAGCGGTCCCGGCGGGGACCTGAAAGCTGTAAGTGAAGCCCCCGGCGTCGTTCATCGGGGCGGTCGCCGTCACTACGTCCGCGTCGGCGGCGTCGGTCATGATCACCTGGATGCGGGCATTCTGCCCGTAGCGCGGATTGCAGTCAGCGTCCGGAGCCATCACGGTCACAGTGTCGCCTGGTTTCGCGCTCGGCGGCGCGACGGAAAATGCCGCCGGGAAACAGGGCGGTTCCGCGTTCCTGGCGGATGAATCTGCGCATCCGGAAACAGCGACCGCAAGAACGATCAAAGCCAGATAACCGGCGATCACGTAGCTTGAACGTGGAGCCTTCGTCAGGATTGTTGCTGTCAGGGCAACGGCAGCCAATGCGACTCCCACAGCACTCCAATCGATCACCCGGGGACTGCCAGGGACTCGCCGGCGTCGTCGAGGGCTGTATTTCTCGCCAAGAGAGGCCTGGCCAGCTGTCAATTGGACGCGAGGATCAGGTAGAGGGCCGTGAGAACCAGGACGGTGGGCGTCATGATGAGACGCTCCGGTTTGCTGCGGGAGATGCCGTTCATGACGATTCCGAGTGCGAAGTACGCGGTGAGGACCCACGTGGCGACGCTGGTGACGGTTTCGTCAATGAGCGGTGGTGCCAGAGCGGCCTTGGCCAGCGCGGTGTAGGCGAAGAGTGCGTACAGGACGATGGATGCACCGCTGGCAAGCCGCAACTTACTCGGAAGGACGGTGTGTCCCCCGCCCCAGGCCAACCTTCCCAGTGGTGCCCCGGCGGTGAGGGCGGCCTGAAGAATGGCCAGAGCCGTCAGGATTGCGCACGCCAGAATCGCGGAAAGTTGGTCTAGTGCCATCAGGAACTCGTCTTCCATGGTGCTGCCGGGGCTGCTCCGATGCAGCCTTTTCGGCAAAAATAGCAGCACAATCCGAAAATCCCGCGGAAGGCGGAGCACTGAAACCTGCGCGGACTTCGCAGCATGCTTGGCTCTGTTCCGGCCTATGGCTATCCTGACGGTTATGGACGTGCTGGAAACACCCGGCGCCGGCATCCCCTGATGGATTCCACCAGCGGTTTTCGGCCTCCCGCGGCCAGCGCGGATTGGCCGGACGGCCCGGTGGTGCTGGGAGTGGCGTGGGAACCGTCCGAGTACCTGATCCGGTCGGGCGCCGAGCTGGCAGCCAGGCTGGAAGCCCATTTGATTTGCGCCTATGTGGACCCTGCCAGTTACCTCACCGAGTGGGAACCCGCGGTTTCACGGACCAGCGCGTCGTTGGATCCGGCCGTCAACAGTGAGACGGACTTCCCCTCGAGCCACGTTAACGACTTTCTCCAGGGCATTCTGGGACCGCCGGGGGAGGAGTGGTCGTTCCGGGTGCTGAACGGTGCGGTTGCCCAGGCCCTGGTCCGGCTGGCGGCGAGCACGGACGCCGCGCTGCTGGTCGTCGGGGGACAACGCCCCGGGCGGCTCCATGCCGTGGAACGGATGCTGGAGGGATCGGTCGGAGCGGACCTGGCCAGCCTGCAGCACAGGCCCGTGCTGGTGGTTCCACGCACTGGCCGCTGACGCCGGGAGGCCACCAGCCGACTATTCCCAGTGGAGGGGCCCGGGCGGAGACGAGCTCCAGCCCCGGAAGAACTTCTCGCGGGATTCCCCACCAGCCGCTTGCTCCAGGGCATGCAGCCGCCCGTACGTGAACGCGGTTTTCCCGCGGTGATTGGCGGCCAGTTCGCGCAGCAGCTCCTGGGTGACGATGCTGTCATGGTGATCGCCGAGGCTCTCCTGGATCTCTTCGGCGGCCCGGGCGAGGGTGGTGGCCTGTTTCCCAAAAACCGGGGCGGCCGCCTCTGCCGCATAGCGCAGTCGCTTGGCGCTCTTCCGGACTTCATGGAGCGCGGCGTCCGCCGCTGGACCGTGGGAATCGACGTCGAGGGCACTGACCTCCTTTTTCAAGCGTTTGCGCTGCTTCGACACCAGTCGGCCCACGGTCTGCAGGGCCTCCGCGCCGGCGGTTTCGGTCAGCGGCGGCTCCGCCAGGAAGGCATCCAGCGAATCAAGCAGGCGGAAGTAACGGGCACTCTTCAACGCGGCCAGGCCCTTCGCCCGGGCACCATGGGCAGCAGCATCGAAATACTCCTCGACCTGCCGCGCCACCGGTCCCAGCAACAGGTCCGGCGGCTCAGCGCCAATTAAGTCCATCAGCCGGGCCCGCATCACCTCGTTGTCCCGGGCCTCACCCACCGTGCCGGCAAGCCATTGGAGTTCTGAGCGCAGCGATCCGGTGACCTCGGGATCGGCAAGTTTCCGGAAGGTGGCCAGGGCGGAACGCATCCGGCGAGCCGCCACCCGGAGCTGATGAACCGCGTCCGGCGCGTTTTCCCGAACCCCGGGGTCATGTTTCTTGAGGGCCTCGACCTGCAGGCCCAGATAGGAGAGAAGCACCGCGGAGGCCGGTCCCGTGGGCTCAGGCTTGGGCCTGAGTGCAGGTTTGTCGCCCGCGGGATACTTTTCTCCCAGCCCGCGGGCGAGTTTGGACGGCAGCGCCGACGGATGGTGGCCCTTCCCAGCGAGCACCGCGTCGGCGCCCTTGAGCAGCCGCTTGGGGCCGTCGATGAGTTCGATTTCCCATTCCCGCCAGCTGGTGTGGACCGGCGGCTCCAACATGGTCTGGGAATCCACCCGGTCGTCACTGAAGTCGGCCAGAGCGGTTCCATCGGACGCATAGAGGCGCTGCGTGGTGCGCAGGGTGTTCAGCCTTGCCACCGGAATCAGGTCCTGGTCCCTGGTGTGGACCTGGACGAGCCGACGCAGCCGCCGGGGCACCGACTCCGGATTTTTGCCCAGCCGCACGGTGAATTCCTGGCGTTCCCCCACCGCCACCGGGAGTTTCAAGTGCCAGCCGTCGTCGTGTCCGCCGGTGCGCCGGCGCAGCGTGATCCCGCGCGCCGCCAGAGCCAGCCCGGCGGTATCGAAGTAGACGGCTTCGAGCGCCTCGTCCTCGGGCGGCCCCACCCGGTCCACCCCAGGCAACGACTCCAGGACCGGCAGTTCGTCGTGCTCTCCGACGTCGAATTTTCGCTCCACCTCGAGCATCTCGGAGTCGGTCATGGGCCAGCCTAGGACCGGGCGACGTCAAGCCGCATGAGTCAAAAGTCCCGTCTCCAGGCGACGCCGGATCCTTTGCCGGAACGCCGGAGGCCCCGGATCCGTCCCGGCTGAACATGGCGTCCCGGCTTTGTGGGGACAATGGAGGTGTGACTACTCCGGCTCTTCCGCTGACCCATGCTCCCGCGCCGTTCAAGCTGGAGGTCATCGGGTCCGGCCTGGCCTTCTGGCACTCACTCGGCGATCTGGCCGAGGTCTTGCGGACCGGGGGCGCTGGCGCGACCGCCGTGGTGCAGGCGCCGCCGGGGACGGGGAAGACGACGCTGGTCCCGCCGCTGCTGGCCAACCTCGCCCTCAGTGACGCAGGGCAGCAGGGTCGCGGGGCCAACACCCGCATCATCGTCACCCAGCCGCGCCGCGTCGCCGCACGCTCCGCAGCCCGGCGGCTCGCTGCGCTGGACGGCAGCCGGCTGGGGGACCGCATCGGGTACACCGTCCGCGGCGAACGCCAAACCGGCCCGGGCACCCTGATCGAATTTGTCACCCCGGGCATCCTGCTGAACCGCCTGCTCGCGGATCCGGGACTGGAAGCCGCCAGCGCCGTCATCATTGACGAAGTCCACGAACGCGGCCTCGAAACCGACCTGCTGCTGGGCATGCTCACCGAGGTCCGCCAACTGCGGGGCGACCTCTCGCTCGTCGCCATGTCCGCGACCCTGGACGCGCCGCGCTTCGCCGCCCTCATCGGGGCGGCCGGCGACGCCGGGGACCACGACGCCGGCGGCCCGGCGCCCGTCGTCGACTGTCCGTCGGCGCTGCATCCGCTGGAGGTGGACTGGGTACCGGCCGCGGCGCCACGGCTGGATGAGCGCGGAGTGACCCGCGCGTTCCTGGACCATGTGGCAGATACCGCCGCCTCGTCGCATGCTGAGGCACTCGCGTCCGGCCTCGACATCGACGCCCTCGTGTTCGTCCCGGGGGCCTGGGAAGTCTCCTACGTCGCGGGCCGGCTGCGGGGCCGCACGCATTCGGAGGTGCTGGAGCTGCACGGGCAGATCGGTCCGGCTGAGCAGGACCGCGCCGTGTCCGGGCGGGAACCCGGCGGCAGCCCGCGGATCATCGTGTCGACGTCGCTGGCAGAGTCCTCCCTGACGGTCCCGGGCGTCCGGATGGTCATCGACTCCGGGCTGTCCCGGGAGCCGCGGCGGGACGCGGGCCGCGGAATGTCCGGTCTGGTCAACGTGTCCTGCTCCCGCGCCTCCGCCGAGCAGCGCGCCGGGCGGGCAGCACGCACTGGTCCGGGACGGGTGGTCCGCTGCTACGACCAAAAGACCTACGGCGCCGCGCCGGCCCACCCGACGCCGGAGATCGCCGTCGCGGACCTCACCGGCGCGGCCCTGGTCCTGGCGTGCTGGGGATCGCCCGGCGGCCGCGGGCTGTCGCTGCCGGACGCCCCGCCACAGTCCGCGATGGACGACGCCGTTGAAGTGCTGCAGGAACTTGGCGCGGTGGCACCGGACGGCCTGGCCACGGATCTTGGCAAGGCGCTTGCCAGGGTGCCCGCCGATCCCCGGCTGGCCCGGGCCCTGCTGGACGGGGCGGCCGCCGTGGGAAACCGCACCGCCGCGGAAGCCGTCGCGCTGGTCGCAGGGGACCAGCGCGCCCCCGGCGGGGATCTCCCGCGCCTGTTGGCGGGCCTGCGCGCGGGCAAGGATCCGGCGTCCCGGCGCTGGGCGGACGACGTCCGGCGGATGGAGACCATGGCACGCCGGGAGCGCCCGGGCGTCGTATCCCCACCCATCACTGCGGCGGTCACCCCCGGGGAAGCCGTCGGGGTCGTCGTCGCCCTCGCCTTCCCGGACCGGGTGGCGCGGAGGGTCCCCGGAGAAGGCCCGGAGCGCTACCTGCTCAGCTCCGGGACCCGGGCCGGGCTCCCGGCCGGAAGCTCCCTGTCCGGGCACGAATGGCTCGCCGTCGCCGAAGTTTCCCGGGCCCAGGGCCGCGACGCGGCCGGCACGGGAGCCGTCATCCGTTCGGCAGCACCGCTGACGGCGGACACGGCCGAGGCCGCCGCCCGGCACCTCCTGAGCGACACCGTGGAGGCCGCGTTCAGCCAGGGCCGGGTCACGGCCCGGAAAATACGCCGGCTGGGCGCGATCGTCCTTTCCTCCACGCCGGTCCGGCCCTCCGCGGCTGAAGGCCGTGCGGCAGTAGCCCGGGTGCTGGAGAAGGAAGGGCTGGGAACGATTGGATGGTCGACGGCGGCTGACGCCCTGCGCCGCCGTCTGGCCCTGCTCCACCGGGAACTCGGGGACCCGTGGCCGGACGTGTCCGAGCCGGCATTGCTGGCCCGCCTCGGCGAGTGGCTGGCGCCCGAACTCGAGGCGCTGGCCGGCGGCGCCGCCACGAGCGGGATCGACCTGGCAGACCCGCTGCGGCGCCTGCTGCCCTGGCCCGACGCCGCCAGGCTTGGGGAGCTGGTTCCGGAACGGCTGGAAGTACCAAGCGGTTCCTGGGTCAGAATCGACTACCCCGACGTCGGGGACGACGGCGCCCGCCCGGTGGTCGCCGTCAAGCTGCAGGAGTGCTTCGGCTGGGACCGGACGCCGCGGCTTGTGGGCGGCAGGGTGCCGGTGCTGTTCCACCTGCTGTCGCCGGCCCGGCGGCCCCTGGCCGTGACGGACGACCTCGCCTCCTTCTGGTCCGGGCCCTACGCGCAGGTCCGCGCCGAGATGCGGGGGAGGTACCCCCGGCATCCCTGGCCGGAGGATCCGTGGACGGCGCCGGCGACCGCCCGGACCAAGAGCAGGAGCTGACCTGTGGGCGGCTGTTACGCGATTGTGACGCGGTTCACAGCGTGTTGGGTATCCTAGGAGCGGTCATGCAGTCGGCCACACATGCTTCACAGGGGAACTCTTACTATGACCAGCAAACTCGGCATCACCGTCGCTGTCGATCTCAGTTCGGAATCCGCACTCGTTTCACCGGTGGGTCAACTCACCGTTCGCAACGTCGCAAGCCTTATCGCAGTTGCCCGCCGGGCAGGATCGTTTGGGTACGGCCTCGACACTGTCGTGGACCTGCGCAAGCTGACAACCGCCGACCCGGAAGCCGTCGCGATGATCCGCGATTCGGGATGGCGGGGCAACCATCTGCTTGGAGCCGGCACCGCCGGCCGGAGGCGTGCAGCATGAGGCCGGAAGTGGCCGGCGGATACGGCTCGCTCGTCCATACCCATGGCGCAGAACTGATGTTCGATTCTTTCCGCCGCTGGCCCCTGGTGCCCTCCGCGCAGTTGGTGCGGCTCCGCTCGGCGCTGCTGCAATGCGTCGAGATGGCGTCCCCGGACAACGGCAGGGATCTCTCGGAGTCCGCCGGAAAGCTGTTGCGGCTCGTCACCGACGAGCTGGACCGGCGCAACGGCCACCCAGCCGGCCCCGCCGATCTGCCGCAAGGTTTTCGGCGCGCTAGGCGCCGCCCTCACGCATAGATGGTCGGTATGGCAGGTTCACCGCGCTGGAGCCGGTTCACGACGGCGGGCAGTTCGGCCATGGTGTCGGCGTGCCGGTTCCGGGCCCGCGCCACGGCCTCCGGCCCGGTCCATCCGGGCAGGAGTTCGCCAGCGCGGATGAACTGCTGCAGCAGCGGCCTGCCGCGGGATTCCTCCGCCGGCGGGTGGCCGACCCCGAGGACTTCGTGGGTGGCGGTGCCGGAGCCGTCGAGCCGGCGCACCGCGTGCTTGCGTCCGCCGACGTTGATCTTGTTCTTGGAGCTCTTGGCGACGGCGATGAACTCCCCGGCGTCGTTGGTGCGGCTGACCAGCTTGTAGACCATGCCGGCGGTAGGGGCTCCGGACCCCGTGACCAGCGCCGTGCCGATGCCGTACGAGTCAGCCGGTGCGGCCTGCAGCGCCGCAACGGAATACTCGTCGAGATCGGACGTGACGACGATTTTCGTGTGCACGTTGCCCAGGCTGTCCAGCAGCTCACGGACCCACCGCGCCTGCGCCAGCAGGTCACCGGAATCGAGCCGGACCGCCCCCAGCTTGTCGCCCGCGAGATCGACCGCGGTCCGGACGGCCGCTTCGACGTCGTACGTGTCCACCAGCAGGGTGGTCCCGGGACCGAGCGATTCCAGCTGCGCCCGGAACGCGTCGCGTTCAGTGTCGTGCAGGAGGGTGAAGGAATGCGCTGCCGTGCCGACGGTCCGGAGGCCGAAGCGCCGGCCGGCCTCGAGGTTCGACGTCGCGGCGAAGCCCGCGATGACGGCGGCCCTGGCGGCCGCGGCGGCGGATTCCTCCTGGGCACGGCGTGAACCCATTTCGATGCAGGGCCGTCCGCCCGCCGCGCTGACCATCCGGGAGGCTGCCGAGGCTATGGCACTGTCATGGTTGAGGACGGACAGCACGAAGGTCTCCAGGATGCACGCTTCGGCGAAGGTGGATTCCACGATCAGGACGGGGGAGTAGGGGAAGTAGGCCTCTCCCTCGGGGTAGCCCCAGATGTCGCCGGAGAACCGGAAGTCCGCGAGGCGGGCCAGGGTGCCGGCATTGACGACGCCGGTCCGGTCCAGGAACTCCAGCTCCGCCGGGCCGAAGCGGAAATTGGCGAGGCCCTCGAGCAGCCGCCCGGTTCCGGCCACGATCCCGTACCGGCGCCCCTCCGGCAGCCCGCGGGCGAACGCCTCGAATACGGTCCTTCGCTCCGCGGCCCCGGAGTGGAGGGCCGCCTGCAGCATGGTCAGTTCGTAGTGGTCGGTATAGAGGGACGAAATGGGGCGGTCCCACGCCGGCGAGGTGTCCATGATTCACCCTAGTCCTCCCCGGGCGGAGGGTCAGCCCGGAGCCTGCCGCTGTGGCCGGGCTATTCAGTTGTCCCGGGTCTGGGAGTACCTTGTCCCCATGCCCAAGGAAGAAGCCACCATCACAGTCGACAGCGCCAGCGGACCGCGGGACCTGCGGATTTCCAGTCCCAGCAGGGTCCTGTGGCCGCAGCTCGGCCTCACGAAGCTGGACCTCGCCCGGTACATTGTCGACGTCGGGGACGCCTTCCTGGCGGCGAACGGCAACCGGCCCGTGACGCTCCAGCGGTTCGGCGACACCATCGACGGCGAGCAGTTCTTTTCGAAGAATCCGCCGCGGGGCGCCCCGGATTTCGTCCGTTCGGTGACGGTGGTCTATCCCAGCGGGCGCTCGCATCCGCAGCTCGTGATCGACGAGATTGCCGCCGCGGTCTGGGCGGTGCAGATGAACACGGTGGTGTTCCACCCCTGGGCCTCGCGGGCCGGCAACCCCGACAACCCGGACCAGCTCCGGATCGACCTCGACCCGCAGCCGGGCACCGGATTCGAGGACGCCGTTCCTGCCGCGCAGGAACTGCGCTCGGTGCTGTCCGAGGCCGGGCTGGATTCCTTCATCAAGACCTCCGGCAACCGGGGATTGCATGTGTTCGCCCCGATCGAACCCAGCCATGAATTCCTCGAGGTACGGCACGCCGTGATCGCCGCTGCCCGCGAACTGGAGCGGCGGATGCCGGACAAGGTCACCACTGCCTGGTGGAAGGAGGAACGGGGCACCAGGATTTTCGTCGACTTCAACCAGGCGAACCGCGACCGCACGATGGCCGGGGCCTACAGTCCGCGCGCCCTGGCCGGCGCCACCGTTTCCTGCCCGATCGGCTGGGAGGAGCTGGAGCACGTCACCACCAAGGACTTCACCATCACCACCGTGCCGCAGCGGCTCAGGGCCACCGGAGACCCGTGGGCGGAGATGAATGCCAAGCCGGGCACCATCGACGTCCTGCTGGAGTGGTGGGAACGGGACCTCGCGGACGGGCTGGGGGAACTGCCGTTCCCGCCGGACTTCCCGAAGATGCCGGGCGAGCCGATGCGCGTGCAGCCCAGCCGGGCCAGGAACAAGGAGTAGTGCGGGGTCAGACGCCCAGCAGGCGCTGCCCGTTGAACCAGCAGACCGTTCGCAGCCAGTCGTCGTCGAGCCGGGGCTCCTTGTCACGGAGCCGTTCCAGTGCTTCCAGCTGATGGGCGTAGGCGTACGGGATGTTCGGGAAGTCGCTGCCGAGCACAATCCGCTCCGGGATCGCGGCCAGCTGTGGCAGGAGCTCGGGCGGGAAGGGCGCTGCGGCCTCGAAGAAGTCCGTGAAGACCATGGTGGTGTCCAGGTGGATGCGGGGGTATTTCCCGGCCAGGTCCAGGAATTCGCCATATTCGGGGGCCCCCAGATGGGCGACGACGGCGGTCAGCTGGGGATGGCGGCGCATGACGCCCTCAAGCTTGTCCGGGCCGGTGAAGCCGGGACGGGGAACCGGGCCGCTGCCGACATGCACCACGACCGGAACGCCGGTCTCGGCGAGCAGCCCCCAGACCGGGTCGAGGACCGGTTCGCGCAGATCGAATCCGCCCACTTGCGCGTGGATCTTGAAGACCCTGGCGCCGCGGTCCAGGGCGGACCGCACCTGATCCAGGACACCGTCCTCGGGGAAGAAGGTGGCGCTCGGGACGCAGTCGGGCTCTGATGCGGCCAGTTCTAGGGCAAAGTTTGTGAGGTCCGCCGCCATGCCGGGGCGGTGCGCGTAAGTCAGTGCGGTGAAGTGGCGGAGCCCCAGCTGCCGCAGGCGGGCCAGCCGGTTCGCCTCGTCCGTGCGGTAGGCAATGGGCCAGGGGCGGCCGATGAGGGGGCCCGCCTCATCGAAGTGCGCCCACACCCGGCGCAGCATCCGTTCGGGAAGGAAATGCGTATGGATGTCGATCAGGCCCGGAAGCCCGAGCCGCCCCCACCACTGTGGTACATCAGCGTCCCGCATCGTCTCCACGGGTTCTTCCATCGCGATATTCACGCCCACAGTCTGTCACGCCGTGCCCCAGCGCGGGCAGACACGCCGCAGGAGGGGTGCGCCCTGGCTCAACTCAGTTCAGCGCCGGATAGGTCGCCAGGATGTAATCGGTGGCTGCCGGTCCCGCCATGCGGAGCCGGCTGCGGCCGGGCGTGATGCGGTGGGCCTTCAGGGCGGCCCAGAAGCCGGAGACCGGGTGCGGTGCGGCGTTGTGCAACAGGCACCAGCTGATGTAGAGACCGTAGAGCTGGTCTTTCCGCAGCGAGTTGCCGTCGTCGGTTTCTTCCATGGTTGCCTCGGCGAGGAAGCGGTCGATATGGGCAGGGGCAGTCAGTGAAGCGGCCATGGTCGGCTCTCTTCCGTACTGTGCGGTGAATGCTGCCGTGTGGCTACAGCAGCGTGTCCTTCGGCGCCGTGCACGAGGTGCCGAAGGTACGGCCCGACAGCCGGGCCCCGAGTGCCCGGGCGGGCAGTCAGCAGGGGGTCCGGAAAGGCGGGGAACGGGCCAGCGTATCTCTATCCCGGAACATCTCATTCGGGTATGTCTACATTGTAGATATTAGGCGTAGACTACGTGTTAGGCAAGTGGGGCCGCGGTCGCGGCGCCTGGCCCAAGGCTTGAGGAAGTGGCACGCACCATGACAATCCCGCAGCAACCCGCAGGCGACGAAGCCGGCCGTGGCCCCCGGAAAAACCGCCTCAGCCGCGAGGTCGTTCTGGCCGCTGCGCTGAAACTCGTGGATGAGGAGGGGCTGGAGGCGTTGACCATGCGCCGGCTGGGCCAGGCCCTGCATCGGGATCCGATGGGGCTGTACCGCTACGCCGCCAACCGGGCCGCGCTCCTGGACGGCGTCACCGAGCTCGTCCTGGATGAGCTGGCCATTTTCGGTGACGACCCGGACTGGCAGGGCCAGCTGCGGCGCATCGCCCATGACCTCCGGTTGCTGGCTCTCCGCCATCCCAATGTCGTTCCGTTGCTGGTGACCCGCCCGCTCTCGACCCCGCTGGGCCTCCGCCCTCTGGGCACCCTCCGGCCGCTGGAGCAAATTCTGGGTCTGCTGATCGACGCCGGCTTTACCGCCTCCGCGGCCCTCCACGTCTACCGGGCCTACTACGGATTCCTCTACGGACACATCCTCAACGAACTCCAGGAGTTCATCGTGGACCCCGACGAGAATGAGGCCTTGCTGCGCCTTGGCCTGCACCGCCTTCCGCCCAAGGAGTTCCCGCGGCTGCGTGCCCTGGCTCCCCAGCTCGCGGATTATGACGGTGCCGCGGAGCTGGATGAGGGCATAACCATCCTGCTGTCCGGGCTGTCGGCCCACCTTGCCGCCCCACTGCTCACGAAAGACTGAGGGCACTTTCATGCGCCTCCGCGGGGCACGCTAGCGTCACGCGCGCCCGGGAGTCACGGTGTAGTCAGCGGCGGCGCAGGGTCCGGAGCACCCCGCGGACCGTGAACCCGACGGCACACACGAGTGGAAACAGCCCCGCAAGGACGGCAATGCTGTTGGCCCGGAATGCCACCTGCCCGTCCCGTCCCCGGCAGTACACGCCCAGCGGCAACACAAAGCCGCCTCCGCCGCCGCCGGCAGCCGCGCCGTCGCTGTCACCTCCGGCAGCTGCGCCGGCGGGACCAGGCACCGAGTTCCCGCCGCCGCCGAAGCCGAAGGACACCACGGCCACCGGGATCAGTTCTTCACCGTCCACAGTCACCGCCGGCCCATAGGCCCTGGACACACCCACGTTTTTGAACGTCTCCGCGAGAGACGACAGAGCTTCAGTCATCCCGCGACCGTAGGCGCCCTGCGCGGGGGAGCACCAGAGGCATAGGCCCCGGAACCGCAACGCGGCAGGGCCATCCGGCCCCTGTTCGCCTGCGGACCGCCGAAATAGATTGGGAACGGACTGAAGGTACCGGATGAAAGGCCATGATCATGGGCAAAAAGACTGGGGCGGCTCCGCGGCTGGCGGAAGTGCTTTCCGTCGTCCTGGGCACAGCGGAGATCCCTGTGCGGCTGAAGGCCTGGGACGGTACGGAGGCCGGTCCGGCCGGGGCGCCCGTCATCGAGTTCCGCTCCCGGCGGGCGCTCCGCCGGATGCTGTGGTCGCCCGGGCAGCTCGGCCTCAGCCGCGCCTACGTTGCCGGGGACATCGACGCCCCGGGCGACGTTTTTGCGAGCTTCTCGGCCCTGAGCTCCACCGGCAAGTTCGCCGAGCCCGGGCCGTTCCGGCCTCCCACTGTCCGCGAACTCGGGACCATCCTCAAGAACGCCGCCCTGCTCGGGGCCCTGGGGCCGAACCCGGCGCCACCGCCGGAGGAAGCCAGGATTGTCCGCGCCGGCCGGCGGCACACGCGGAAGCGCGACGCTGCGGCCATCTCCCACCACTACGACGTCGGCAACGACTTCTACGCCCTTGTCCTGGGCCCGTCGATGGTCTATTCCTGCGCGGTCTGGCAGGACGAAGGCGCCGGACTGGACGCCGCGCAGGACGCGAAACTTGATCTGATCTGCCGGAAACTGGGGCTGGAACCCGGTATGAGGATGCTGGATGTCGGCTGCGGCTGGGGGAGCCTGGCCCTGCATGCGGCGCGGAACTACGGAGTCGACGTCGTGGGCGTGACGCTTTCGGGGGAACAGGCGACCATGGCGGGAAAGCGGGTGGCGGACGCCGGCCTGACAGACCGGGTGGCCATCCGCGTCCAGGACTACCGCGACGTCGCCGACGGGCCGTTTGATGCGATCAGTTCCATCGGTATGTCCGAGCACGTGGGCCGCGGTCAGATGCCCGAGTACGTCGCCAGGCTGCACGGGCTGCTCCGGCCCGGCGGCCGGCTGCTCAACCACGCCATTTCGTGGAACGCGGGGCCCGCCGCCCCGGATCCGAACTCCTTCATCCCACGCTACGTCTTCCCGGACGGCGAGATGCTGGCCCTCGCTGAGATGGTGGGAGCTCTGGAGTCCGGGGGACTGGAAGTCCTCGACGTCGAGGCCCTGCGCCGGCACTATGCCCTGACACTGCGGGCCTGGGTGCGGAACCTCGAGGAACACTGGCGCGAGGCGGTGCAGCTGGCCGGTGAAGGGCGGGCCCGCGTGTGGCGGCTCTACATGGCCGCCAGTGCCCTGGGCTTCGAATCCGGAATAACCGGCGTCAACCAGATCCTGGTGCAACGGCCCGGCGGTGCCGAACCTCCGCTGCGCAGGACCGCCTGGATTTGACGCCGCGGATGCCTCAGCTGGGGCGATGCGCCGCGATGAACGCCGCGGCGGATCCCGCCAGCGAGGCCCCGACCTCCTCCGTGCCGTGCTTCGTCCCTGTGACCTCGAAGGTGTGGCCGCCGCCGTCGCGCCACTCAAGCGTCGCCGTCGGCCCGATCCGGGCCACCACGGCCTCCAGCAGTTCCGGCGTGGCGAAGGGGTCGCGGGTGCCCTGCAGGAAGAGCATCGGCAGGGCCAGCCCGTAGAGGTGCTCGTCACGGAGCTTCTCAGGCTTGCCCGGCGGATGGAGCGGGTAGCCAAGGTAGATAAGTCCGGCTGCGGGCATCCCGTCGGCAACCGCCATCGAGGCCATCCGTCCGCCGAAGGACTTGCCCGCAGCCCAGAGCGGCTCGCCGGCCGACCGGGCAGCGGCGTCAGCCATCGCCGCGCGCCAGGCCGCAATCGCTGCCGGCGGCCTGTCGGGGAACTTCCGTCCGGCCTCCCGGTAGGGGAAGTTGAAGCGGAGCGTGGCGATCCCCAGCGCGTTCAGGGCGCGGGTGAATCCGGCGAGGAACGGGTGTTCCATGCCTGCCCCCGCCCCGTGGGCGACCACCAGGGTCGCGGTCGGCATCCCGGGGCGGGCGTAGACCCCTGAAACGGCGGATTCGCCGACGCTGATCGTGACGGGCAACTCGGGGATGGTCATGACTCCATCATGACGCCTGCGCAGGCTGCGGATACCGCCTTTCGATGGCTAGGCTGTGGTTATGAGCAACACTGAGGTGGCACCCCAGGAGATCCTGTGCGAAACGGACGACAGCTGCGTGGGCGTGGAGGTTCTCACGCCCCGGCAGGTTCCGCTGGGCGGGCCTCGTGCCATGGACGTCAGACGGACGCTGCCGCAGCGCCAGCGGAGCCTCATCGGCGCCTGGTGCTTCCTGGACCACTACGGCCCGGACCGGGTGGGGGAGTCCGGGGGCATGCACGTGCCGCGCCACCCGCACACGGGCCTGCAGACTGTCAGCTGGCTGTTCACCGGCGAGATTGAGCACCGCGACTCGGCCGGTTTTCACGCCGCCGTGCGGCCCGGCGAGGTCAACCTGATGACCGCCGGACGGGGCATCAGCCACTCGGAATTTTCCACCCCTGGGACCGAGGTGCTGCACGGTGCGCAGCTGTGGGTGGCTCTGCCGGACAGTGCCCGCCAGATGGAGCCCACCTTTGAGAACTACCGCCCCGATCCGCTGTCCGGACCCGGCTGGACCATGCGGGTCTTCCTGGGATCGGTGGCCGGTTCCACCTCGCCGGTCACCACCCACACCCCGCTGCTCGGCGCTGAAATCCTGCTGGAAGCCGGGGCCACCCTGGGCCTGGACACCGACCCGACCTTCGAACACGGGCTGCTGGTTGACACCGGAGCGCTCCTGGTGGACGGCCACCCGGTCGCCAAGGACCACCTCGCGTATCTGCCGGCGGGGCGCCCCTCCCTGACCCTGGCGGCCGGCGTCGAACCGCTGCGCGTGCTCCTGATCGGAGGCGAGCCCCTGGGCGAGCAGATCGTGATGTGGTGGAACTTCGTGGGACGCAGCCATGAGGAAATCGTCATGTACCGGGCGCAGTGGCAGGCGGAAATCGGCGCCGGGGACGCACCCGTCGCTGCCGGGACGGGAACCGCGGGCCTGCGCTTCGGGACTTTCCCCGCGGGCGAACCCGCGCCACTGCCGGCGCCCGCGCTCCCGAATGCGCGGCTCCGCCCGCGGGACTGAGACCGGTGGCACTGTCCACTGGGCAGCCGGACGCTGCCCGACCCAAATCCCACCATGAAACGAGACCGATGCAGACCGCCATCACCATCCGCAACAACCCGGACCGGCCGCGCTTTGAGGTGCTCGACGGCGACACGGTTATCGGCCAGGCGGCCTACGTCGACGACGGCGAAGGCCACCGGATTTTTTACCACACCGTCATTGACAAGGAGTACGGCGGCCAGGGGCTCGCCGGCCGGCTCGCGGCACAGGCACTCGACGAGACAGTGGCCGCCGGTTTGAAGATTGTCCCGGTGTGCCCGTTCATCAAGAAGTACGTCCGAAAGAACACCCGGTACGCGGTGAGTGTTCAGCGGCCTACGCCGGCACTGCTCGCGGTTCTCGATACCGCCCTGGGACAGCGCTCCCGCCGCTGAGCCGCCGTCGAATTTGTGGTCTACGGGGCCCGTCAGGAGGAGAATAGATAGGGCAAGGCATTCAGGAGTATGAAGGAGTCCGCAACAGTGTTCCCTGCGGCGCACATGCGCGCGGTGGTTCGCCGGGACGGGTACCTGCCCATTGAGGATCATGGTCTCATCGGCGACGGGTCCACGTGCGCCCTCGTCGGCAGGGACGGCGCGATCTCCTGGCTCTGCATCCCGGAATTCGACAGCCCGCCGTTCCTCGCCGGAATCCTTGACCTGGAGAACGGCGGCCTTTTCGAAATCGCCCCGGTCTCCATCCACTCCGCCGCGCAGCGGTACATGGAGGACTCCTGTGTGCTGGTCACGACCCTTGCCTCGGACCGCGGCACACTCCAGATCACGGACTGCCTGACCCTGCGCTCCGGGGCCGACCTGGCCGAACCCGTCCCCGCCGGCCGCAGCGAACTGCTCCGGCACGTCCAGGCCGTGGGGGGCGACGTGCGCCTCCGTATCCGGCTGGTGCCCAAAACCGGCGTCACCTTTGATGAGCTCGCCGGCGGCTGGCGCTTCGACTGGGTCAGCGGCCGCGTTTCGGAGGTGTATCTGTGGTCTTCAGTGGAGCTGGCTCCGGACGGGCGGGGTCTGTCCACGGAGCTGACGCTGCGCGCGGGGGAGACCATCACCGCAACCCTCCACTGGTCAGGGCGGTTCCGGCTCCGGCAGCATCCGGATACGAGGAAACTCATCGACCAGACGGTGGCCGCCTGGCGGCGCTGGGCCGCCGCACTGGACTGCCAGGGGTCCCAGGCGGAGCTGATGAAACGCTCGGCGCTGACCCTCAAGCTGCTGGACCACGCCGAGACAGGTGCCATCATGGCAGCCGCGACCTCGTCCCTGCCCGAGTGGCCGGGGGCGCCGCGCAACTGGGATTACCGCTACACCTGGGTGCGCGACGCGTCCTTCTCGAATTACGTCTTCCGGCGCATCGGTGACCGCAGCGACGCGGAGGTGTTCCTCGCCTGGGTGCTGACGAATGTTGAACGGGATGGCGCGCCCCACGTGATGTACGCCCTGGACGGCTCGCAGCCGCCCGAGGAGGTCCTGGACCCGGTTCTGCGCGGTTACCGCGGCTCGGCCCCGGTCCGGTGGGGGAACGGTGCCATCCACCAGCAGCAGCACGACGTCTACGGCGAGATCATCGATATCGCCTACCAGTGGTCGAGCAGCGGCGCGCGCGTGGACGCACGGCTCTGGGCGGCGCTGGTTCCCATCGTGGAACTGGCGATCACCAGCTGGCGGACCCCGGACAGCGGTCCCTGGGAGATCCGGTCCACAGGTCGGCCCTTCACCTACTCGGCGGCGCTTTGCTACGTGGCCGTGGACCGGGCCCTCCAGATTGCCCGCAAGCACGGGCTTCCCTACCCGAAGGGGAGGTGGGAAGCCGCCGCCAAGGAGATCCGCGAAGCCGCGCTGACGCAGTCGTGGAACCCGGAACTGCAGACGTTCACCGAACACCTCGGCGGCACCGGCGGCCTGGACGCGGCACTGTTGACGCTGCCTGTCCGCAACGTCATAGCCTTCGACGATCCGCGGATGGTCTCCACCACCAAAGCCGTTGCCGAGGGCCTGGACGCCGGCAACGGACTGCTCTACCGCTACCTTCCCGAGGTGTCCCCGGACGGACTGCCCGGAGGCGAGGGGGCCTTCCTGCTGTGCAGCTTCTGGCTCGTGGACAACCTGGCCGGGCAGGGCAGGCTCGACGAGGCGTACGCGCTGTACGAGACGCTCTGTGGCCGCGCTAACCCGCTGGGATTGCTGCCGGAACAGATCCATCCCGGGACGGGCGAGTTCCTGGGGAATTTCCCGCAGGCCTTTAGCCACGTCGGCGTCCTGGCCAGCGGGCTGCGCCTGCTCAAAGCCGGACGGCGGGCCGCCTCAGGGGTCTGAAGCCTGCGCTCAGCCTGCGCTTAAGCCGGTGGCTGGAGCCGGGCACCGGAGGCGAGGAGGGCCTCGATCGCCGGCGCGGGACCGGGGCGGGCGAGCAGGTAGCCCTGTCCCAGGCGGCAACCCAGGCCGCGGAGCAGAGCCAGTTGCCCGGAGTCCTCGATGCCTTCGGCGATCGCCTCCAGGTTGAGCTTGTTCGCCAGCCCCAGGATGCCCTCCAGCAGGGCTGCGGACGGCGCGTCGGCGGCGTCCGCGGAGAGGAACGAGCGGTCGATCTTGAGGATGTCCGCGGGTAGTTCGGCCAGCGTGCTCAGCGACGAGTAGCCGGTCCCGAAATCGTCGATGGCGATGCGGACGCCCAAGCTCTTCAGCCGGTTGAGGGCGGTGATGCCCCCGTCGATGCTGCTGGTCAGTGCCGTTTCGGTGACCTCCAGGACCACCTTGTCCGCCTGCGAAGCGGGATCCCTCAGGATGCTCTCAATCGCGGCCAGGTTCCGCTGGCTGGGCAGCTGGAGGGTGGAGAGGTTGATGGAAACCCAAAGGTTTCCGCAGTGGCTCATCGCGGCCCGCCAGCCTGCGGCCTGCCGGATGGCGGTGCTCAACACCCAGCGGCCGATCGCTTCGATGTCTCCGGTCTCCTCGGCCAGCGGGATGAATTCCGCGGGCTGCAGCAGCCCCAGCCGGGGGTGGTTCCAACGCACCAGCGCCTCTACGCCCAGGATTTCCCCGGTGCGCAGCTCGGCCACCGGCTGGTATTCGAGCTGCAGCTGCCGCCCGGATACGGCGGTGGCAAGATCGGCACGGAGGGCCGCCCGGTGCGCCATTCTGTCGTAGCCTTCGGCGTCGAAGCGCTGGTAGCGGCCCTTGCCGCCCTGCTTGGCCATGTACATAGCGAAGTCTGCCTGCCGCGAGAGCTCGGCAGGCTCTCGGGTTTCCGGCTGGCGGAGCGCGGCACCCATACTCACGGAGACCTTCAAGCGGACTTCGCCGACGGAGAACGGTGGCCGCAGCGCGTCATGAATGCGTTCCGCGATCGCCGCCGTGACGGATCCGTCGGCGTCGTCCCCGACCACGATCGCAAACTCATCACCGCCGAGGCGGGCGGCGAGGTCGCCGGCCCGCACGCAGCCCTGCAGGCGGCGGGCGAGCTGGATCAGGAGCGCGTCGCCGCCTTCGTGCCCGAGTGAGTCGTTGACGTCCTTGAAGTCGTCCACGTCAATCATCAGCAGCCCCTCGTGCCGGCGCCTGCGTCCTGCGCCGGGCTTGAAGGAGGCCGCAAGACGCTCCGTCAGCGCCGCGCGGTTGGCCAGCCCGGTCAGCGGATCGTGGGTGGCGCGGTGGGTCAGCGCCTGGTGGCTGTCGTGGACCGTGGCGGCCATGGAATTGAATGCCACGGCCAGCTCACCAAGTTCGTCGCGCCGGACGACGTCGATGCGGTGGCTGTAGTCGCCGGCCTGCAGTTTGAGGACGCCGCTGTGCAGGCCCTCGATGGGCCTGATCAGGAACCTGACCATTCTGCTGCGGAAGTAGACGACGCCCGCGGCCGCCAGCCCGAACAAGGCGCTGCGGGCGGCAATGACGATCTGCTGGAGTTCGGCACTGTAGGCCAGTCCGGATTCCATCGACTCCAGGGCTGACCGCTGGATCCCGTCCAGCAGGGAACGGACGCTGGCGCCGGACGCGGCAAGACCCGGAGACTCGGCCACCCGGTTTCCCGGGAGGGCCTGCACCGGGCTGTCCCAAAGGCCGTGTTCCGCGAGGCCGTACTGCCACTCGGCGCGGGCCTTTCCCGCGGCGGCGCGCATGTCCCTTTCGGCGGGCAGGAACCTGATCGCGTCGTCGAAGCGGTGGGCGAGGTCCTGCTGCTGTTGGAGGAACGCCGGGCGGTCGCCCGGGGCGCCGGACAGGAGCTGGTGGCCGGCCAGTTCGTGGGCGTCGAGGGCGGAGCGCAGCTCCGCAACGGTATCCGACGCGCCCTGGAGCTGGGCGGCCGTTTCCTGGACCTGGTCCCCAACGCCCCTGACGCCGACAATTGTTGCCAGGGCCCCCACGAGAAGAGCCGTCAGCATCAGGGCGAAAGCCCTCGACCATTCGGTCTTGAGGCTCCAGCTGCGCCCCGGACGGGCTCTGGTGCCGACGCCAACAGCCCCGGAACCGGATGTGCCGGTGCCGGAGCTGTCAAGAGCGGACTGTTCGTCCGCGCCGGCGCCAGCCGCCGTCCGAAGATGGTCCTGCGGCTTGGTGGTCCAGTTCCGCATGATTCCCGCCTTCGGCTACGTGCCGGCACGCGCCGCATCGTCAAAGAGGAGCGTATCGGAACGTGCCCTGCAGGGCACGCCGGGCGGCGTGGCAACAGAAATGTGAAGCCGGTCGCCGGTCAGCTCATGCAGTCAGCGCAGTACGAGTGCCCTGCCTTCTCGCGGGCGAGCTGCGAGCGGTGCCGGACCAGGAAGCACGAGTAGCACGTGAACTCGTCTTCCTTCTGCGGAATGACGGTGACCGTCAGTTCCTCGCCGGACAGGTCGGCGCCCGGCAGTTCCACGCCTTCAGAGGTATCAGCCTCATCGAGCTCACGGGTTACGCTGCGCGCGTCCGGCGCGTTCGCGGAGCGAAGGGCCTCCAGCGAGGCGTTGCGTGATTCCGCAACGTCGGATCGGACTTCGTCATAGTCGGTTGCCACCTGGTTAATTCTCGATTCCGTTGTTCTGAGTTTCCCGGGATTGAACGGTACAGCATCTATCCGTTAATTGGCTGGGTGTAGAGGGACTGTGTGCAGTGACACTCGCAACACGCCCTCACAACGCTGGCACTCACACCGCCGGTGAGTGGCCGTGCCGGCCCGCGCAGGTGTTCGGTGATCGTCGTCCGGATTTCACGTGCCGTTCATACCACGGTCCTAGGCTGATTCTTCAAGCACCGTCCGCCAGAAGGGATCCGTGATGGCCGATATCGCCGCAGTACTCGGAAGGCTCACGCCAGAGGAATTTGACGGACTCCGGGCCCTCGGCCCGTCGGGGCATCTGCCAAGGCAACTCACCGAGGCCCTGGACCGTGCAGCCGGCGGTCCGGGCGCCGGCCGCGGGTACTACGTTCCCACCGGAAGCGTCAGTTCCACGGGCGGACCCCACTTTGTCCTGCGCAGTGACGTCTCGGGCTGGCTCTTTGGTTCCACGTCCCAGGTTCCGCAATCCCATGGAGACGGTTAGGAGCCACGCGGGCTGATTTCCTCCCTAGCGGTTGGCCTAGCCGGTGACCCGGATGAACAGCGGATCCATCGGCTGACCGGCGGCATACTGGCCGTCGAAGAGTTCTGACCCTTCCGGGGAGATGACGACGTCGACGTGGTCCCACACCAGGGAGCCATCGGCGTGCCGGGGCTTTGACGGGCTGAGGAAGGCGACGACGGTGCGGTCCTGGCCCCCGCCGCCGCCGTTGCTGATCGAGAGCACGCCGCTGCCGCTCGTGAACGTGATCCACGGGTCCAGCAGCCGGACCAGCAGCATGCCGTGGTGGCCGGCGAGCCGGACGTCACCCCGGAAGCGCAGCACACCGGTGCCCCGTGCGGCGTCGTAGTCGGACGATTCAGGGCTGAAGCAGAACAGGAAAGATTCGGCGACAGTCGCCCCGTCGGTGGCCGAAACGGACCTGTCCGGCAGGCTGGTGATGTAGTCGATAAAGCTGCGCTTGATGCCCCAGCTCAGGCCCGGCGCAGGCAGCGGATCGGGTGAAGCGGACGCTGGATTCACGAAAGTTCTCCTGTGGCTGAAAGGCTGATCTTCTCTGAGCCTAGCGGCGGAATGCCTGCCGGATGAACTGCCGTCCGGGTTGCGTGGCATCCGGCGTATTTCTCTGAAGGCGTAGCGGGCGCCGGACTACGCCTCCGGAGCCGGTGGTTGACTTAGATAAGTACCAGTTCAGGAGGTGCGCTGTGGTCACTGCAATCAGCAGGGTCCCTGACCCCGAGGCGTCCGAGGACCCCCTTGATTCCTACTCCGCAACCGTAATTCGCGTCGCGGCTGCGGTGACTCCCCATGTGGCGGCACTTGAAGTGACCGGCACGGGCCGCAACGGTAGATTCCGGATGGGCGCCGGCTCGGCCGTCCTGTTCACTTCGGACGGGTATCTCCTCACCAACGCCCATGTGGTGGGCGGCGCCCAGGGCGGCAGCGCGGTGTATTCCGACGGGACGCGCACCGCCGTGGAAGTAGTCGGTTCGGATCCCCTCTCGGATCTGGCCGTAGTGCACGGCAAGGCTCCGACCGTGACACCGGCGGAACTCGGCGATGCAGAGTCGCTCAAGGTCGGGCAGCTGGTCGTCGCGGTCGGAAACCCACTGGGACTCTCAGGCTCCGTTACCGCCGGAGTAGTCAGTGGCCTGGGCCGCTCAATCCCTGTCTGGTCCGGGCGCAATCGCCGCATGATCGAGGACGTTATCCAGACCGATGCGGCCCTCAATCCGGGGAGTTCAGGTGGGGCGCTCGCGGATGCGAGGGGGAGAATCGTTGGCATCAATACTGCGGTGGCCGGCGCCGGGCTGGGCCTGGCGGTTCCGGTCAACGCCACCTCGCGGCGGATCATTGCGGCGCTGCTCAAGGACGGTCGCGTCCGGCGCGCCTATCTTGGGCTCGTTAACACCCCCATCCAACTGCAGCCCAGCGCTGTGGTCCGGACCGGACACCGCCAAGGTCTCCTGGTGGTCGAAGTCCTTGCCGGCTCTCCCGCCGAGCGGGCAGGACTCCGGGCGGGTGATGTGCTTCTCAGTGTGGGCGAAAAGGCAGTTTCCAATGCCGAGAGCCTGCAAAAGCTTCTTTTTTCAGAGGCAATTGGTGTGCCGCTGGAGTTGGCCGTAATGCGCGACGGTTCGAAAATCCGTGTACTGACATTTCCGGAGGAAATGAGCGAGAAGTAGCGTTTGCGGTGTATCGGAAAGTATGGCGCGGTAATCAGTAATGGCCTATTTGCGGGGTTGGCGCGGATTGACGTATCTCAACGTTGAGGAAATTGTCGGAAGAAATGTGTGGGACTGCCGTCAGGTGCTGGGTCTGCCGCAACCCGCGGGTGGCGATACTTGCCCCGCCTTCCAGGTACTCAGTATCCTCTCGAAGGTTACTTGGTGGCGGTCGCGGTTGTACCCGACTTTCCCAGACCGAAAGGATCAGGTAGCTACATTCCTTGTTGTGCCTTGTCCTGCGTGTCACGGTTTTCTTAGAAGCCGGATGGAATGAGTCTCAACGTATCTTTCCTAAAGTTCCTTCGGCTCTTCGAACTGCGATTGAGTGATACCTGGGGAGGGGATCAACATGGATAATTTGAGCGTTCCAGGGCCGACAATTTCGGTTCGGCTATTCGGAACATTCGAGGTCCGGCGGAATGGCGCGGTGCTCAGGGCCGCAGACCTGGGAGGGTGCAAGCCGCGGCACATTCTGGAAATTCTCCTGCTGAACCTGGGGACACCCGTTTCGAAGACGCGTCTCGTGGAAATCCTGTGGGGATCCCAAGCCAGCGACGGCGCTGTCGCCACGTTGGAAAGCTATGTCAGCGGCCTGCGCCGGGCAATCCAGCCCGGCCACACCAAGTCGGGTCCGCTTCGCACCGCGAACGCGGGATACGTTCTCGATCCGCAGCTCGTGGAACTCGACCTCTCGGAATTCCACGAGCTGGTCCGCGCGGCCCGGCAGTCCGCGCCGGCCGAGGCACATGTACTCTCGATGCAGGCACTGGAACTGGCCTCAGAGCCGCTGCTGGGATTTGAACTCGTGGCAGATTGGGCAGAGGAGGCGCGGACTCGCCACGCAGCGGAGAAAGTCTCCGCCCAGATCTTCGCGGCCGAGACCGCCGCGTTTCTCGATAAACCAGAGCTCGCCGTGTCGCTGGCGCAGGCCGCCATCCGGTCTGAGCCGCTCAACGAACGTGCGTGGACCATCCTTATCGCGGGATACGAACAGGCAGGCCTGCCGGTCGAGGGGCTTTCCGCGTATGAGCGTTGCCGCCGGCTATTCGACCGCGACCTCGGGTGCGCTCCGGGGCCGGCCCTGCAGGCTACCCACCTGAGGCTGTTGAGGCAGCGCGCAGAGGGAAACACCGAGCTCTCTGAGGTCCTGGCGGCCCTGCTCTATCTGGGCGAACGGCTTCATAGTCCCAAGTGCACAAAGTTTGCCGCGGAGGATTCCCGGCGCATGCAGGAAAATGCCGGACGGGTGCTCGACACCTTCCTGCAACAGGCCCGGGCCGTCGCCGTCTGATCTGCAATCGTAACCTGGCATGGGCGGCTGGCGTGGGCCGTCACGCCGCCTTAACGACCGGGAGCTCGGCCCAGTGGGTGGTGTATCGGCGGGACAGCATGTCGCGTCTCATGCTCCAGTCCGGCCCGCCACGGATCCCGGCGTGGCCGAGCCCGATGGCGCCGCGCCCGTACCGCCGGCTGACCTCCTCCAGTAGCGAGCCTATGCCGCGTTCCTCGTGCGGGTTCTCGAAGATCGCCAGCGGTGCCTGGTTTCCGGTGGGCCGCAGATCGGTGACCATAATCCCCGCGCGGACGTAACGGAGGCCGTCGTCGATCCTGGGGAGCAGGGCGTACGCCGCCCTCGCCAAGAGAACCGGGTCAGAGGTGGGCATCGGCAACGGTACACACACCGAGGGGTACGAGCCGGCCTGCGGGCTGTAGTAGGACGTCGCGGCGAACGCGGTGAGCACCTTAGCCTGCAGTCCGTGTCTGGCCAGCCTGGCACTGGCCTGCTGGGCATAAACGCCAAGGACCTGGCGCAGCCCGGCGGCAGTGGTGATCGGGGTCGAGAAGGATCGGCTGAAGATCAGCTGGTCGCGGCCGGTCCGCTCCTCTTCCAGGGGGATGCAGGCAGTTCCCTGGAGTTCCAGCACGGTCCGCATCAGCACCACGGAGAAGCGGTCGCGGATCGTGACCGGGTCCGCGCGCGCCAGGTCGAGGATGGAATGGATGCCCAGGGCATTTAGCCGTTCGGTCAGTCGCCTCGCGACTCCCCAGAGGTCGACCACGGACAGGCCAGCCATGAGCTTTTCCTGCCGGGCGGCGGGCACGGCGTCCCAATGGCAGACGCCGTTGAACGCTGGGTTGTGTTTGGCCCACTTGTTGGCCAGCTTCGCCAGCGTCTTGGTGCCGGCGATGCCAACGCAGACGGGGACGCCGACGTTCCGACGGACCGCCGCCTTCATGGTGTGGCCCAGCAGGTGAAGCTCCTTCGGCGTGCCGCTGACGCCCAGGAATGCCTCGTCGATGCTGTAGACCTCCAGCCAAGCCGAGTAGCGACCGAGGAGTTCCATTACCCGGGCGCTGATGTCCCCATACAGCTCGTAGTTGCTTGACAGGGCGACGAGCCCCCATTCCTTGGCCCGGGGTGCGAGCTTGAACCAGGGCTCGCCGAGGGCGATCCCGAGTGCCTTGGCCTCGGGGGACCGGGTGACGGCGCAGCCGTCGTTGTTGGAGAGCACGACCAGCGGGCGGCCTTCCAAGGAGGGATCGAAGGCGCGTTCGGCGCTGGCATAGAAGCAGTTCACGTCAACCAGGGCGATGCTGCCCCGGCCGTGCACCGCCTTAGACATGGTGCAGGCATCGGGTCGCGACACCCCAGATGATCAGATCCGACAGGCCCGGGACCCGGATATCCGGATAGCGCGGGTTGTCCGCCTGCAGCACCACACCCGAAGCCGTCAGGCGCAGCCTCTTGATCGTGAGTTCGCCATCGAGGACTGCAACGACGACGGAGCCATCGCGGGGCTCGAGGGCCCGGTTGACGATCAGCTCGTCGCCGTCGCTGATTCCCGCGCCCTCCATGGAGTCGCCGGAGACCCGGACGACGTAGGTGCTGGTGATGTCCTTGATGAGGTGTTCGTTGAGGTCGATGCGGCCGTCAAAGTAGTCCTGGGCCGGGGAAGGGAAGCCGGCCGCGACCGGCACCGGCGAGATCGGGACCGATAGAAGAGAAGTGCCCGCATCTATCACGCGGGGCCCGATGATTACGCCCACAACACACCTTTATTCGAATATATGTTCGATACATCCAGTGTAGCTCCGGGCGCTGACATTGAGCAGACTTTGCGCAACTGGAGGGTCGATGGAGGTGCTGATGCTCATGGAAGCGGGACTGCGGATCTGATGGCCTCATAGGGGGTGGTGCGGAAGAGAGAGGCTCCCCACTCCGGGTTGTGCAGCACAATTCCACTTTCCCGCCGCGCGATCTGAAACGGAGCCGGAAGGGACCCGTCCCAGCCGCGCCTGTTCCTGGTCCATGGGATCCCGGACCACAGGGCGCTGAAGCCGGCATCTCGGAACCCGAGGTGAAGTACTGGCGGCCCAGTTTCTGCGCCGTGCGCAACGAGAGCGGTTTCCCCGTGGATGTGGCCCCAGATGGTGTCCATCTGCACGTCGGCCAAAAAGCGGCGCGAAGGTGGCAGCCGCCAATCCCGCAAAGCCGTGGTCGTCGCGGAGCGACATCAACAGGCCCTAGTCCGCTGCTCCGTGGAGTCCGCTCTGGTCGGACTCTGAAACGAGCGCGGCGAGCTCCGGGGTCTCGGACCGCCACGCTTGATTGTTCGTGCTGGTAATCGGCGAAGGCTCCCAGCCGGGCGATCCTGGCACTCTCGCCGTTTATCAGGTCCAGTCGTGCACTCCTGGTGAGGGCGCGAAAGAGTCTGGCAGTTGCGTCACTTTGTAAAAGCGGTTGATTTCGCTTTTGCTGTACTTACTCACGCGAATTGTCTTCAGGGACGGACTGTTCTCCAAGGCGCGAAGTGTGCCATCCTCGGGGAGCACACCGAAAAGCTGGATATGAGCCAACGCCGGTAACTCCGCCAATGGCGCCAGTGAGCGAACAGTCGTCCGCCTCCCAGACGCGTCCCAACTCGGCAAAGTGCTGAGACTGATCGTCTTCAGACTTTGCACTTGGCTGAGCGGGGCCAGGTCAGAGACCTTCGGCATGTGTGTGATGCTGAGGTACTCGAGGCGGCTCAGTCCCCTTAGCGGTGCCAGATCCGCATCCGGATATGACGCAATTACGAGCGTCCTTAAACTTCCGAAAGCCGATAGGTTGGCCATCGACTCGTATTTGCAGTGCCACAGGCGCAGAGCAGTAACTGCGGCTGGGTCTGGGTGCACCGGAAATGTCCGCGCTTTGTCTCTCATGAATTCGGCGATCACCCTGCAACCGAAGTGGAAAGGACCGAGCAGGGGGCACCTTTTCAAAGTCCCGCAAGGGCGATGCTGCCTTCACCAATTGAACGGGCAGTTCCGGACGATGGGAGCCTTCGTAATGAGGGCCTCGGACCACTGAGCGCCAGCTTTTCAGTGGACTACCCGATAGCGCACATGGGTTACGAGCCGGGTGCCGCTTACCTCCGTCGGCTCAAGCTTGAGGTTCGCGACGCCGTCCAGCAGCCGCTCGCCCGCTCCCAGGACGATGGGCGCGATGTGGAGCCGCAACTCGTCGATCAACCCCGCCGACAGGAACTGGCGGACGGTCTGCGCCCCTCCGGCAATGGCCACGTCTTTGCTGCCGGCGGACGTCCGCGCCTGGGCCAGCGCCGATTCGATCCCCTCGGTCACGAAGTTGAACGTGGTGCCGCCATGCATCTCCAGGGGCTCGCGGTGATGATGGGTGAGAACGAACACGGGTGCTTGATAGGGCGGTTCCTCACCCCACCATCCCCGCCATTCCTCATCCCATGCCCCGGGCCCTGCGAACATGTTCCGTCCCATGATGTAGGCGCCGGCCGCGAGGATGCCTTCGAGCTCGGCTTCGTTGGATTCGGGTTCCTCGAACTGCCACCTGTGCAGGAGCTCTCCGCCTTCGCCCAGGGGGTCGGCCAAGCTTTGGTTCGGGCCGGCGACGAATCCGTCGAGGGAGATGGTCAGATCGCACGTGACTCGGCTCATGCGCCAATCATGTCACCACTCGGCGGTTCAGGTCCGGCTGAACTGGCCGTGGTGGAACTCTGGAAGTCCTGCAGGTTCCGCCGTGCAGGGCGGGTGCGGGCCACCGCACCTTGTGCTACGGCTGGCATGGTCGGGAACGGCCGTTGAATAGCTGGGGGACCCCGAGGGCTTTGAGGCCCTCGAAGCCGAATTCGAGGGCGTTCGCCTTAGTGACCGCCTCGTCAACCGTGCTTTCCACCAACGCCATCCGGACGTCGAGGTCGACTTCCTCGAAGGCGGTCAGGCGGAGCTGCAACAGGCCCTGCTGGACGGTCGGATCGAACTCTCCATCATGTAAGGATTCGTCGCCGTTCCGATCAGCGACCGAGTGCCCCCACACTACGTCGTCGTCGCCAGCATCCGGCAGGCCCGCCTCACGCACCGGGCCAACGCCTTCAGGGACTTCTGCCTCCACCACGGGCCGGCTGGATTAGCCTGAGGAGGCGGCCAAATACGCGCCAGGGGAGCTCGGCAGGCGCGTCAAGGAATTCACACCACCTAGAACCTCGCGTCTAGTTCGGCGGCGGCGAAAACTGCCTTGGCGACGGTGATAGCCGACATCGCTTTGGGCCATCCGGCGTAAAACGCAAGATGGATAATCGCCTCTTTGAGTTCAGTCTCCGTCAGTCCATTGGCCCGCGCCCGGGCAACGTGTCCGTGGAGCTGTTCTGTGCTGCCGCTTGTGATGAGGCTGGCGACGGTGACGAGGCTGCGGTCCCGTGGGGAGAGCTCCTCCCGTTCCCAGATGTCGCCGAAGAGCACGTCGTCCGTGAGTTCGACGAGTTTAGGGGCGAAGTCGCCGATGAGTTGTTGGGCCCTGGTCAGGTGTGAATCGCTCATGTTTATGTCCGTTCGGTGTTGTGCCGGTTCGCAGGTCCGGGCGGCCCGGCGTACTGCCTTGCGGGTTATCCAGTCGGGAGGAGTCCCGTGCTTTTGAGCCAGGACTGGACGTCGGCTCCTGCATCCCGGACTTCCTCGCCTTTCACCGCGAGGCCTTCCCCGATCGTTGCCCCCGGCAGGACTGTCTGTAGTCGCGGGCGGTGGTGCCGAGCCCGCTCATGGCGTGGGTGGTGATCGGATAGACGATTTTGCCGGTGAAGTCGTAGCTTTCGGTGAA
The DNA here is from genome assembly GCF_040547365.1 of Pseudarthrobacter sp. PvP090. NCBI lineage: Bacteria > Bacillati > Actinomycetota > Actinomycetes > Micrococcales > Micrococcaceae > Pseudarthrobacter > Pseudarthrobacter sp. PvP090. The sequence continues at coordinate 127,149 of NZ_JBEPPO010000008.1, forward strand.
GGTGGTCATGATCATCGGTGCCCTGACGTTCCAGATGCCGCTGGCCAGGATCACGGTGTCGTACTGGTCCATGGCGGGAAGGGGGTTGCTGATCGGGATGCGGCGGCCGCTTTGGCCAGGCCCGGCGGTGCCTGGCGATGAAGCCTGATCCGGTGGGGGCATCGTTTCTGTTCCTCTTAGTGTGCGGCCTGCTGTTCCGGCGGCCAGCAGGGCACCGGTCAGGCCGGCGGCTGCCCCGCGAAGGGCGGACCGCCGGGTGACGCTCATGGGATTGGTGGTCAAGACTGTCCGGCGCTTGGTTGTATCGGCGTCCGCCCAGCCAGCTGACCATGGCGGGGTCGCGGTGGTCGAAGAAGAGGCTGGCGCCGGTGTCCAGTGCCGCGATCCGGGTCATCTGCTCGTCTGTAAGGGTGAAGCCGAAGACGTCGAGGTTCTGGGCCATGCGCTCTGGCCGGACGGATTTGGGGATGACGACGACGTCGCGTTGGATGAGCCAGCGCAGCACTACCTGCGCGACGGACCTGCCGTGGGTGTCGGCGATGGCGCTGAGGACCGGATCGGTGAAGAGATTGTTCCTGCCCTCGGCGAACGGACCCCACGATTCGATCTGGACCCCGCGTTCTTTCATGAGTTCCTGGTCGGCGGCGTGCTGGTGGAACGGGTGGGTTTCGATCTGGTTCACCGCAGGGACAGTCTCGTTATGGTCGATGAGGTCCACCAGCCGGTCCGGATGGAAGTTTGAGACACCAATGGCCCGGGCCAGGCCCTCCTTGTTCAGGTCCTGCATCGCGCGCCACTCGCTGTAGTAGTCCCCGAGTGGCTGGTGGATCAGGTAAAGGTCCATGTAGTCGAGTCCAAGCCGGTTCAGTGAATTTTGAAACGAGCCCTTGCTGTCGTCGTAGACGCTGCCCGTGGGTGCGTGCTGGATCCAGAGTTTGGTGGTGATAAAGAGATCCTCGCGTTTGATGCCGCTGGCTTTGAGGGCGGCACCGACGGCCTCTTCGTTTCTGTAGGATGCAGCCGTGTCCAGGTGCCGGTACCCGGCGGCCAAGGCGGCTTCGACGGCGGCCTGCGTCTCCTCTTCAGGGATCTGGAATGCACCAAAGCCGAGAATGGGCATCTCGACGCCGTTGTTGAGCGTGACATTTTTCATGATTTTTCCTTAGCGTTGTTCGCTGGAGATTTGAGCGTGGCTTTGGGAATGGGCTGCCTGATTGTCCTGCTCGGTAACGGGCTCGAGCCACGACGCGATTTGTCCGTCGGCCGCAACTGCCGGGCGGATGGCAGTAGACACAGACATGGTGTCCTTTCGAAAAAGGAAAACGGACTGTTTCGGCCGCGTCTCCGGCCCCTTATCCCTCCGAGGAGTTAGCTTCGTCACGTGTCGGTCATTCCTCGAAAATCCGGGCGCGGCGGGCCTCATACTTGGAATGACCCCGGCGGACATGTCCCCACCGCCAGGTATGAGGAGGGTCCATGAAAACCTTGAGTATTTTGCAGCGCACCGTGAAAAGCACCGTCACGAACGAGTACTTTCCGTCGGCGGCGGTGCTGGCCGGCGTGGTCCTGTTCTGGGGCATCGGGCTCTTCGGCGGGCTGTCCCTGCTGAGCAACCACCAGACGCTGCTGACCACGCTCAGCTGGTTGCTGTTCGTTTACGCCGCGGCCGTGCTCACGCCCCTGGCGGGACTGGTGGCGGCGGTGGACCTGTCGCGCCGCTGGCTGCGGAACCGGGCGACCGGCGCACCGTCAGCCGAGTCCGCGTAGGGGCCCCCGGAGCGCCTATTCGAACCGGGACGGGTCGCCCATGCCGCGCCGGACGACTTCGGCCACGCCGCTGGAATAGTCGATCACGGTGGTCGGCTCCGCGCCGCAGTCCCCGGAGTCAATCACGGCGTCCACCACGTGTTCGAGGCGTTCCTTGATTTCCCAGCCCTGGGTCAGCGGCTCTTCCTCGTCCGGCAGCAGCAGCGTGCTGGAGAGCAGCGGCTCGCCCAGTTCGGCCAGCAACGCCTGGACCACCAGGTTGTCCGGGATGCGCACACCGACCGTTTTCTTCTTCGGATGCAGCAGCCGCTTGGGAACCTCTTTGGTGGCCGGCAGGATAAACGTGTAGCTCCCGGGCGTGACGGCCTTGATGCTGCGGAACACATCGTTGTCGATCTGCACGAACTGGCCCAGCTGGGCGAAGTCCTTGCAGACCAGGGTGAAGTGGTGCTTGGCGTCGAGGTGGCGGATGGCCCTGATCCGGTCGAGGGCCTCCTTGTTCCCGATCTGCGCGCCAAGCGCGTAGCAGGAGTCGGTGGGGTAGGCGATCAGCCCGCCGGAACGGACAATTTCCACCGCCTGGCTGATGGAGCGCGGCTGCGGGTTTTCGGGGTGCACATCGAAGTATCTCGCCATGGGACGAGCTTACGCCCGACGGCGGCCCGGCATGCCCGCGGCTGAAGGACCCGCCAGCGTGGCACCCGCGCTGTGCACGTCCATGGCCGCCAGCATGTAGGCCATGGCGGCCAGCATCGCGGCGTGGAGTGATGAGCCGACCCTGGTGGCCGGCGGCGACTTACGGCCGGCGCGGAACGCAACGTACAGCGATGCTGCCAGCAGCAGTGCCGTCAGCGCCCAACGCAGGACATCGTTTCCAATCACGCTGCCCGGTCAACGCTGCTCGTCGTGGTGGATCCGTTCGTCGAGTTGCCGGAGTGGCTCCCCGCTGCCGCGCCACTGTTTGGCAATGAACTCCGCGGCGATGGACACCGCTGTCTCCTCCGGCGTCCGGGCGCCCAGGTCGAGGCCCACCGGGCTGTGCAGCCGCGCCAGCGACTCCTCGCCCAGGCCGGCCTGGCGCAGTCTGGCGATCCGGTCCGCGTGGGTCCGGCGCGACCCCATGGCGCCGATGAAGGCGATCGGCGGGCCGCGCAGTGCAACGTCCAGCAGAGGGATGTCGAACTTGGGATCGTGTGTGAGGACGCACATCACGGTGCGTTCATCCACCAGGCCTTTGTCCAGCTGCTCGGCCAAGTAGCGATGGGGCCAGGCGTTGACTACCTCGGCCGCGTCGGGGAAGCGTGCGGGGGTTGCGAAGATGGCCCGGGCATCACACACCGTGACGCGGTAGCCCAGGAAGGTGCCCAGCCGGGCCAGCGCGGAGGCGAAGTCGATCGCGCCGAAGACCAGCATCCGCGGCGGCGGGGCGTAGCTCGAGAAGAAGATCCGCATGCCGGTGTCCAGCCGCTCCCCGTCGGGGCCGTAGCTCAGGACGCCGGACCGGCCGGCGGCCAGCAGGCCCCGGGTGTCATCGCCCACGGCCTGGTTGGCCCGCGCGGACCCGAGGTCGCCCTCGAAGCCGTCCGGCCGCACCACCAGGTGCCGGCCCAGCCAGCTGGTGTCGGGGTGCTCGATCACCGTGGCGACCCCCACGCGCCGCTCCCCGGCGATGTCCCGGCTGACGGCGTCGAGCTCCGGGAAGCTGTGCCGTGACACCGGTTCGACGAAGATGTCGATGATGCCGCCGCAGGTCAGGCCGACGGCGAACGCGTCGTCGTCGCTGATCCCGTAGCGCACCAGGACGGGAGTACTGTCCTCCTTGACCCGGGTGGCCAGCTCGTACACGGCACCCTCGACGCAGCCGCCGGAGACCGAGCCGACCGCTTCGCCGTCGGCGGTGACGAGCATGGACGCGCCGGGGAGCCGCGGGGCTGACTTGAAGGTGCTCACCACGGTGGCCAGGCCGGCGGTGTCACCCTGCTCCCAGCCCGGCATCATGGCTGCCAGGACATCACGCACGGTCGATCTTCAGCCTTCCGATCGCCCGGACAAGCCGGAATGCGGAGCACCGGCCTGCCCAGTAGGAGACACACGCCACCACCGCGACGAGTGCCAGGACCTTCCCCGGGCTGGACAGCTGCTCCGCCGCCATCCCCTTCGCCAGGCTGAGGGCGTCCAGGCTGCCGGCGGGCGCAGGCGCCGTGGCAGTCGCAGGCACCTTCGAAGGCGCCGCGGGAACGGCGCCCGCCGGCAGGCCGGGAAGTTCCGCCGCCGGTGCCGGGGCCGTCGCCGCGGCGACCTTGGCCGCGGCGGCCGCCGCCTCCGCCTCAGCGTCGAGCCCGGCCGCGGGCACGGGCTCCGGCAGGCCTCCCGCTTCTGCCGTTCCGGTGGCGCCGGGCGCGGTGATCATGCCCTGCAGGTTGCTGGCGAACAGGGCCATCATCTGTTCGGTGACACTGCCAATGACGCCCTTGCCCATCGCGGCGGCCTTGCCGGACAGCGACAGATCGGCATTGACGGTGCCACGGGTGGGGCCGCCGGCCTCCTCCGACAGCTGCAGGGTCACCGTGGCCTCGGCGGTGCCCTGGCCGCGGGTTTCCTGGGCCTTGCCGCCGAGCACCGCGCGGTGCTCGGCGGCGTTGCGCTCGATCACGTTGAGCAGCCCTTTGTACTGCATGTTCACCGGGCCCAGCTTCACGGTCATGCCAACCTGGTAGGCGTCGTCGGAAAGCTTGTTCAGGATCTGAGCGCCGGGGACGCAGCCGGCCACACGTTCGAAGTCCATGATGGTGTCCCAGACGGTATTGATCGGTGCGACGACCGAGAATGTGCTGTTGATCTGCATTAGTTCCCTCTTCCCTTGAGTGATGACTGGCCGTCGCCGCGTATTGCGGCCGCCACCTCTGCCAAAGCCGTGTAGCTGTGTCCGCTGACAAAAGCGTCGCAGTACGGCAGGGCCGCTGCCATGCCGCCCGCCAGTGGCTGGTAGTGCGGGGCGGCCTTGCGCGGATTGACCCAGATGATGCGGTGCGCCAGGCGCCGGAGCCGCGCCATCTGGGCCGCCACCTGTCCGGGGTCCTCCTGCGCCCAGCCGTCCGAGAAGATCACCACCACCGCGCCCCGGGCCAGGCCCCGGCGGCCATGTTCGTCGACGAAGTGCCGGATGCTGTCGGCGATCCGGGTGCCGCCGGCCCAGTCCGGCGCGGCCCCGGCGGCTCGGGCCAGGGCCGCGTCCGGATCGCGCAGCGCCAGTTGCCGGGTCAGGCGCGTCAGCCGGGTCGAAAACACGAAAGCCTCGGCGCCGGCCGTTGCCACGGCGCCCTGGAGGAGCGAGACGAAGATCCGCGAATACGGCTCCATGGAGCCGGAGACGTCGCACAGCATCACCAGCTTGCGGCGCTGCTCCCGGCGCCGGGCATACAACAGCCGCGTGGTGTCGGTGCCCGAGCGCCGGGCCGCGCGGACCGTGGCGCGGACGTCCAGCCGGGCGCTGCTGTGGGCGGACTTGCGGGTGCGGCGGCTCAGGCGGGTGGGGGTGGCGAGCAGCAGCCGGGACGCCAGCCGCCGGATTTGCAGGACTTCCGCCTCGGTGAGCTGCGCGAAGGACATCCCGTGCAGCCGTTCCTCGGTAGAGGCCATGGCCAGCACGGCTTCCCGTTCCGGGGCGTTGGAGTCCCCGCCGTCCGGTCCCGGGGTGGCAACCGCCGGCGCCGTCTGCCGTGGGCCCGTTCCCTGTCCGGGGGCTCGGTCCCCGGCCGGGGAGGGCCGGGTGCGTGCCTGCTCGGGGCTGCCGTGCGGGGACGGGCGCGGGGTGCTGCGGTGCGCGGAGGGGTCGAAGCCGCCGCGGAAGACCGCGGCGAACACTGAGTCGAACGCCGGCAGCTGTCCGCGCGCGGACACCAGCACCACGCGGGACGCCCAGTAAAGCCGCTCGACGTCGGTGGGCGGGACCAGGCGGAGGGCCTCGGCCAGCCGGACGGCCCGGTCGGGCGAGCACGTCAGCCCGGCCCGGCGCAGGGCGGTGACGAACGCCGCGGAGAGAGTGGCTGCCTCCACCGTGGGGGGTGCGGCGGCCGTGTCCCGGGTGTCCCGGGTGGTCACCGGGCTCACCCGCCCGTGCCGGCCACGAGCCAGTCGGCCCCGCGGGCGCCGACCAGCTCCAGGTCATCGCGGTTCTTGACGATCGAGCCGAGCGTCCGGTCCGCCGTCGTGGCGTCGATGTGGTCGATGCCCAGCACGGCCAGGGCGGACACCCAGTCGATGGCCTCGGAGATCCCCGGCGGTTTGGCGAGGTCCAGGGTGCGCAGTTTGGTGATCACCGCGGCGGCCTGGAGCGCCAGCGGGCCGCTGCTGGCGGGCACGCGGCGGCGCACGATTTCCGCGATCCGTTCCGGGCCGGGGTAGTCGATCCAGTGGTACAGGCAGCGCCGGGTCAGGGCATCGTGCAGGTCCCGCGTCCGGTTGGAGGTCAGGATGACGATCGGGGGGTGCGTGGCCCGGATGGTGCCCAGCTCCGGGATGGTGACCGCGGCCTCGGCGAGGAGTTCGAAGGTGAAGGCCTCGAACTCGGCGTCGGCCCGGTCGATCTCGTCCAGCAGGAGGACCGCGGGGCGCGGGCCGGGATGTTCGATCGCCTGCAGCAGCGGCCGGCGCAGCAGGTACTCGGGGCCGAAGAGGTCCGTCTCGGTGACGGCGGCGTCCCGGACTTCCGCCAGCCGGATCCCGAGCAGCTGCCGCTGGTGGTTCCACTCATAGAGGGCCTCGCCGGCGTCGATCCCCTCGTAGCACTGCAGCCGGTACAGGGGCGTGTCCAGCAGCTCGGCCAGGGCCTTCGCCGCCTCGGTCTTGCCGACGCCCGCCTCGCCCTCCAGCAGGATGGGCTGCGGCAGCCGGACGGCCAGGAACAGCGCCGTGGCCAGCCCGACGTCGGCCAGGTAGTCCTTGCCGTCCAGCGCCTCCATGAGTGAGGCGACGTCGGGAACCCTGCGCCGGACATCCTCTTCCGCCCCGGTGCGCGCCGCGGTGTTCACAGCGCGCCTTCCAGCCCGGCCAGGACCCGGCGGTAGTCCTCTTCCGTGTCAACGTCCAGCGGAACCGGGCCCGGAACGGGGAGTTCGACGACGTCGCCCGCCCGCTGCTCCAGCAGCTTCCAGACGGCCTTGTCGCCGTGCAGGGCAGCCAGCTCCGGGAGCATCCGCCGGGTGAACGCCAGGGGGTGGCCGACGCCGTCGTCGTACCGGCAGACGGCGATGCCGGGGGCGCCAATGCCGTTGCCCGGCTTTGAAGTGCCCGGCTTTGAAGTGACCGGACTGCCGGTGAACAGGAGTTCCAGCAGGGCCCGTGCGGAGGCGGCCCGGACGCCCGGCTGGTCCCCGAGCAGCAGGACGACGGCGTCCGTGTCCGGGCGGAGCGCGGCGATGCCGGCCGCGATCGAGGAGGAACAGCCGTCGCCGAAGTCCGGGTTGAGCACGATCTCGCAGCCGGTGGTGTCGACCGTGCGCTGCACCTCCGCGGCGCCACCTCCCAGGGCCAGCACGGTCTGATCGAAGCCGCAGTCCCGGGCGGTTGCCAGCACGGCGTCGAGGAGGACCCCGTGGCCGTAGGGGAGCAGCTGCTTGGGCCGGCCCAGACGCCGTGACGCCCCGGCCGCCAGGATCAGCCCCGCCGTCCGGTGCGCGGGGGCCGGGCGTTCAGAGGGTGAGGGCATAACGCTCCGGATCTTTGCGGAAGGCCGCACGGCAGCCGGGCGAGCAGAAGTACACGGTGACTCCGTTGTACTCGAGCTGCAGCGAGGACTCCGCGGCGGCAACGGTCATCCCGCACACGGGGTCGATGGCCGTCGCCGGCGAGTCCGCCGCAGCCGTCTCGGCCCGGTCAGGGGACACCCGGCCGGGGGACACCGTGGCCGGCGCAGCCGGGGCGGCGGGCCGGGACCTGGACCGCTCCTGGATGAGCTGGGCCAGGATCGAGAGCGCAATCTCGCCGGGGGTACGGGCGCCCAGGTGCAGCCCGGCGGGGGTAAAGACCCGGTCGCGCTGGGCCTGGTCGACGTCGAGGGATTCCAGCACCGCGGCTCCCCGCGTCCCGCTGGCCACAAGCGCGACATAGGGCACTCCGGCGTGCAGGGCCGCCTCGAGGGCGACCTCCTCCGCTTTGCCGTGCGAGGCCACGATCAGTGCCGCGTCGTCGGCCCGCGGCGCCGCTGACTCCCCGTCGGTGAGTTCCACGGCCAGGCCCACGCCGGAGCCGAGCGTCTCCAGGGCTTGGGCCACGGGCGTGGTGCCGACCACGACGACCCGGGGCGGCGGGATGTGCGGCTGGAGGAAGATCTCGATCGCGCCGCCGCTCAGGCACGGGTTGGAGACCTCGACAGCGCCTTCGCCGGCGGTGCGGGACGGCTCGCCCGGGACCACGCGCAGCAGCAGGGGTTCCTGCGAGGCGAGGACCTGCTGGCTGTACTCCCGGACCGAGGACTCGACGCAGTTTCCGCCGACGAAACCCTGGATCTCCCCACTGGGAAGCACCAGGGCGGTGTCCCCGGCGTGGGCGCTAGTGGGATGCTGGGCGCGCACCACCGTGGCGTGCACGAACGGCTCACGGCGGGAGGCAAGGTCGTTCGCCCGGGCCGTGAGGGAGTCTGCTGTCGGGGTCATGTTAGATCGGCGGCCTTGCGCGGCCCTGCATGGCGGCCCAGACCCGGGCCGGGGTGCAGGGCATGTCCATATGAACCACTCCGTACGGGGCCAGCGCGTCCACGACGGCGTTCACGATCGCCGGGGGCGACCCGACGGTGGCGGACTCGCCGATGCCTTTCGCGCCGATCGGGTGGTGCGGGGACGGGGTGACGGTGAAGCCGGTCTCCCAGTCCGGCACTTCCATCGCGGTGGGGATCAGGTAGTCCATGAAGGACCCGCCCAGGCAGTTGCCGTCGGCGTCGAACTCGATGATCTCCATCAGGGCCATTCCGACGCCGTCGGTCAGTCCGCCGTGCACCTGGCCTTCGATGATCATGGGGTTGATCCGGGTGCCGCAGTCATCCACCGCGATGAAGCGGCGCACCTTGACGTGCCCTGTGCCCGGATCGACGTCGACCACGCAGATGTAGGCCCCGAAGGGGAACGTCAGGTTCGGCGGGTCGTAGGTGACCTCGGCGTCGAGGTTGCCGTCAACGCCCTCGGGCAGCGTCATGGTGCCGTGCGCCGCCATGGCGATCTCCGAGATCGTCTTCCCGGCGCCGGGATCGCCCTTGACGAACCAGCGGCCCTTCTCCCACTCCAGGTCTTCCGGCCGGGTCTCCAGCATGGCCGCGGCGATCAGCTTCGCCTTCTCCCGCACCTTCCGGGCGACGAGGGCGACGGCGCCGCCGCTGACCGGCGTCGAACGGCTCCCGTACGTGCCGAGGCCGAACGGCGTCTGGTCGGTGTCGCCGTGGACGACGTCGATGTCCTCCGGCGGGATGCCGAGTTCCTCGGCGACGATCTGCGCGAAGGTGGTCTCGTGGCCCTGGCCCTGGCTTTGCACCGAGAGCCGGACGACGGCCTTGCCGGTGGGATGGACCCGCAGTTCGGCGCCGTCGGCCATGCCGAGGCCCACGATGTCGAAGTGTTTGCGCGGGCCGGCGCCCACGGTTTCGGTGAAGAAGGAGATGCCGATCCCCATCAGTTCGCCGCGCGCCCGCTTCTCCTGCTGCTCGCGGCGGAGCTCGTCATAGCCGGCCAGCTGCATGGACAGCCGCATGGCCGGTTCGTAGTTGCCGGAGTCGTAGACCCAGCCGGTCTTGTTGGCGTAGGGGAACTGCTCGGGCTTGATGAAGTTCTTCAGCCGCAGTTCCGCCGGGTCCATCTCCAGCTTGCGGGCCAGGATGTCCACCATCCGCTCGACGAGGTAGACGGCTTCGGTGACGCGGAAGGAGCAGGCGTAGGCGACGCCGCCGGGCGCCTTGTTGGTGTAGACGCCCGTGACGGAGCAGTAGGCGGCCTTGATGTCGTAGCTGCCGGTGAAGATGGAGAAGAAGCCGGCGGGGTACTTGGTGGGCTGGGCAGTGGCGTTGAAGGCGCCGTGGTCCGCCAGGACGTTGGTGCGCACCGCGAGGATCTTGCCGTCCTTGGTGGCCGCGATCTCGCCCTGCATGATGTAGTCGCGGGCGAAGGAGGTGGACATCAGGTTCTCCGAGCGGTCCTCCACCCATTTCACCGGCTTGCCGGTGACGATCGACCCGACGACGGCGAGGATGTAGCCGGGGTAGATGCCGACCTTGTTGCCGAAGCCGCCGCCGATGTCCGGGGACACCACCCGGATCTTGTGCTCGGGGATCCCGGCGACGATCGCGAATAGGGTGCGGTGCGCGTGCGGGGCCTGGGTCGTTTCGTAGAGTGTCAGTTTGCCGTCGACGGCGTCGAAGTCGGCGATCGCGCCGCAGGTCTCCATCGGGGCCGGGTGCACGCGCGGGTAGACTATCTCCTGGGAGACCACGACGTCGGCGCTCGCGAAAACGGCCTCGGTTTCGGCCTTGTCGCCCATCTCCCAGTCGAAGATATGGTTGTCCGTCTTGCCCTCGATCTCGTCGCGGATCACCGGGGCATCGGCGTCGAGGGCCTTCCGGGCGTCGATGACCGGGGGCAGGACGTCGTATTCGACGTCGATCAGCTCCAGCGCGTCGCGCGCCGCGTAGCGGTCCTCGGCCACGACGAACGCGACCTCCTGGCCCTGGAAGCGGACCTTGTCCGTCACGAGGACTGCCTGGACATCGGCGGAGAGGGTGGGTGCCCAGGCGAGCTTGAGGCCGAGCAGGTCCTTCCCGGTGATGACGGCGAGGACCTTGGGGTGGGCGAGGGCGTTGGTGGTGTCGATGGAGACCAGCCGGGCGTGGGCCACGGGGGCGCGCAGGATGGCCCCGTGCAGCATGCCGGGCAGGACAATGTCGTCCAGGTAGTTGCCTTTGCCGCGGACGAAGCGCGGATCTTCCTTCCGCTGGATCCGGCCGTAGCCGATCGGGCGGTCCTCGTCGCCGGCCGCCGGGTTGCTGGGCCGTTCGTGGATGACGGTCATGCCTTCACCTCTGTGTCTGCTGTTTCCGACGGGATGTCCTCGATGACGGTGTCCGTGCCGGCGATGACCTCGTCCACCGTCGCGTCGGCGTCGCCGCCGGCCGGGTGGGCGGCGGCCCACTGCACCGACCGGACGATTGTGGCGTAGCCGGTGCACCGGCAGATCTGCCCGGAAATCGCCTGCCGGATCTCGGTGGTGTCCGGGTGCGGGTTCTTGTCGAGCAGGGCACGGGCGGTCAGCATCATGCCGGGGGTGCAGAAGCCGCACTGCAGCCCGTGTTCCTCCATGAAGCCCTGCTGGACGGGGTCAAGGGTGCCCCCGCTGGCGAGGCCCTCGACCGTGCGGATGTCGTGTCCGGCGGCCATTGCCGCAAGGACGGTGCAGGACTTCACCGGCTGGCCGTCCATCAGGACCACACACGTCCCGCAGTTGCTCGTGTCGCAGCCCCAGTGGGTCCCGGTCAGGCCAAGGACTTCGCGGATGTAGTGGACCAGGAGCACGCGGGGCTCAATGTCGTTGGTGACTTCGTTGCCGTTGACGGTCATGCTGATCTGCATCCGCTTCAGCCTTCCTGTGTCTGGGCGGCGCGGGCGCAGGCCTGCCGCAGCACCCGCCGGGTGAGTTCGTCGGCGAGATGCCGTTTGTAGTCAATCGGGCCGCGCTGGTCGGCTACGGGGTCGCAGGCCGCCGCGGCGAGCCGTCCGGCCTCCGCGAACAGTTCCTCCCCGGGCTGCCGGCCGCGGAGCAGTTCGGCGGCCCCGGCGACGGTGTGGTCGAGCCCAAGGGCGGTCAGTCCGACGGCGGCGTCGGCGATGGTGCCGTCCGCGGCGAGCGTTACGGACGCGCCCGCGGCGCCGACCGCCCAGTCGCCCACCCGGCGTTCAACCTTTTCGTAGGCGCTGCCCGACCGGGGGCGGATGGGGATGCGGACCTCACACAGCAGTTCGTCCTGGCCCACCGCCGTCTCGTAGGGGCCGCGGTGGAAGTCGGCCATCGGCAGGGTGCGCTCGCCGGCCGGCCCGCGGATCACGGCTTCAGCCGCCAGCACGTCGCAGACCGTGGACAGGTCCTCGGCCGGGTCGGCCTGGCAGAGCGAGCCGCCGATGGTGCCCCGGTTCCGCACGACCGGATCGGCGATCACGGCCTCGGCGTCCCGGACGATGGGGAAGAGCGCCGCTATGTCGTCCGACTCCAGGAGGGTCGTGTGGCGCGTCAGCGCGCCGATGCGCAGTTTGTCGCCGTCGCGCAGGATGAAGTCGAGTTCGTACAGGTCGTTGATGTCGATCAGCCACTCGGGCCGGGAGAGCCGGAGCTTCATCATCGGCAGGAGGCTGTGGCCCCCCGCGACGACCCGCGACTCCGCGCCGTGCCGGGAGAGGAGTTCCAGTGCGTTCGCCACGGAAGTGGCCCGCACGTAGTCGAAAGGCGCCGGAATCTGCATAGTCCCTACCTCACTCCAGGGCGCTGGCAACGTCGCGCAGCACCGGTTTGAGGCAAGTCTTGCCCCGGGGGAGACTGAGTGTCAATATCGTCATAAGCGAAAGGTTATGACGCCGTGGCCATGACATTGAGCCAGCTCCGCACGTTCGCCCTGGTTGCCCGTCTGGGCTCGCTGCACGCTGCCGCGGAGACCCTCGGCGTCAGCGAACCGGCGGTTTCCGCTGCCCTGGCGGCGCTCCGCCAGGACCTCAGTGACCCGCTCTTTGTCCGCGCCGCGGGCGGCATCGCACTGACGCCGGGCGGCCGGGCACTGGCCGAGTACGCCCAGGACATTGTCGGGCTCGCGGACCGGGCGCGCTGGCAGGTCGCCCATGCCAAGAACGACGCCGGCCGGCTGAAGGTCGCGTCGACCGCGCCCTTCGCCGAACACGCCGCCGGCCGGCTGCTGGACGTCTTCACCAAACGGGTTCCCGGCGCTGCGGTGGACGTGGTGGTCGAGTCCGTCGACGACCTTGCCTCGCTCCTGCAGGAACGCGCGTACGACATCGCCCTGGGTGCCCGGCCGACGGCTCCGGCGGGGAGAGCCGTCACCGAGCTGGGCCTGGAGTGCGTCCCCTTCCTGCGCTACCAGCGTGCCCTGGTGGCGGATGCCGGGCATCCGCTGGCCCGGCTGCACGGGCCGGTGGCCGTGGCCCGGCTGCTGGACCGGCCGTGGTTTGCCGGACCGGCGGGGATCCAGGCCAGCTCGGAAGAGGGACGGTGGCTGGCGTCGATGGGGGTCGCGCCGGAGGTCATCAGGCTCAGCAGCGAGACGGAGGCCCTGGCGGCGGTCAGGGCGGGGGAGGGCATCATGCTGGCGCTCGGCCACATTGTCCGCACCGAGCTCCAGAGCGGCGCACTCGTGCGGCTGCCCGTCGTCGGGACACCGGTCACCGGTTTGTGGTGGGCGAGCACCCTGGACCACCGCCGGACCACGACGATGGCGCAGACCCTGCAGCGCTTCGCGGGCACCGCCGACGCGACCGCCGCGATGGTTGCCCCGGGCGGCTCCCGGGGACTGGAACGCCGGGGGTCCAAGTTCCACGTCGCCCTGTGGAGCTGAGGAGGCTTCGGGTTTCCCTGGGCGCAATTGCCTGTGTCGCGTTGCGAAACCCGGGTGTCGGTGCTACCCCTTGTGGGGAAGACGATCGACTGACAACCCGCTACGAAGAGGAGAAACAATGACTTTGCCCCGGGACGAAGACAGCTCGCTGCGGCACTGGAGTGCCCGCCTGATCCAGGCGCTGCAGATCCTTGATCTGGAGGTGGACCACGAAAAGATCGTCCAGGTCGCGGACGAGTCGCTGAAAGCCGTCGGGCCGCATGCCGATGCCATCAGCGCGTTCATCGTGGGATACGCCGCGGGAACCGCGTCGACGGACGGCCGGAAGAGCACACAGGAGGCCGTCCACGCGGCGTCCAACAAGGTCCTCGAGCTGTGTGAGCACGGCGAATCCGGCGGCCCCGACGAAAAGGGCTGGGCCAAGCGCGCCCAATAGCCCCAGGATCCAGGCACCCCCGGCGGGACATGCCCTCCGTGCGCGCCCGCGGATGGGCATGGTGGCATGATGTCCAGTGGCCGCGGCCAAGGCTGGGCATGTCCCGCGGAGACCTTGGCTACCCCGGCGGGACATGTCCTCCGTGCGCCCCCGCGGATGGGCATGATGGCATTAAGTCCAGTGGCCGCGGCCAAGGCTGGGCATGTCCCGCGGAGCGTGCCCGCGGGGTTGCTTCCTACTGCGTGCGGGCCGCGCCGGATGCCACGGTGGTGGAGCCGTCCGGAGTCTGGTCCTCGCTGGGTTCGAGCCGCACGATCACGGCCTTTGATACCGGGGTGTTGCTGCCTTCGGCCGTATGGTTCAGCGGCACCAGCACGTTGGCTTCCGGATAGTACGCCGCCGCGCAGCCGCGGGCCGTCGGGTAGGAGACCACCCGGAACCTGCGGACCATACGCTCCACACCGTCCTGGTACTCGCCGCGGATATCCACGAACATTCCGTCCGCCAGGCCCAGTTCGGCGATGTCCTCCGGGTTCACGAACACCACATGCCGGCCCTTTTTGATGCCCCGGTAGCGGTCGTTGTGGCCGTAGATGGTGGTGTTGAACTGGTCGTGGGAGCGCATGCTCTGCAGGATCAGCGTCCCCTCCGGCTTGTCTACGTGCTCCAGTTGATTGACGGTCAGCACCGCCTTGCCCGTCGGTGTGGGGAAGGTGCGGGAATCCCGCGGCCCGTTCGCCAGGATGAAGCCGCCCTCCTGCCGGATCCGCTCGTTATAGTTCTCGCAGCCGCCGACGACCCGCGAGATGTGGTCCCGGATCAGGTCGTAGTTTTTCTCGAAACCGTCCCAGTCGGCCTTGACCTTGTCCCCGACCAGCGCCTTGCCGAGCCGGGAGACAATCGCCGGCTCGGAGAGCAAGTGGTGCGAGACCGGTTCAACACTGCCCCAGGAGGGGTGCACTGCGCAGACCGTGTCCTCCACGGACACGAACTGCGGGCCGGACTCCTGGATATCGATCTCGCTCCGGCCCATCGTGGGCAGGATCAGGGCCTCCGCGCCGGTCACGGTGTGGGACCGGTTGAGTTTCGTGGAAATCTGCACGGAGAGTTCGGTGTTCTGCATGGCCGCTTCGGTGGCGTTCGTGTCCGAAATGGCGCCGACGAAGTTTCCGCCGAGCGCTATGAACGCCTTGATCCCGCCGTCGCGCATCCTGTTGATGGTTTCCACGGCGTCCACGCCGTGGTCGCGGGGCGGCTCGAAGCCGAACTCCTCGCCAAGGGCGTCCATGAAGGACTGCGGCATCTGCTCCCAGATCCCCATGGTGCGGTCGCCCTGGACATTGCTGTGGCCGCGGATCGGCGAGGCGCCGGCGCCGGGCTTGCCGATGTTCCCGCGCAGCAGGAGCAGGTTGATGATCTCCTTGATAGTGGCCACGCCCTTCTTCTGCTGCGTGATGCCCATGGCCCAGGTGATGATGACTTTCTCGGCCTTCAGGTAACGGGCCGCGAGTTCATCGATTTCGTCCGTGCGCAGGCCGGTCGCCAGCAGGACCGCCTCCTCATCCAGCAGGCTGAGGTGTTCCTTGAGTTCGTCCAGGCCCTCGCAGTGCTCGGCGAGGAATGCGTGGTCCAGGACGGTCCCCGGGTTCCGGGACTCGGCGTCGAGCACACGTTTGGAGATGGCCTGCAGCAGCGCCATGTCGCCGCCGATGCGGATGTGCAGGAACTGGTCCGCGATCTCCGTCCCGCGGCCGATGATGCCCTTGACCTTCTGCGGGTTCTTGTACCGGCGCAGGCCGGCCTCCGGCAGGGGATTGACGGCGACGATCTCGCCGCCGTTTTCCTTGCACGCTTCCAGCTCGGTCAGCATGCGCGGGTGGTTGGTGCCGGGGTTCTGGCCCATGACGATAATCAGGTCAGCCTTGGCAAAATCATCAAAGCTGACGGTGGCTTTGCCGATGCCGATGGTCTGGCCCATGGCCCAGCCCGAGGACTCGTGGCACATATTGGAGCAGTCCGGCAGGTTGTTGGTGCCGTAGCCGCGGACCATCAGCTGGTAGAGGAAGGCAGCCTCGTTGGAGGTGCGTCCGCTGGTGTAGAAGGCGGCTTCGTCCGGTGAGTCCAGGCCCTTGAGCTTGTCCGTGATGATCCGGATCGCCTCGGGCCAAGTCACCGGCTTGTAGTGGTCCTCGCCGGCAGGCTTGTGGACCGGCTCGGTGAGCCGGCCCTGCATGCCCAGCCAGTACTCGGAATGCGTCCGCAGCTCACTGACGGAATGTTCGGCCCAGAACTCCGGGCCGATGACCACGGGCGTCGCCTCCCAGGTGACGGCCTTCGCACCGTTTTCGCAGAACTCGAAGGCCTTGCGGTGGTTCGGGTCCGGCCACGCGCAGCTGGGGCAGTCGAAGCCGTGTTTCTGGTTCATCGCCAGCACGGTCTTGCGCGTCCGGTTCAGGCCCATGTGTTCGATCGCGGGCTTCATGGAGTGCAGCACCCCGGGGATGCCGGCAGCCCAGTCCTTTGGACCGCCGCCGACCTCGAGGTCCTTTTCGTCGTTTTCCTCGACCTGGGGATTCTTGCGGCTCACGTGAACTTCCCTTCTGCAACCACCGCCCTGTTCAGGCCGGCGCGTCTGTACTACACAGCACACTACCTTTTGGCCTGTTACAGGCCTATCAGCTGGTTCGGAGCGCCGCAAGGGATCTGGCGTCGACGGCGGCGCCACAGTTCCGTAGCATGTGCGGTACGCGGGGCGGCCTAGTGACTTCAGCAGTGCCGCCCGGAATCGAGGGGGCCGTCCATGCCGGAGCACCGGGAAACGTCCGAGCAACGGGAAACGCTGGAGGGCTTCACCGAATCGACCTTCAGCCACGGCGGCATCCGCCACCAGGTCTTTCGGGCCGGGGCGGGCCCGGCCGTGATCCTGATCCACGAGGTTCCCGGGATCCACCCGGGCGTGCTGGATCTCGGGCGCCGGCTGATCGGCCGGGGCTTCACCGTCTACCTTCCCTCGATGTTCGGGCGGCCCGGTGGAAAAGCGGGCAAGGGAATCGTGAAGTCCATCGCGAAGGTGTGCATTTCGCGCGAATTCGCCGTGCTGGCGAACCGGAGCAGCCCGGCCACGGGTTGGCTGCGTGCCCTCGCCGCCCAGGCGCACCAGGAGTGCGGCGGCCCCGGTGTCGGGGCGATCGGCATGTGCATGACGGGGAGCTTCGCCCTCGCGATGGCCCTGGAACCCGCAGTCCTGGCGCCGGTGATGAGCCAGCCCGCGCTGCCGGCGGGCCTGACCGCCCGGAAGCGGGCCGCCGTCGGGCTGGACGACGACGAACTGGCGCGGGTGAAGGCGCGGACCAGGCAGGGACTTCGGCTGCTCGGCTTGCGGTTCAGTAACGACCGGGGGTGTCCGGCGGAGCGCTTCGTCACCCTGCGGCGGGAATTCGGTGAGAGCTTCGAGGGCATCGAGGTCGATTCGTCGCCGGGCAACCCGTACGGCATCGCCCCGACCGCGCACTGCGTCCTGACGGTGGACCTGGTGGACACCCCGGGACACCCGACGAAGGCGGCGCTGGAGCGGACCATCGAGTTTATCGACGAGCGCCTGCGGCCGGACACGGCGGCGGCGGCAACAGAGGAGCAGAAATGAAACTCAGGACAGTAGTGTGGACGGCAGCTGCGACCGCGGCAACGGCGGCGGTCGGCGGGATAGCGACGGATCCGGACAGCCGCTGGTACCGGCGGCTGCACAAACCGGACTGGCAGCCGCCCGCTATCGCTTTTCCCGTGGTGTGGACAGCGCTTTACGCGGACCTGGCCGTGAGTTCCGCCGTGGCACTGGACAGCGGCGGCGCAGCCGCGGACACCCCCGAAAGCCCGGGCGGCAGCACCCGGCGGCGGGAGCTGGCCGCCTACCGGGGCGCCCTGGCCGCCAACCTCGTGCTGAATGCGGCGTGGAGCTGGCTCTTCTGGCGCGCCCGCCGGCCGTGGCTGGCCGCAGTGGAGTGTGCCGTGTTGACGGCGAGCAGCGCCGACCTGGTGCGGCGGACGTACCATTTGAACCGCAGCGCCGGCGTGTCCCTTGCCCCCTACGCCCTGTGGTGCGGTTTCGCCACCGTCCTGTCGGCGGCGATTGCGCGGCTTAATCCCGGACCGGGCCGCGGGCGCTAACCGGACCCCGGGCGCCAGCGGTCCCTCAGTTCAGTGCCCTGCCATGAGGGTGTCCCGGATTTCACGGCGGAGGACCTTGCCGATGAGCGAGCGGGGCAGGGAATCGAGCACCACCACCCGGCGCGGCACCTTGTATGCGGTCAGGTGTTTCCGGGCAAAGGCCAGGAGCGCGGCAGGATCGATGGTGGTGCCCGGGATCGGCACCACGGCGGCGACCACGTCCTCGCCCCCACCGGGGCGCGGCAGCCCGACCACGGAGACTTCCGACACGCCGGAGAACGTGGCCAGGACGTCCTCCACCTCGCTGGGGGAGACGTTGAATCCCCCCGTAATGATCAGCTCCTTGATCCGGTCCCGGATCGTCACGAAGTAGTCGTCGTCGACGGAGACGATGTCGCCGGTGCGGAACCAGCCGCCGTCGAGCAGCGCCTCCTCGGTCTCCTCCGGGCGGTTCCAGTAGCCGGAGAACACCTGGGGGCCGCGGATCAGGAGTTCCCCTTCCTCGCCCGGGGCACGGTCGAGCGCGACGTTCCGGGGATCCACCACCCGGATGTCGGTCAGCGGGAACGGCACCCCGACGGTGCCCGGCTTGCGGCTGGGGCCGAAGGGGTTGCCGATCGCGATCGGGGACGTTTCGGTCAGCCCGTAGCCCTCAATCAGGTAGCCGCCGGTCGCCTTCTCCCAAGTCTCCACCGTAGCCGCCGGCAGGTTCATGGCGCCGGAGATGGAGAAGCGGATGCTTTGCAGCCCGATGCCGCGTTCCGCTGCGGCGGCGGCGATCCGGTCATAAATCGGGGGCACGGCGGGCAGGAAGGTCGCCGGGGACTTCTTGAGCGCCTTCAGCACGAGGTCGACGTCGAACTTCGGGAACAGGACCAGCTTCGCGCCGATGCTCAGGGCGAACGTCATGCACAGCGTCAGACCATAGGCGTGGAACATCGGCAGGACCGCGTACACGGTCTCCCGGCCGTCCTTGAGCCCCGGCACCCACGCCCGGCCCTGCGCGGCGTTGGCCTGCAGATTGGCGTGGCTGAGCATGGCGGCCTTGGGGAGTCCCGTGGTGCCGGAGGTGTACTGGAGGACGGCGAGGTCCGTGGCCGCGGGGCGGGGATGTTTCCTCTTGAGCTCTCCGGCGTCGAGGAGCTTCCGCCAGGGCAGCACGGGCCGCGGGGCGGGAGCCGTCCGGCCCTTCGGCTCGTCCCTGCCGACGGTGAGGGCTGACCGGGCCTTGCGGGCCGCGGGAACCGGCAGCCGCAGCGCCAGCCGCTGCAGCAGCGGCATCGCGGGGATGAGTTCCACTGAGACGATGCTGCGGAGCCCGACGTCGGCCGGCAGTTGGCGGACCCGTTCCACCGCCTTGTCCCAGACAATGGCGACGGTGGCCCCGTGGTCCTCGAACTGGTGGCGCAGTTCCCGGTCCGTGTACAGGGGATTGTGCTCGACGACGACGGCGCCGAGGCGCAGCACGGCATGGAAGGCGATGATGTGCTGCGGGCAGTTCGGCATCACCAGGGCAACCCGGTCGCCGGCCTTGACGCCGAGTTTCTCCAGCCCGGCGGCGGCCCGGCTGATCAGCGCGCCGAGTTCGCGGTAGCTGGTGCGGGCGCCGAAGAATTCCAGCGCGGTCTTCGACCCGTAGCGGCGCACGGAGCTGTCCATGAGGTCCACGAGCGATCCCTCGGGGAGCACCAGGTCCGCCGGAACACCCGGCCCGTAGGAACCGGTCCAGGGGCGGTCACGCCAGGGCTGCCCGGGCTGCCCGTGGTCCCGGGCGGTACCGTCCGAAGCCCTTCCGTGGGGCGTCGTCCGCGTGGATTTCTTCTTCATCATTTGTCCTTGCCGCTGGAATCCGCCGGGTGTCCGCGGGCAAAAGGGCCCGCCGGAAAATCCTACCGGTGCCCGGGCCAGGGCCTGTGCCGGGCCCCGGCCGGAGCCTGAGCGGCGGCGTTGCGGCTCGTGACTTTTGGCCCTAGGGGCGGGCCGGGCCCGGGCGGAAGCTAGGTACATCGCCTGCGCGGATCAGCCGTGCCGTTTCGTGACGATGCGGGGCAGTCCAGGCCGGACATCCGGGATCGGGAGCACTATGAAACACCAGCAGCCCACCCTCCGTTTCCTCGGAGCCACCGACACTGTCACCGGTTCCAGGTACCTGCTCGAGGCCGGCGGGAAGCGCGTGCTGGTGGACTGCGGGCTCTTCCAGGGCTACAAACGCACCCGCGACCGGAACCGGATGCCGTTCCCGGTCCGGCCGGGATCGATCGACGCCGTCGTCCTGACCCATGCGCACCTGGACCACACCGGCTACGTGCCCGCGCTGGTGCGGGACGGGTTCACCGGGCCGGTCATCGCCACCGACGGCACCACGGACCTGTGCAAGCTGCTCCTCCCCGACAGCGGCTACCTGCAGGAGGAGGAAGCCCGGTACGCCACCCACCGGGGATCGTCCCGGCACAGTCCGGCCCTTCCGCTCTACACCGCGGCCGAGGCGGTGAAGTCCCTCAACAGCTTCGAGATCCAGGATTTCGACGATCCGCGGGACCTCGGCGGGGGGATGGAACTGACGTTCCTGCCGGCTGGCCACATCCTGGGCGCGGCCCAGGTCCACGTCCGGATCGGCTCACATTCGGTGCACTTCACCGGCGACCTGGGCCGGGCCGATGACCCGCTGATGTACCCGCCCCGGCCGCTCGTCGCGACCGATGTGCTGGTCACGGAGTCCACCTACGGGAACCGGAAGCACTCCACCGTGGACCCTGAACAGCAACTCGGGGACATCATCAACCGGGTCGCGAAGCGCGGCGGCGTTGTGCTGTTCGCCGCGTTCGCCGTCGGCCGGGCGGAAACCCTGATGCTGTACCTGTCCCGCCTCCGCAGCAAGCACCTGATCCCGGACATCCCGGTGTACCTCAACAGCCCGATGGCCATCGACGCATCCGGGATGTACCAGCGGCACCCTGAGGAGCACCGGCTCAAGGAGCAGGAATACATGAACATGTACAAGGTCGCCAAGCTCACCCGCTCGGTCGATGAGTCCAAGCTGCTGAACCTCCGCGGCGGCCCGATGATCATCATCTCCGCCAGCGGAATGCTCACCGGCGGCAGGATCCTGCACCACCTTGCCGCCTACGGGCCGGACCCGAAGAACGCGGTGATCCTCAGCGGCTACCAGGCCGGGGGCACGCGTGGCGCCACGCTGGCCGCCGGCGAACGCGAACTCCGGATCTACGGTGAGGACGTCAAGGTCCGGGCCGAAGTGATCCAGATGGAAAGCCTGTCCGCGCATGCCGACGCGGACGGCATCATCGCGTGGATGCAGGCCGCGGAACGGGAACCCCGGATGACCTATATCGCCCACGGCGAACCGGACGCCTCGGATGCCCTGCGCATCCGGATCAAACATGAGCTCGGCTGGCGCGCGCGGGTCCCCGAACACCTGGAACAAATCTCGATTGAGGAGCCCCGATGACTTCCGGCGTCGCCAAATCCGCAGTTTTGGCCGAAATCCATTCACTGGCCAGGCCGCTGAAGACGGACCGGGACCTCAACGGCCTCGTCCGGCGGGCAGCGGGCTGCCGGTTCGTCGCGATCGGTGAAGCCTCCCACGGCACGCACGAGTTCTATACCTGGCGTGACACCCTCAGCCGGCGCCTCATCGAAGAAGAGGGCTACAACTGGATCGGGGTGGAGGGGGACTGGCCCGATTGCTGGCGGATCAACAACTGGGTGCGGGGCGAGACGGGGCAGGGGCAGGGCGTTCATGCCCTGCTCGCCGGCTTCGAACGCTGGCCCACGTGGATGTGGGCGAACGAGGAGGTTGCCGCGTTCCTGGATTGGCTGCGCACCTGGAATCTCGGCCGCCCGATGAGCCAGCGCGTCGGCTTCTACGGACTCGATGTGTATTCGCTCTGGGATTCGCTGCGCGAGATCATCGGCTGGCTGGAGGGCAATGTTCCCGACGCCGTCCCGGCCGCCCTGCGCGCCTGGCAGTGCTTCCTGCCGCACCGCGAGGACCCGCACAAGTACGCCTGGAGCACGCGGCTGGTGCCGCAGTCCTGCGAGGCTGACGTCATCGCCCTCCTCACCGAGGTCAGGAGCCGCGTGTCCGCCCCGGGCGGGCACGACGAGGCCGCCTTCGACGCGGTGCAGAACGCCGAAGTGGCTGCTAACGCCGAGCACTATTACCGGATCATGGTCCGCGGCGACCGGCAGTCCTGGAACGTCCGGGACCACCATATGGCCGACACAATCGACCGGCTCAGCAGGCACCTGGGGCCCGACTCGAAGGGCCTCATCTGGGAGCACAACACCCACGTGGGGGATGCCCGGGCCACCGATATGGCCCAGGACGGACTCGTCAACGTGGGGCAGCTGCTGCGCGAGCGGCACGCCGCGGAAGGCGTCATGCTGGTGGGCCTTGCCTCCCACCGGGGCGAGGTGATCGCGGCGGACGCCTGGGGCAGCCCGGAGCGGATCCTGAGCGTTCCGCCGGCCCGCCGGGGCAGCCACGAGGATTTCCTGCACGAGGCCTTGGGTGTGCCGTCGGTCCTGGAGTTCGGTGAGGACAGGTCCGGACCGTGGCTCTCCACCTGGCTTGGCCACCGGGCCATCGGGGTGGTCTACCATCCCGAGCGGGAGCTCGGGAACTACGTTCCGACCCGCATCGGCGAGCGCTACGACGCGCTGATCTGGTTCGAGCACACCCGCGCCCTGCGGCCGGTGCACCATGAAGGACGCCCGCGGGAACCGGAATTCGAGACGGAACCGACCGGCTTCTAAGCCGCTGCCCGCGAGGGGGCATCGGACCGTCGCAGCATCACGACGGCGGCCGGAACAAGGGCGGCCCTGGGCAGTGCGGGGCTTAAGGCCCTAACCGGGGGTCAGGGCCCGGCGCACACTGAAGTGTCGGCGGACGCCTGGGCTGCCGCCCGGATCATGCCATGCAGAACAGACCGTGCCATGGAAAAGAGCAGGATTCAGAATGAATAAACCAATTGTCGTGGGATTCAACGGATCAGCCGGCAGCGAGGCCGCGCTGACGTGGGCCCTTGAGCGGGCGGGCACCTACAAGCTTCCGGTCATCATCATTCACGCCGTGGATGACCGCTGGATGTCCCCGGATTTTCAGTACCACGAGCTCATCAGGCAATCGGGCATGGAGTTGCTCCAAAAGGCGCAGGAGAGCGCCGCCGAGCAGGCGCCCGATGTGAAGGTGGAGGTCCAGCTGCGTCACGGCAGCGGCGGCTCCGTGCTGCGCGAGGTCTCGAAGGAAGCCTCCATCGTGGTCGTCGGCGAGCACGACAAGCATTGGATGGACGGCGGTCCGCTGACAGACCGGGCCCTGCAGATCGTCTCCGCCTCGGAAATCCCCGCGGCGGTGATCCCGTTGAAGCGCGGCGCGGGCAACCACGGCGTCGTGGTTGGCGTGGACGGCTCCGAGGAATCCCTGCAGGCGGTCGACTTCGCCGCCGCTGAGGCAGACCGGGGCGGTGACGAGTTGACCGTTGTCCTCGCCTTCCGCAGGCCCGCCCGCTGGATCGAAAACCAGCTGCCAAAGAGCGGGCTCGCCGAGACCATCCTCGAGGAGGACCGGATCGTCCTGGCCGAATCCGTGGCCGGGCTGGGCGACAAATATCCGGACATCGTCGTCCACCAGAAGCTTGAGCCCGACACCGAACCCGCCAAGGCCCTGGTCGAGGCGGCCAAGGACGCCCGCCTCCTGGTGATCGGCAGCCGCGGCCGCGGCGGTTTCTCCCGGATGGTTCTCGGGTCCACAGCCCATGCCGTCCTCCTCAATGTGCCGTGCCCGACCATCGTCACCCGGGTGCATAAGGTCAAGCACGAGGACTGAGCAGCGGGGCAGTCAGTCCGCAGCAGGACAGTCCCCTTGAGCAAGGGGGCTGTCCTGCGTCGCGGCCCTTGAGCCCGCCCGGGACGGATGGGAGGATGATGCCGTGGAGCCCATCTTGGATTTTGTCGGCCACTTCTGGTGGCTCATCTTCCCCCTGAGCGGACTGTTCGGCGGCTGGGCACGCTCGTGGTCCAGGGCCAGCGAACGCCGGCACCGGCGCCGGGTGGAGCTCTATAAGCTCCGTAACCAGGCGGCAGCGCAGGAGAAGGCCAGCCGGGACCAGGTCCGGCAGCTCATGGACAGCCACGACGCGGTCAACCGGCGCTGGCTCGACTACGAGCTTGACGTGGGGAAACTCATCGATTTCCCGGTCATGACCGATGTCCGTGAACCACTGACCGTGGCGTTCCTGCGGGCCAAGCGCACGGCCGACGGCCTGCGGCCGGGAACCCCGGAGGACATCACGACGGCGGCGCAGCTGGGGGAGTACCGCGAAGCAGTCCACAGCTTCGAGCTGGCCTTCGACGTCGCCGAGCGGGAAGCCCGGCGGATCAAGGACAGCAACTTCACCGGACCGGAGCGGGATCGCCTCGCCACCGCCCGGAAACTGCTGCGGATCGCCTCGGACGCCGCGGCGACCCCGGCGGAGCGGCAGACCGCTTACAAACGTGCGCGGCGGGAACTGGACGGACTGATAGTGCTGCCGGACGCGACACTGGCCGCGCTTGAGGAGAAGATCGCCGGCATGATCGGCGCCGGCAGAAAACCCGACGTCCACCAGGGCTGACGGAAGTGCACAAACTCAGTGGGCGGCGGGGTTGCCGGCCGTTTTTGACCTGCCCTCTTTCCCCCGTACGATTTAAGCCGTCAAGCTACTTTGCTGAACGCTGCACTCCCTCCCGGTGAATCCCGGATGAATTTTGCGGCAACGGGGAATGAAACTGCTGACCGTCGACTCTGCAGATTGGGCAACAGGTGGAAATCACCATCATGGTGGCGCTGGTAATTGCACTGGCGCTTTTTTTTGACTTCACCAACGGATTTCATGACACGGCCAATGCGATGGCCACGCCCATCGCGACCGGTGCCATCAAACCTAAAACGGCCGTCGCCCTTGCGGCGGTGCTGAACCTGGTGGGGGCATTTCTGTCCACGGAAGTGGCGAAGACCGTGTCGGGCGGCATCATCAAGGAGGGCGACGGGATCCAGATCACGCCGGACATCATCTTTGCCGGGCTGATGGGCGCCATCCTGTGGAACATGATCACCTGGCTGAAAGGCCTTCCGTCGAGTTCCTCGCACGCTCTCTTCGGCGGCCTGATCGGTGCGGCCATCGCCGGTATCGGCATCCACTCGATCAACTTCGAAAGCCTCATGCAGAAGGTGATCCTGCCCGCGATCTTCGCGCCGATCATCGCCGGCGGCGTGGCATACCTCTGCACCAAACTGGCCTACGCGCTGACCTCCCGCCACGACCCGGAGACCGGCAGCAAGCTCACGCAGAAGCGCGGCGGCTTCCGCAACGGCCAGATCTTCACGTCCAGCCTCGTTGCCCTGGCGCACGGCACCAATGACGCACAGAAAACCATGGGCATCATCACCCTCGTGCTGATCGCCGCCGGCACCCAGCAGCCCGGCTCCGGACCGCAGTTCTGGGTCATCGCCTCCTGCGCTTTCGCCATTGCGCTGGGCACGTACTCCGGAGGCTGGCGGATCATCCGCACCATGGGATCCGGACTCACCGACGTGAAGCCCGCCCAGGGTTTCGCCGCCGAAAGCAGCACGGCGTCCGCCATCCTGGCGTCCTCGCATCTGGGGTTCGCGCTGTCCACCACCCAGGTGGCCTCGGGCTCCGTGATCGGTTCGGGCATGGGCCGCCGCGGCACCACCGTCCGCTGGGGGACCGCGGGAAAAATTGCCATCGGCTGGCTCTTCACCCTCCCGGCCGCCGGGATCGTGGGGGCCCTCACCGCCATGCTGGTGCAGACCGGCGTCGTGGGCGTTGTCATTGCCGCCGTGGCCGGCACGGGTGCGGTGCTGTACATGTTCCTCCACTCCAAGAAGTCGCACGTCGGACACCACAACGCCGTCGAGGTCGAGGAAGCCGGCGCGGCCGTCCGCTTCCGCAAGAAGAAGGCGCTTGCCGTCAGCCGCGCCAACAACAAGCCGAAGGACGACCTGTAAATGAAGTGGCTGGAACTCGTTCAAGTGGCGGGCGCAACGCTTGTCTCGGCAGTGACCGTTGTGGTCCTGTACTCCCTGGGGGTCCGTCTCACGGCGATCGCCGGCGACGTCAGCGAAAGAAAGCCCGCCTGGCTGCGGCCGCTCGCCTACGTGTGCTTCGCCCTGTGCGGCCTGGCCGTGCTGTTCGGGCTCTACCTGATCATTCCTTACTTCAGCAAGTAGCCGGCGGGGGCCCCGACCGGGCCCCGGTTGCACGCCCCGGAGGATGGGCACCCCGGGCGGGATTGGCTAGGCTGGGGCCATGTCTGGATTCCAGTATTTTGTCGCGTCCTCGCTGGACGGATTCATCGCCACCGCCGATGACCAGCTCGACTGGCTGCTCCAGTTCGACGGGTTCGCCGGCGGCAAGGACAGTTACGACGCCTTCATGGGCGACGTCGGCTGCATCGTCATGGGGGGCGACACTTACGCCTGGCTGCGGAAACACGAACCTGGGAACTGGCCGTACCCCGATACTCCGTGCTGGGTGTTCACGCACCACGAGCTCTCCGCCCCCCATGGCGCGGACGTGACGTTCGTCCGCGGCCCAGTGGCCGAATTCGTCGAGGACCTCAGGTCCGCAGCGGCGGGACGCAACGTCTGGATCGTCGGCGGAGGTATCCTCGCTGCCCAGTTCGCGGACGCGGGAGCGCTCGACGAGATCATCATCTCGATCATTCCCGTGGTCCTGGGCAGCGGCAAGGCGGTGCTTCCCATGACGGGCCCGACGGCGCCGCTGGAGCTGCTGTCCTCGCACACCATGGGGCGGGGCATCGTGGAGCTGCGGTACCGGTTCGGACGCGCCCCGGCGTAGACCCCGCCACGGGGCAACGACTCGCCGGGGCGGTGCCTCGTCGGTGCGGTGCCTAACCGGCGATGTCGCGGATCAGGTTGGTGATGCGCGCCGTGGACAGCCGCCGGCCCTGCTCGTCCGTCATGACGACCTCGTGCGTGGTCAGGGTGCGGCCAAGGTGGATTGCCGTGCACGTGCCGGTCACGGTGCCCGTGGTAATGGCCCGGTGGTGGGTCGCGCTGACGTCAATCCCCAGTGCCTGCCTCTTCGGCCCGGCGTGCATACCGGCGGCAAACGAGCCCAGCGTCTCTGCCAGGACCACATGGGCGCCGCCGTGCAGAATCCCGGCCACCTGGGTGTTGCCTTCCACCGGCATGGTGCCGACCGTGCGCTCCGGACTCATCTCCAGGAAATGGATCCCCATCTTCACCACCAGGGCCCCCACTCCGTATTGCCCCAGCCAGTCGTGCATTTCCTCGGGAACCCCGGCGGCCGCCAGTTCGGCCGCGAACGGGCCCGGCGTGAAATTGTCCTTCATGGGAACTAGGCTGGCACCTGTGAGCGAAACTACCAAACCGGCCCCTTCCCCTCCTTCTGCAGACACCGCAACAGACCCGGCCACCGCTGCCGGAGCCGGGTCCGTGCTCGTCGCCGGGCCTGCCAAGAAGACCCGCCGCACCGTCGCGGAGGTCTCCGCCACCGAGGCGCCGGTCGTGCCCATCACGGACCAGCCCCGCCTGCTGGTCCTCGACGGCCACTCCATGGCCTTCCGGGCGTTCTACGCCCTGCCGGCCGAAAATTTCGCCACGTCGACGGGCCAGCACACCAACGCGGTCCACGGGTTCACGTCGATGCTGATCAACCTCATCAAGGAACAGAAGCCCACACACGTCGCCGTCGCCTTTGACGTCTCCGACGACACCACGTTCCGCAAAGCCGAATACGACGGCTACAAGGCCGGCCGGAACGAGACGCCGCGCGAGTTCAGCGGGCAGATCGACCTCATCGAAAAGGTCATGACCGCCTGGGGCATCAAGACCATCAAGATGCCCGGCTTCGAGGCGGACGACATTCTTGCCACCCTCGCGGCCCAGGGTGACGAGGCTGGTTTCGAGGTCCTGCTGGTCTCCGGCGACCGTGACACCTTCCAGCTCATCACCGACAACGTCTTCGTCCTTTACCCGAAGACGGGCGTGAGCAACATTCCGCGGATGGACGCCGAAGCCATCGAAACCAAGTACTTCGTCACGCCCCCGCAGTATTCTGACCTCGCCGCGCTCGTCGGGGAGTCGGCGGACAACCTTCCCGGCGTGCCCGGCGTCGGACCCAAGACCGCAGCGAAGTGGATCAACCAGTACGGCGGCCTCGAAGGCATCCTGGAGAACCTCGACTCGATCGGCGGCAAGGTCGGCGGTGCGCTCCGGGAACACATTGACTCCGTCAAGCGGAACCGCCGGCTGAACCGGCTCCTGACCGATCTGGAACTGCCGGTTTCGCTGAAGGAACTGGAGGATCCCCGCCCGGACCACGACGCCATCGAGGAGATCTTTGACCGGCTGGAGTTCAAAACGCTCCGCACCCGGCTGTTCGCGCTCTACGGCAACGAGGCCGCTGAGGCTGAGCAGGACAGCATCGAGGTCCCGGAGTTCTCGACCCTGAGCGACGCGGCCGGGCTCAAGTCATTCTTCGACGCCGGTAAGGGCCACCGTTCGGCATTGGCCGTGGACTTCGCCCCCGGCCGCATCGTCGACGACGCCCCCGCCATCGCAGTACTCCGCAAGGACGCGGCGGCCTACATCGACCTGACGGCGCTGGATGCGGCGGCCGAGTCGGTGCTCGCCGGCTGGCTGCTGGACCCGGAGGCGGCCAAGGTCACCCACGGCTTCAAGTCCGCGCTGAAGGCCTTCACCGCCCGCGGCCTCGGCCTCGACGGTGTCGTGGACGACACGTCGATTTCGGGCTACCTGATCCAGCCGGACCGCCGCAGCTACGAACTCGCCGAGCTCGCGCAGCACCACCTGAAGATGGCGGTCTCCACGGAGGCCGCGAAGACCGGGCAGCTGGAGCTTGCCTTCGGGGGAGAGGACGACGACGGCGCCGCCGCCGGCGCGCTCGTCCAGCGGGCCGCCGTCGTGCATGCCCTGAGCCACCACTTTGAAACGGAGCTGAAGGTCCGCAAGGCGCAGGAGCTGCTGACCAGCCTGGAACTGCCGGTCAGCCGCGTCCTCGCCGACATGGAACTCGCGGGAATCGCCGTCGACATGCCGCGCATCGACGAGCAGATGGCCGATCTCGCCAAGGTGATCGACAACGCCCAGGAGCTTGCCTTCGCCGCGATTGGCCACGAGGTGAACCTCGGGTCACCCAAGCAGCTGCAGACCGTGCTCTTCGAGGAGTTGGGCCTGCCGAAGACCAAGAAGATCAAGTCCGGCTACACCACCGACGCCGCGTCGCTCAAGAACCTGCTGGAAAAGACCGGGCACGAATTCCTGGTCCAGCTCATGGCGCACCGCGAGTCCTCGAAGTTGCGCCAGATGCTGGAATCGCTCAAGAAGTCCGTCACCGAGGACGGCAGGATCCACACCACCTACGCGCAGAACGTCGCAGCCACGGGCCGGATCTCCTCCAACAACCCGAACCTGCAGAACATCCCCATCCGCAGCGAGGAAGGCCGGCGCGTCCGCGGCATCTTCGTGGTCAGCGAAGGCTATGACTGCCTGCTGTCCGCGGACTATTCGCAGATCGAAATGCGCATCATGGCGCACCTCTCGGGGGACGCCGGCCTGATCCAGGCCTACAAGGACGGCGAAGACCTGCACCGGTTCGTGGGCTCCAACATCTTCCACGTGCCCACCGACCAGGTGACCAGTGCGATGCGGTCGAAGGTCAAGGCCATGTCCTATGGCCTTGCCTACGGTCTGACCTCGTTCGGCCTCTCCAAGCAGCTCGAGATTTCCGTCGACGAGGCGCGGACCCTGATGAAGGACTACTTCGACCGGTTCGGCGCCGTCCGCGATTACCTCCGCGGCGTGGTGGAGCAGGCCAGGATCGACGGCTACACCGCCACCATCGAAGGGCGCCGCCGGTACCTCCCGGACCTCACCAGCACCGACCGCCAGCTGCGCGAGAACGCGGAGCGCATTGCGCTGAACTCGCCCATCCAGGGATCGGCCGCGGACATCATCAAGCGGGCCATGCTGGGCGTCTCCGGCGCACTGGCCGAACAGGGCCTGAAATCCCGGATGCTGCTGCAGGTCCATGATGAACTGGTCCTCGAAGTGGCCCATGGCGAGCGCGAAGCCGTGGAGAAGCTCGTGACCGAGCAGATGGGCTCGGCCGCCAGGCTGACCGTTCCGCTCGACGTCCAGATCGGCATCGGCTCCAGCTGGTACGAGGCCGGGCACTAGTCATCCAGCCAGCGCGGTGCCGGGTGTCCCCTCCGGGGGTTCCGGCGCCGCAGGATTCTCAGGGGGAGCGCACGTGGCAGAGAAGTATGAAATCCGGCGGTTCCGCGCGGCCGAAAAGGGCGAACCGGACTACGCGCTGGGGGTTTCCTGGCTGCGCGGAGTCGGCGTCGGGTTCTACGACGAGCGGCACAAGGACGAGTTCGTGGACAAGGTCATGGCCATGTACCGGACGGACAACCGTGAGATGACCGGGGTCTACCAGACCGGCGCCGTCGCCGCGCACTCCCTGGCGGCCGATATCCCGGTGGCCACCTTCGGGACCCTCCGCAAACACCTCAATGTCGGTTACGGCCGGCAGCTCGAGGCGCAGCTGATCACCGCCGTGACCGTCCGCGGAACCCACCGCCGGCAGGGGCTCCTGCGCCGGATGATGACCGAGGACCTCGCCGCATCGCGGGCGGACGGCCTGGCGATGGCCGCCCTGACGGCATCGGAGGCCTCCATCTACGGCCGGTTCGGCTTCGGCGTCGCAACGTTTGAGCGCAGGATCAAGGTGGACACCGGCCCGCGGTTCCGGCTGCGGCACAGCCCGACCGGCTCGGTGGAGATCGCCGACCGGAAGGTCCTGCTGGAACTGGCGCCGGTCGTGTTCGAACGCGTCCACCGGGCCACCCCGGGCTCCCTCGTGCGGCAGGACGCGTACCGGCAGCGCAGCTCGGGAACCCTCGGCCGCGACGGCGCGGAGGACGAATCGATCCGGTGCGCCCTGCACTACGACGCCGACGGCGCCGTCGACGGCTATGTCGCCTACAAGTTCTCCGGCTGGGACACCAAGCCCTACACCATGGAAGTCATCGACCTCGTGGCGGCCACCGAGTCCGGCTACCTGGAACTGTGGCAGTTCCTCGGCAGCCTCGACCTCATCGATCGGGTCACCTGGGCCGAAGCGCCCGTGGACGACCCCCTGACGTGGGCGCTGGAGGACCCGCGCTGCATCGCGTCAAGCGAAAACGCCGACATGCTCTGGCTCCGGATCCTGGACACGGTCAAGGCCCTGGGCGCGCGCCGCTACTCCGCCGACGGACGCCTGGTGCTGCGCGTGACCGACACCCTGGGTTTCGCGGCCGGCGTCTTCACCCTGGACGTCAGTGGCGGCGAAACAAGCGTTGCGGCGGCCCCGGCCGGCGCCGACCCGGAGCTGACCCTCGACGTCGCGGAACTCGGGTCGATCTATCTTGGCGCCGTCTGCCCGGTGACCCTGGCCGCCGCCGGTCGGATCACCGAACACGCTCCCGGGGCGGCGCTGACAGCGCGACTGATGTTCGCCGTCGAGCGCGCACCGCACTGCCTGACGCATTTCTAGGCGGGTCCCGGCCCACCCGTTGCGCTTTGACCGGCGTTCCCGTATACGACTAGACTAAACGGGCGTGTACTACGTGCGCGCATCTACAATCCACAAATCAGGATGACCCGGCGTTATGCCGTGTTCTGTGCCCGTGTCGCCGACGCGGGCGCAGCGGTTTGCCTGACCGACTAACTATCCACAACGGAGCCCCTACTACATGACCATCACCTCCACCGAGAAGCCCGGTACCCCCGTAGTCGCGATTAACGACATCGGTACCGCTGAGGACTTCCTCGCAGCAGTCGACGCCACCATCAAGTACTTCAACGACGGAGACCTCGTCGAAGGTACCGTCGTCAAGGTCGACCGCGACGAAGTCCTGCTCGACATCGGTTACAAGACCGAAGGTGTCATTCCCTCCCGCGAGCTGTCCATCAAGCACGATGTTGATCCCGGAGACGTCGTCTCCGTTGGCGATCTCGTCGAAGCCCTGGTGCTCACCAAGGAAGACAAAGAAGGCCGCCTGATCCTCTCCAAGAAGCGCGCGCAGTACGAGCGTGCCTGGGGCGACATCGAGAAGGTCAAGGAAGAAGACGGTGTCGTCACCGGTACCGTCATCGAGGTTGTCAAGGGTGGTCTTATCCTCGACATCGGTCTGCGCGGCTTCCTGCCCGCATCCCTCGTCGAGATGCGCCGTGTGCGCGACCTCGCTCCGTACATCGGTCAGAAGATCGAAGCCAAAATCATCGAGCTGGACAAGAACCGCAACAACGTTGTGCTGTCCCGCCGTGCGTGGCTCGAGCAGACCCAGTCCGAGGTCCGCTCCACGTTCCTCAACAAGCTGGAAAAGGGCCAGGTTCGTCCCGGCGTCGTTTCCTCCATCGTCAACTTCGGTGCCTTCGTGGACCTGGGCGGCGTAGACGGCCTGGTTCACGTTTCCGAGCTGTCCTGGAAGCACATCGACCACCCGTCCGAGGTTGTCGAAGTTGGCCAGGAAGTCACCGTCGAGGTTCTCGAGGTCGACCTGGACCGCGAGCGTGTTTCCCTGTCGCTCAAGGCTACGCAGGAAGATCCGTGGCAGACCTTCGCCCGCACCCACGCCCTCGGGCAGGTTGTTCCGGGTAAGGTCACCAAGCTGGTTCCGTTCGGCGCGTTCGTTCGCGTTGAAGACGGCATCGAAGGCCTGGTCCACATCTCCGAGCTCGCAGTGCGCCACGTTGAGCTGGCCGAGCAGGTTGTCTCCGTTGGCGACGAACTGTTCGTCAAGGTCATCGACATCGACCTCGAACGCCGCCGCATCTCGCTGTCCCTCAAGCAGGCCAACGAGGGCGTCGACGCCGAGTCCACCGAATTCGATCCGGCTCTCTACGGCATGGCCGCAGAGTACGACGAAGAGGGCAACTACAAGTACCCGGAGGGCTTCGATCCGGAGTCCAACGAGTGGCTTGAAGGCTACGAGACGCAGCGCGCCGCCTGGGAGCAGCAGTACGCTGACGCCCAGACCCGCTGGGAAGCCCACAAGAAGCAGGTTGCCCAGCACGCTGCCGACGACGCTGCAGCTGCAACGTCCGGTGAGAGCGACTCCGGCACCACCAGCTACTCCTCCGAGCCG
The DNA here is from genome assembly GCF_040547365.1 of Pseudarthrobacter sp. PvP090. Lineage (NCBI taxonomy): Bacteria > Bacillati > Actinomycetota > Actinomycetes > Micrococcales > Micrococcaceae > Pseudarthrobacter > Pseudarthrobacter sp. PvP090. The sequence goes on from NZ_JBEPPO010000008.1 coordinate 160,334, forward strand.
GCTGCAGCCGAGTCCAACACCGGTGGCGGCACGCTCGCTTCCGACGAGGCTCTTGCAGCACTGCGCGAGAAGCTGACCGGCAACTAATTGCCCTTGGCCCCCGGGGAGTCCGCTCCCTGGGTCCTGGCAGTTGGTTGCTTGATGTAGCACCGTGAAGGTGGCCGTCCCTACGGGGGCGGCCACCTTTTTTGCGTGCGGGACATGCCCCGCGGGTGCTTATCCCCGGGGACATGCCCAGTGGTGCGCGATCAGCCCGGGAGGACATGCCCAGTCCTGGCCGCGGCCGCTGGACATATGGGCACTCTGCCCAGTCATGGGCCTGTGCGCGGGGCATGCTCCAGCATCCGAGCCCCGGGGTCCCGCGGGACATGCCCACTCGTCCCGCGGCAGCGTGGACATACTGGCATTACGTCCAGCCCTGGGCGCGGGGCATGCCCCTGCCTGCGAAACCGCGGGCGCCTCGGAGTGTGGCGTCAGGCTGCGAGGAACACGCTCCGGCATGATGGCCTGATGGATCCAGCCAGTGCAGCCCGCGCCTTCGTGGCGGAAAGACACCCGGACGCCGACGCGGCCATCCTCGGCGGGAGCGCCGCCCTGGGCCGCAGTACTCCCACCTCGGATCTGGACATCGTGGTCCTGTACCGTGACGGCGCGGAGAACTATGCCGAAACCACCCGCTATGCAGGGTGGATTGTTGAAGCATTCATCCACACCCCGGCCAGCCTGGCGATCTGGTACGCACGGGAGCGTGACGCCCGCTGCGCCGTCCTCGGCGACCTGTGTGCTCAGGGAGTTCTGCTTACCGACCGCGGGCCGGAGGAAGCGTGGCAACGCGAGGCGCAGTTGTACATGGACCACGGGCCCAAGCCGCGACTGACCAGGACCGAGGCCTGCGCCGGTACGAGCTGAGCAGTTCCCTCGACGACCTGCAGGGATCCACAGTTGCGGCCGAAACGTTCGCCATCGCCACAGACGTCTTTCGGCAGTCGGTTGAGCTTCTGCTCCTGCAGCACGGAAAGTGGCTGGGCAAGGGCAAATGGGCGATCCGGCGGCTGGACCAGCTTCCGGGGGATGAGTGTGCAGCAGAGCTACGGGGCTGGGCAGCTTCCCCGGAGCGCAGCCCGGAGCAGCTCATCCAGGTCGCGGCCAAGGTGCTTGCGCGGAGCGGGGGATACCTGATGGAGGGTTTCTTTCGTGGTTCACGTCGTCGCCCTGAGCAGTCTTCGGCGACTCCGGCAGGTCCGCGCCGGAATCCGTGACGCCGCCGCGGCCAGCGTTTCTGCCAGGAGATCGAGGTCGATGACGTCGGCCGCATGTGGAAACTTGCGGCAGTGCACTCCTAGCCAACGGTTGGACATGTCCAGTCCTGGCACGCGCGGATGGTCACAATGGCATTATGTCCACGGGCTGCAGCCAGCGCGGGACATTTCCCCATGAGGTTGGGTGACCACGCGTGGGGCATGTCCATCCGCGGGCCCTTCGAGTGGACACAAGGGCATTGTGTCCAGCGACTGCGGCCAAGGTGGGGCATGTCCAACGGTGGCCGCTGGGCCCGGAAATAGGGCATGTCCAGTCCTGGCCCGCGCGGATGGGCACCATGGGATTACGTCCTGTGGTTGCGGCCAGGGTGGGGCATGTCCAGCCGGGGGGGTGGGCTCAGCGCAGCAGGATCCTGGCCTTGACCGGGACCGCTCCGGCGCCGGAGGCTTCACCCTGCTCAAACTCTGCCCCGGCCGAGCGCAGGAGGACCAGCGCCGCGGCGTTGCCCGCTGTGGTGTCGGCTTCCAGCACGGCAGCCCCGGACGCTGCGGCCCGGTCAATCACGAGACGCAAGGCCTCCCGTGCGATGCCGTAGCCGCGGAAACTGCGGCCCAGCCAGATTCCCGTTTCCAGCGAGTCCGCGCCGGTCCGCTTGAGCCGGATGGATCCTGCCAGTTTCCCGTCGGAGCTGATCGCCCAGCTTTTCTGCTGCGCGGGCCCGTCGAGCCCGGCGGCCGCGTGGTGGTACTCGCGGAACCAGCTGATCCGCTCCGAATTCCAGCCGGAGGCGCTGCCCAGGGGAGGGGTCACCTCGTCCGGGTCGGCGTCCTGGATTGCGACGGTCAGGAGCTGCTCCAGGACCGGCTCGGAGACGTCCACGAGCCGGACGGCTGCAGGGGAAGGTTCAGCCGAGGGGGACATCGATCCACTCCGTTTCTCCGGGCAGCAACCCGGCGGTTCCAGCGGACAGGGCAGCAACACGTTCCCCCGCCCGGGCCAGACCCGCCGGATCATCCGGCAGGGCAAGCCTCAGGACAGTAGTCTGCGCCTCATAACTGGTTTCGGCCATCACATAGCCCGCGGCGCGCAGCTCGTTCTCCAGCCGGCCGGCCGCCGTGTGCGGGACGCTCACCGCGCAGATCCGCAGCCGGCGGCGCTGCACAAGCGGTGCCCGGTCCAGGGCCGCGGACACGGATTCGGAGTAGGCCCGGACCAGTCCGCCGGCCCCTAGCAGGATCCCACCGAAATAGCGGACAACGACGGCGGTCACATCGCTGAGGTCCGCCACACCCGGCGCGGTTTCGCGTTTCAGCAGCGCATCGAGCATCGGAAGGCCCGCAGTGCCGGACGGCTCGCCGTCGTCGTTGGAGCGCTGCACAGCCCGGTCAGGACCGAGCACGAACGCTGAGCAGTGATGCCGTGCATCGTGGAATTCCTTGCGCAACCCGGCGACGACGGCGCGGGCACCCTCCTCGTTTTCCGTGCGCTGCAGCACGGTGATGAAGCGGGAGCGCTTTACTTCGATCTCGTGGCGGAACTCCGGCCCGGCTGCCAGTGTGGTGTACACGGTGGCCCTGCTTTCCGGGTAATCCGCATCTTCAGCCACCGGATCAGTTTAGTCTGGAGGGGTGCTGAAAATCGGGTTGACGGGCGGCATCGCCTCAGGGAAGTCAGTGGCCGCCGCACGACTGCGCGAACTCGGGGCCGTGGTGATCGACGCCGATGCCCTGGCCCGGGAGGTGGTGGAACCCGGAACGCCGGGACTCGCGCACGTCGTGGCCGCCTTCAGCAAGACCATCCTGGCGCCCGACGGCGGCCTGGACCGGCCGAAGCTCGGCGCCCTCGTTTTCGGCAACCCGGAACGCCTCGCGGTGCTCAACGGCATCATCCACCCCCTCGTCAGGGAGCGCGCCGCCGCGCTGGCCGCCGCCGCCCCGAAGGGCGCCGTCGTCGTCCAGGACATTCCGCTCCTCGTCGAGACCGGCCAGGGCGCCAACTTCCACCTGGTCGTCGTGGTGGACGCCCCGGACGACGTCCGGGTGCAGCGCATGGTGCAGCACCGGCACATGACCGCCGAGGACGCACGGGCCCGGATGGCCGCCCAGGCCGGCAGGGCCGACCGTCTGGCAGCGGCCGACGCCGTCCTGGACAACTCAGGCGCCAAGGAGGAACTGCGGGACGCGGTGGACCGGCTCTGGAAGTTCCGGCTGGCACCGTTCGCCATGAACCTGAGCAGGCACCGCCTCGCACCGCGGACCGGCGGGCCGGTGCTGGCGCCCGCCAACCCGGACTGGCCCGCGCAGGCCGCCCGCCTCATCGCGCGCCTGCAGGCGGCCGCCCCCGGGGACATTCTGGCCCTCGACCACGTCGGGTCCACAGCCGTCCCCGGGCTCCCCGCGAAGGACATCCTGGACCTCCAGCTCGGCGTCGAGGACATGGCTGCCGCGGAGCGGATCGCGCCGCTGCTGGCCGACGCCGGCTTCCCCGCCTGGCCCGGCATCGTCTCCGACAATCCCAAGCCCTCCCACCCGGACCCATCGGACTGGCCGAAACGGCTGCACGGCAACGCGGACCCCGGCCGCCCGGTCAACCTCCACGTCCGCGCCGTGGGGTCCCCGGGCTGGCTGTTCGCTCTCTGCTTCCGGGACTGGCTGCGCGGCGACGAGACCGCCCGGGCCGACTACCTCGCCGAGAAGCGCCGGGTCGCCAAGCTGCACGGCGTGGACAAATCCACCGCGCGCTACGCCGCCGACAAGGAAGCCTGGTTCAGCGGGCACGCGGCCCCGCGGATGGAGGAGTGGGTGCAGCGCACCGGCTGGCACCCGCCGTCGTACACCAGCCCCGGGCCGGGGACCGGGCCGGGCCCTGCCGCCGCCGGTACCGCCCAAAGCTGAATCAGGACACGGCGTCGGGGGCCGGCGGTAGATTAGTTACATGAGTCTTGCCCAGCAGATCAACCGTGTCGTGGCGCCCTTCGAGGTCATCAGCGAATTCCAGCCGGCGGGCGACCAGCCGGCCGCCATCGCGGAACTGACCGAGCGCATCAACAACGGCGAGAAGGACGTGGTGCTGCTCGGCGCCACCGGTACCGGTAAGAGCGCGACGACGGCGTGGCTGATCGAGCAGGTCCAGCGGCCCACCCTGGTGATGGTGCAGAACAAGACCCTCGCCGCGCAGCTGGCCAACGAGTTCCGGGAGCTGCTGCCGAACAACGCTGTGGAATACTTCGTCTCCTACTACGACTACTACCAGCCCGAGGCCTACGTGCCGCAGACGGACACCTTCATCGAGAAGGACTCCTCGGTCAATGAGGAAGTCGAGCGGCTCCGGCACTCCGCCACCAACGCGCTGCTGACCCGACGGGACGTGATTGTGGTGGCCACGGTGTCCTGCATCTACGGCCTCGGCACCCCGGAAGAGTACATCGCCGGCATGGTGACGCTCCGCAAGGGCGCCGAAATGAACCGCGATGACCTGCTGCGCAAATTCGTCTCCATGCAGTACACCCGCAACGACATGGACTTCCACCGCGGCACGTTCCGGGTCCGCGGCGACACCGTGGAAATCATTCCGATGTATGAGGAGCTGGCGATCCGGATCGAGTTCTTCGGCGACGAGATCGAGAACATCTACACCCTGCACCCGCTGACCGGTGAAGTCATCCGGGATGAGACCGAAATGTACGTCTTCCCCGCCTCGCACTACGTCGCCGGTCCGGAGCGGATGGGCCGCGCCATCACGAAGATCGAGGACGAGCTCGCCGAGCGGCTCCAGGTCCTGGAAAGCCAAAACAAGCTCGTCGAGGCCCAGCGCCTGCGGATGCGCACCACCTACGACCTTGAGATGATGCAGCAGATGGGGTTCTGCAACGGCATCGAAAACTATTCCCGGCACATCGACGGCCGGGCCGGCGGAACGGCGCCGCACTGCCTCATCGACTATTTCCCGGATGACTTCCTACTGGTGATCGACGAGTCCCACGTGACCGTTCCGCAGATCGGCGCCATGTATGAGGGCGACATGTCCCGCAAGCGCACCCTCGTGGACCACGGATTCCGGCTGCCCTCGGCGATGGACAACCGGCCGCTGAAGTGGGACGAGTTCCTCGAGCGCGTGGGCCAGACGGTCTACCTGTCCGCGACCCCGGGCAAGTACGAACTCGGCAAGGCCGACGGCTACGTCCAGCAGATCATCCGGCCCACCGGCCTCATTGACCCCGAGGTGATCGTCAAGCCCACGAAGGGCCAGATCGATGACCTGCTCGGTGAGATCAGGACCCGCACCGCCAAGAACGAGCGCGTCCTGGTCACCACGCTGACCAAGCGGATGGCCGAGGACCTCACCGACTACCTGCTGGGCCACGGCGTGAAGGTCGAATACCTGCATTCCGACGTGGACACGCTCCGCCGGGTGGAGCTGCTCCGGGAGCTCCGGATGGGGGTCTTCGACGTGCTGGTCGGCATCAACCTGCTCCGGGAAGGCCTGGACCTGCCCGAAGTATCGCTGGTGAGCATCCTGGATGCGGACAAGGAAGGGTTCCTGCGCTCGTCCACCTCGCTGATCCAGACCATCGGCCGCGCCGCCCGCAATGTCTCCGGCCAGGTGCACATGTACGCGGACCGGATCACCGATTCCATGGCCCACGCCATCGACGAGACCAACCGCCGCCGCGCGATCCAGGTTGCGTACAACACCGAAAAGGGCATCGACCCGCAGCCGCTGCGGAAGAAGATCGCCGACATCACGGACCAGATCGCCAAGGAGGACGCCGACACCCGCGAACTCCTCGCCAGCGCCGGCAAGGCCCGCGGCAAGGGCAAGGGCGCCGCGAAGATCCGCGCGGACGGTCTGGCCGCCGCGCCGGCCGAGGACCTGGTGGGGCTGATCGAGCAGCTCACCGAACAGATGCACGCCGCCGCCGGGGAGCTGCAGTTCGAGCTCGCCGCCCGGCTCCGCGACGAGGTGGGGGAGCTCAAGAAGGAGTTGCGCCAGATGCAGTCCGCGGGCCACGCCTAGGGTAATGTTGGGCGGACGTAGGGGAGTATCCCAAGCGCTACGATCGTCAACACGCACGGCACAGATGCCCTGCCGGGCGTAGCGGGCAGCCAGGCAGTACCAAGTACCAGGTACCTCAGTACCGGAGCCAGGCCAGTCGGAGAGACTTACACCGCACCGTCACACCCTGCGAAAGGTATCTTCGTGCCCGAACTTCCCGTCTGGTTTGAGATCGGCTCCTTTGTCGTTCTCGGCATCATCCTCGCCATTGACCTGCTGCTGGTCCTCAAACGACCCCACGAGCCCTCCATGAAGGAAGCCGGCCTGTGGGTGTCCTTCTACATTGCCCTCGCTTTGCTCTTCGCCGGTGCCATGTTCGCCTTCACCGGCCCGGAATACGGCGGGCAGTTCCTCGCCGGCTGGGTGACGGAATACAGCCTCAGCATCGACAACCTCTTCGTCTTCATCATCATCATGGCCCGCTTCTCGGTACCCCGTAAGTACCAGCAGGAAGTCCTCATGGTCGGCATCATCATCGCGCTGATCCTCCGCGGCATCTTCATCCTGCTCGGCGCCATCGTGATCGAGCAGTTCAGCTGGGTCTTCTACATCTTCGGCGTCTTCCTGCTGTGGACCGCGTGGAAGCAGGCCCAGGACGACGGTGAGGACGAGGAGGACAAGGAAAACCCGCTCATCGCGCGGATCCGCAAGGTCCTGCCGATGTCGGAGAAGTTCGACGGCGGTAAGCTCCGCACGGTGGTCGACGGCAAGAAGGTCTTCACCCCGATGCTGATCGTCTTTGTCACCATCGGCCTGACGGACCTGCTCTTCGCGGTGGACTCCATCCCGGCCATCTTCGGCCTGACCCAGAGCGCATTTATCGTTTTCACAGCCAACATCTTCGCCCTGATGGGCCTGCGGCAGCTGTACTTCCTGCTCGGCGGCCTGATGACCCGACTGATCTACCTCAAGCACGCACTCTCTGTGATCCTCGCGTTCATCGGCGTCAAGCTGGTCCTGCACGCCATGCACGTCAACGAGCTGCCCTTCATCAACGGAGGCCAGCACATCGAGTGGGCCCCCGAGATCCCGACCTTCGTCTCGCTCGGGGTGATCATCGGCACCATCATCGTCGCCGTGATCGCCAGCCTGGTCAGCTCCAAGGCCACACAGTCGAAGCTTGATGCCCGGCTCGAAGAGGACTCCCGCAAGAGCCTCACCGACGCCGAGTAGCCCCCACGGTTCGGCTAAGCTCGGACCGTGAAAATCTTCGACACTGCAGCAGCAAACGGTACGGCGCTGGATCCGCAACGGGTCCAGCGCCGTACCGTTTGGGTGTTGAGCACCGCGCAGCTCCTCAGCGGCGTGGGCAGCGGCGCCAGCCTCTCCGTCGGGTCCCTGCTGGCCGTCCAGCTCTCCGGCTCGAACGCCTGGGCCGGCTCGGTCACCACCGCCATGACCCTCGGAGCCGCGGCGGCCGCCCTGCCCCTCGCCGGACTGGCCGGACGGCGGGGCCGGCGGGTGTCCCTGGTCACGGGCTTGCTCGCCGCCATGGCCGGGGCGGTGCTGGTGATCGTGTCCACGGTGACAGGCAGCTTCCCGGTGCTGTTACTGGCCGCGGCCTTCCTGGGCCTCGGGACGGCCGCCAACCTGCAGGCCCGCTTCGCCGCCGTCGACCTCGCCGCCCCGGAGCACCGCGGCCGGTCCCTGGCGATCGTGGTGTGGGCCGTGACCATCGGCGCCGTCGCCGTCGCCGGGCCCAACCTGATCCGTCCCGGCGCCCTGGTGGGGGAGGCGCTCGGGCTTCCGGCACTGGCCGGACCCTTCGTGTTCTCGACGGTGGGGCTGGCGCTGGCCGCGCTGCTGCTGCTCATCGGCCTGCGGCCGGATCCGCTGCTGCTGGCGGCCCGCCTCCGTGCCGGCGGGCTGCTGGCCGCCGGAAACGGCCCCGCCAGCGGCAACGGCTCCGCCGCCGGCGGCGGCCCCGCCGGCGGCACCACGGGATCACGACGGCGGCACGGCCTCCGTCACGGCATGCGCGCCATCCGGGCGTCGCCGCGGGCCGCACTGGCCCTCCTCGCGATCATTGCCGCACACGGCTGCATGGCGGCCGTGATGTCGATGACGCCCCTGCACCTGCAGCTGCTGACCGAGGGCCCCCTGGCGGGCATGCCGGCCGGCCACGCCCACGCAGCCAGCACTGACGTGCTGGTCCTGATCGGGTTCACCATCTCGCTGCACATTGCCGGGATGTACGCGCTCTCGCCGGTGATGGGCTGGCTGACCGACAAGGCCGGGCGGCTTCCGGTCATCCTGCTGGGCCACGGGCTGATCCTGCTCTCGGTGCTCGTGGCAGGATTCGGCCAGGCTGCGCCGGCCCTGGTGACGGTTGGCCTGGTGCTGCTCGGGCTGGGCTGGTCCGCGGCCACGATCGCCGGCTCCACCCTGCTCGCCGAAAGCGTCGGCGCCGACGACCGTGTCCTCGTCCAGGGCGTCTCGGACACCATGATGGGGGTAGCCGGCGCCGTCGGCGCAGGGTTCTCCGGCCTGGTGATGAGCGGCGTCGGCTACCAGGGCCTCAACCTGCTGGCAGCCGCTGTCGCCGCGGCGGTGTTCGCCGTCGCCCTCCGCACTGCCGCCCGGGACCGGACCGTGCAGGCGCCCGCCTAGGCGCCGCCCGGGCGCCGAAGGGACCGGCCGGGAGGGACCGGCCCTGTTCAGTCCGGGAGGGACCGGCCGGGGTCAGTCCCGGACGGACCGGGTAAGGCCAAGGAGCCGGGCGAAGATGCCCTCGCCGTCGTCCGCGATGCCGTCATGGTGGAAGTCGCCGGACTCCCAGACCTGCAGGCCCCGGACAGCGGCGGCCGTCTCAAGCGACAGTCCGCGGTCGACGTAGATGTCGTCGGTGTAGACGGCGGCAGCCACCGGCACAGTGTTGAGCGCGAGCCGTTCCGGATCGTAGAGCGGCGGCCAGTCGTTCTTTTCGGCGAGGCGCCGGGCAACGTCCCGCAGCGGCCGGAGGGCGGGGTCCTGCTCGAAGTACCAGGGGTAGACCATTTCCCCGGTGAGCAGCGGCTCGGGGGCCTCCGGGGAGAACTCCGGGAAGTCCTGCAGCACCCGCCAGGCAGCCCAGTCCGTGGACTCGCCCTGGCCGTAGATGGATTCGTGCATCAGCGCGTACAAGGGGTTGGCGGAGCGGGACACGAGCCCGTGGACCTGGCCGAGGAACGCATCCGAGAGTCGGTCCCCGCCGGGCGTGCCGGCGAAGGCATCCTCCAGCAGGTGGTGCAGGGCATCCACCCGGGTGTTCCCGCCCAGGTAGGAACCCACCATCTGGAAACGTTCCACGGTGAGCCGTTCGCCGTCGGGCAGGAATTCCTCGGTCTCGCGAAGGTGCCGGGCAATCTCGGTGACCGCTGCGCGGTCCTCGGGGTACCGTCCGAAGTATTCGGCGTTGCGGGCCGCCACACGCTGGAACGTGGCCTGGTAGACCCGGTCCGCGGGGCCGGAGAGGGGCGCGAGGCCGCCGGTGATGAGGGCCTCCCGCAGGCCCTCCGGGGCGAAGGAGAGATAGCTGAGGGCACAAAAGCCGCCGTAGCTCTGCCCGTAGACCGTCCACGGCCCGGAGCCCAGCGCCAGCCGGATGGCCTCGGCGTCGGCGACGATCGAGTCCGCCCGGAAGTGCGCGAGGTAGTCCGCCTGGTCGGCGTCGTTCCCGCGCAGCGGCAGGGTGTTGCGGTCGACCGCGGAGGACAGGCCGGTCCCGCGCTGGTCCAGCATCAGGATACGGAAATCCTTGGCTGCGGCCTTGCTCCACCCGCCGAGCGCCGGGAGGCGGTTGCCGCGCCCGCCCGGCCCGCCCTGAAGGTACAGCAGCCACGGCAGCGCGGCGGCCTCGTCCTCGCTGTGGTCCGCGGAGACGTACTCGCGGGCAAAGACCGTGATGGTCTCGCCGGCGGGTGTGCCGCCGGCGAAGTGGTCCAGGGGCACTTCGAAGTAGTGCTCCGCGGTGCGCATCCCGCGGTATTCGTGCCGTGCCTTGATGGTGTGCGGGACAGCCTGCGGTGCGGCCTCCAGCACACCGGCAGCGGCTCCCGCGAAGGGAACGTCTGTCACGGGCAGGTCAGCCACCGGCGTGGACTTTGTGCGCGGTCCCGAAGGCTTCCAGCGCCCCGCCGGTCAGCCGGAAGGTGGACCATTCCTCCATCGGCGCGGCCCCCAGCTTCTTGTAGAAATTGATGGAGGGCTCGTTCCAGTCCAGGACGCTCCACTCGACGCGGGCATAGCCGCGGTCGACGGCGGTCGCGGCGAGATGCTGGAGGAGCGCCTTGCCGTGGCCTTCACCCCTGGCCTCGGGCCGCACGTACAGGTCCTCGAGGTAGATGCCGTGGACGCCTTCCCAGGTCGAGTAGTTCAGGAACCAGAGGGCGAAGCCCCGGACCTCGCCGGCCTCGTTCTCGGCCATCGCGGCGAACACCCGCGGGTGCTCGCCGAAGAGGACCTCGGTGAGCATCTCCGGGGTGTTCCGGACGGCGTCCGGTTCCTTCTCGTAGATGGCCAGGTCATGGATCATCTGCAGGATTTCGGGGACATCGTTCGCCGTCGCGGGCCGGATTACACTCATCCCCCGAGTTTACTAGCGCCGGCCCGCTGATGTGGTCCCGGTCCGCGGACCGTCAGAGCCGGTTCACGTCCGTGACACGCACGACGGCGGTTCCGGTCTCGTCCGACGCCGCGAGGTCCACCTCCGCGGAGATGCCCCAGTCATGGTTCCCGGCCGGGTCCTCGAAGATCTGCCGGACTTTCCACCGGCCCGGTTCCTCGGTGATGATCAGCAGGCCCGGGCCGCGGGCGTCCGGGCCGGTGCCGATGTCGTCGTGTTCGTCGAAGTAGTCATCCAGCACGTCCTCCCAGCGTTCAGCGTCCCAGCCGGTACCGGCGTCGAGTTCGCCGAGGGCGGTGGCGTCCTCGTCCGCGAAGAGCTCCACCCGGCGGAACATCTCATTGCGGACCATGACACGGAAGGCGCGGACGTTGGAGGTCAGCGACGGCGGCGGCGGCGGGGGAGCGTCGTGCGGCGTCGGTGCCTTGCCCGAGGTCAGCTCCTCCCACTCATCGAGCAGGCTGGAGTCGACCTGGCGGACCAGCTCGCCGAGCCACGCGATGAGGTCCTCAAGGTCCTCGCGGAGGGCATCCTGCGGGACGGTCTGCCGCAGCGCCTTGAAGCCGTCCGCAAGGTAGCGCAGCACAATGCCCTCGGAACGGGCCAGCCCGTAGAACTGGACGAACTCGCCGAAGTTCATCGCCCGTTCGTACATGTCCCGGACGATGGACTTGGGTGCGAGTTCGAAGTCGCCGATCCACGGGGCGGCCCGGCGGTAGACATCGAACGCCTCGCCGAGGAGCTCCGCGAGGGGCTGCGGGTAGCTGACCTCCTCGAGCATGGCCATGCGCTGGTCATAGTCGATGCCGTCGGCCTTCATTGCCGCGATCGCCTCGCCGCGCGCCTTTTTCAGTTGCGCGGACAGGATCTGCCGGGGCTTCTCCAGCGTGGACTCGATCACGGACACAACGTCGAGGGCATACGACGGCGACTCCGGATCCAGCAGCTCCAGCGCCGCGAGGGCGAAGGGGGACAGCGGCTGGTTCAGGGCGAAGTTGGCCTGCAGGTGGACCGTCAGGCGGACCGTGCGGCCGTCCGTGCCCTGCTCCTGCAGTGGGATCCGCTCCACGACCCCGGCCGCCAGGAGCTCCCGGTAGATACCGAGGGCCTTCTTCATGAGCTGCAGCTGGGAAGAACGCGGCTCATGGTTTTCGGTCAGCAGGCGGCGGGCGGCCTTGAACGGATCGCCCGGCCGTTCCATCAGGTTCATCAGCATCGCGTGGGTCACGCTGAAGCTCGACGTCAGCGGGTCCGGGACGGACTCCACGAGGCGCTTATAGGTCGGTTCGCCCCAGGACACGAAGCCCTCGGGCGGCTTCTTCTTGACCACCTGGCGGAGCTTCTTCTGGTCGTCGCCGAACTTCGCCGTGGCCTTGGCCATCGCCTTGACGTTCTCCGTGACATGTTCCGGGGCCTGCACGACGACGGTCCCGGCGGTGTCGTAGCCGGCCCGGCCGGCCCGGCCGGCGATCTGGTGGAACTCGCGGGAATTCAGCAGCCGGGTGCGGACGCCGTCGTACTTGCTCAGCGCCGTGAGCAGCACGGTGCGGATGGGGACGTTGATGCCCACGCCCAGGGTGTCCGTGCCGCAGATGACTTTGAGCAGCCCGGCCTGGGCGAGCTGCTCCACGAGCCGGCGGTATTTGGGCAGCATGCCGGCGTGGTGGACGCCGATGCCGTGCCGGACCAGCCGGTTGAGCGTCTTGCCGAAACCGGCCGCGAAGCGGAAACCGGCGATCAGCTCGGCGATCTTGTCCTTCTCCTCGCGTGTGCAGACGTTGATGCTCATCAGGTTCTGTGCCCGGTCGATCGCCTCCACCTGGCTGAAGTGCACCACATAGACGGGCACCTGCTTCGTGGCGAGGAGTTCCTCGAGCGTCTCATGCACCGGCGTCTGCTCGTAGTAGTAGTGCAGCGGGATGGGCCGCTCTACCGAACTGACGGTCGTCGTCGGGCGACCAGTCAGCTCGGTGATGCCGGCCTCGAAGCGGCTCACGTCGCCGAGTGTCGCGGACATCAGCAGGAACTGCGCCTGGGGGAGTTCCAGCAGCGGGACCTGCCAGGCCCAGCCGCGCTGCGGGTCGGAGTAGAAGTGGAATTCGTCCATGATGACGGCGCCAAGGTCGGCGGCGGCGCCTTCACGGAGGGCGATGTTGGCCAGGATTTCCGCCGTGCAGCAGATGATCGGGGCGTCCTGGTTGACGCCGGAGTCGCCGGTGATCATACCCACGTTCTCGGCGCCGAAAATCTCGCACAGGGCGAAGAACTTCTCCGAGACGAGGGCCTTGATCGGTGCCGTGTAGTAACTGCGCTGTCCGCGGGCCATGGCCTGGAAGTGCACCGCGATCGCGACGAGGGACTTCCCCGATCCGGTGGGGGTCGCCAGGATGACATTGGCGCCCGCGCCAAGCTCCATGACGGCCTCGTCCTGGGCGGTGTACAGGGCCAGCCCGCGGGTTTCCGTCCATTCGACAAAGCGGGTGTAGAGCTCGTCCGGGTCCAGGCCGGCCCGGCCGGGGACTCGGGCGGCCGGGGCGGGGAGCTGATCAACAAGTTTCATTGCTCACCAGCTTAGTAGCCGGAGCCGCGGCGCTACGCCCTGCCGGGGAACGCCGTGCCCCGCGACTACTCCCTGGGCCGGGGTGCCAGGGTCGCGCGCCTCCTAGGCTGCCGTTCCTGCCGGGGTTAGGCTTCGGACGTCGCATCGTTTGCCGGTGACTGGAGGAAAGCAGTGAAATGGGATCCCGCCAAGTACGTGCAGTTCGGGGACTACCGGGACAGGCCGTACTTTGACCTGACGGCCCGGATCCATGCGGACGCGCCCCGTTCCGTCGTCGACCTCGGCTGCGGACCCGGGAACCTGACGGCCACCCTCGCTGAGCGCTGGCCCCAGGCCGCGGTCACGGGACTGGACTCCTCGGCGGAAATGCTGGCCCAGTCCATCGGCCATGCGGATCGGCTGCCCAATCTCTCCTTCGGCAAGGCGGATATCGCCGGCTGGATGCCCGCCGCGGACACGGACGTCGTCGTCACCAACGCCGCGCTGCAGTGGGTCCCGGGCCACCGGGACATGCTGGCCCGCTGGCTCGCGGCGCTCCCGCCAGGCGCATGGTTCGCCCTGCAGGTCCCCGGCAACTTCAATTCGCCCTCGCACACGCTGATGCGGGGGCTCGCCGAGTCCGCTGCATGGGCGGGACGGCTCGCCGGTGTGCTGCGCCACGATGACGTTGTGGGCGAGGCGGACGACTACCTGGCCATCATGCTCGACGCCGGCTGCGACGCGGACGCGTGGGAGACGACGTACTTCCAGCTCCTCCCCGGTGCGAACCCCGTCCTGGAGTGGGTCCGCGGCACCGGACTCCGGCCCGTGCTGGCGGCACTGTCCGCCGCAGACGCCCGTGAGTTTGAAGCCGAATACTCGGCGCTGCTGGCGGAGGCCTACCCGGCCGGGCCGCACGGCACCGTGTTTCCGTTCCGGCGGACCTTCGCCGTGGCCCGCAAGCGGGGCTGACCCCAGTCGCGGTTCCGGACCGGCCGACAGGCCGGACAGCGTATGACAACAGAGCACTGTGTGACAGTGCTTACAATGTCGGGGCAGCGTGGGGGCGGCTGCTTTGGTCTATCCCGATCCGTGCCCTGCTCTAGCGATGGAGGTTCGGTGCTGATTGGTCTGATGGGCCGGCTGTTGGCCGCCCACAAAGGGACCGTGCTGGCCATCGTGGTTCTGCAGCTCGTGCAGACGACCGCGAACCTCCTCCTCCCCACCCTGAATGCGGCCATCATTGACGACGGGATCGTTGGCGGCAACGTCCCGGAGATCCTGAGCCTGGGTTCCTGGATGGCCGCCATCGCCTCCGTGCAGGTGGCGGCGGCCATCGCCGCCGGCTATCTGGGCGCCGTCGTGGCGATGGAGCTCGGCCGGAAACTGCGCGAAGAACTGTTTGCCAAGGTGCAGTCCATGTCCTCCCAGGAAGTCGGCGCGTTCGGCGCCGCCAGCCTGGTCACGAGGGCCACGAACGACGTCGCGCAGATCCAGACCCTTCTGGTCCTCGTGTTCACGATGCTGGTCGCAGCGCCCGCGATCTTCATCGGCGGCATCGTGCTGGCCGTGCACCAGGACATCGCCTTGTCCGGCATCGTCGTCGCGGTCATCCCGGTGCTCACGGTCATCATGGTCCTGATCGTGCGCCGTCTGGTCCCGCTCTACCGGCAGGGCCAGGAACTCATCGACCGGATCAGCCGGATCCTGCGTGAGCAGATCATCGGCGCCAACGTCATCCGGGGCTTTGTCCGCCAGGGGCACGAGATCCGGCGGTTCGACGGGGCCAACCGGGACCTGACCCGGAACAACCTGCGTTCCGCGCTGCTGGTCGCAGGAATGATGCCGCTGATCATGTTCGTGGTCAATCTGTCATCGGTCGGTGTGGTCTGGTTCGGCGGGCACCGGATCCAGTCCAGCGACATGCGGCTGGGCGCGCTGACGGCGTTCATCGCCTACATCCTGCAAATCCTGATCGCGATCATGATGGCGATGTACGTCTTCATGACGGCACCCCGCGCGGCAGCCTGCGCGGAACGAATCCAGGCGGTCCTGGACACGGCGCCGGCGATCACCGACGGTCCCGGCGGAGCGGCGCCCGGGGGCAACGCCGTGGAGTTCCGCAACGTGTCCTTCGCGTACCCGGGCGCCGAGGCCCCGGTGCTCGACGGCGTCAGCTTCACGGCCGCTCCCGGGGCCGTGACGGCGGTGATCGGCGCCACCGGCAGCGGCAAGACCACCCTGTTGAACCTGCTGCCCAGGTTCCTGGAGGCCACCGGCGGGGAGATCAGCATCGGCGGATGCAACGTGCGAGGGCTGCCCCTGGCGGCGCTGCGGAACCTGATCGCCGTCGTGCCCCAGCATTCCTATCTGTTCTCCGGAACACTCGCCGCGAACCTGAGGATGGCGGCGCCGGCGGCGTCGGACGCGGAGCTCTGGCAGGCACTGGACGCCGCGCAGGCGGGGGAGTTTGTCCGGAATCTGCCGAACGGACTGGAATCACCGGTGAGCCAGGGCGGCACCAATTTCTCCGGCGGTCAGCGGCAGCGCCTGTGCATAGCGCGCGCGCTGCTCCGCAAGGCTCCCGTCTACCTGTTCGACGACAGCTTCTCGGCGCTGGACTACGGCACCGACTACCGGCTCCGCGAGGCGATGGCGCCGCTGCTGCGCACGGCCACCGTCCTGATCGTCGCCGAGCGAGTGGCCACAATCGTGGACGCCGGGCTGATCCTGGTGCTCGAGGACGGCCGGGTCGTGGCGCAGGGAACACATAGCCAGCTGCTGCAGTCGTCGCAGAGCTACCAGGAGATCGCAGCGTCGCAACTGGTGCTGGAGGAAACCCTGTGACCCGTGAGCCGGTGCTCGACGCCGGGACCGACGCGCCCACGGCCCGTGACTCCCGGGACCAGCCCCTGGTGGACTCGCCCTCCGGCGGCCGCAACGAATCCCTCCCGGTGGTGTCCCTCGAGAACGCCGGGAACCGCGGCCGGTTCCGCTGGCGCACCGCCGGACGGCTGCTCGGGCTGCTGCGCCCATCCAAGTGGCGGATGGCCGGTGTCATCGCCGCCACCTGCGCCTTTGTGGTGCTCAACGTGGCGGCGCCGAAAATCCTCGGTGACGCCACCGACGTCGTCGTTGCGGGCTTCGTCGGCGGGCCGTTCGACCAGGAAAAACTTGGTGCCCTGCTGGCGGCGGTGTCCGTCATGTATCTGGCGGCCTCCGTCTTCAGCTGGATCCAGGGAGCCCTGACGGCCGTGGCGGTGCAGCGCCTGGGATACGGGCTGCGGGCCTCCGTCGAGGAGAAACTGCACGTCCTGCCGTCCAGCCATTTCGACGATCAACACCGCGGGGACGTCCTGAGCCGCGCCACGAACGACGTCGACAACATCGCCCAGGCCCTCAACCAGCTGCTCAACCAGCTGATCCTGTCGCTGCTGATGCTCTCCGGGGCCCTGGCCATGATGCTGTGGCTCTCCCCGGTCCTGGCCGTGATCGCGCTGGTCTCCGTCCCGGTGTCCACCCTCATCACCGTCCTGGTGGCCCGGAAATCCCAGGCGCATTTCACCGAGCAGTGGGGGAGCACGGGCGAGCTGCACGCTCAGCTGGAGGAGTTCTTCACCGGCCACGAGGTCATCAAGGCCTTCGGGCAGCAGGAGTCAGTCGCGGCCAGTTTCAAGGACGGCAACGACAAGCTGTGCCGCGCCAGTGCGCGTGCCCAGTACGTGTCCGGCGCCGTGCAGCCCCTCATGGTCCTGGTGTCCAACCTCAACTACGTCGCGGTCGCCGTCGTCGGCGCACTCCAGGTCCTGTCCGGTGCCCTGACCATCGGAGGCCTCCAGGCCTTCTTCCAGTTCAGCAGGCTCTTCAGCCAGCCGATGGGGCAGATCGGCGGCATGCTGACCCTTGTGCAGTCCTGCCTCGTGTCGGCCGGGCGGGTCTTTGAGCTCCTCGACGCTCCGGAGATCCCGCCGGAACCTTCCCCGGGTCCTGGGGAGGGGCCGGCGGCGGGTGCTTCGGCAGGGACCTCCGCCGTGGCTTCCGCCGTGGCCGGGCGGGCCGGCGCCGGACTTCCAGTGTCCGCGTCCGCGGGCCGGGTCACGTTCGAGCGTGTCACCTTCGGCTACCGGCCCGGCTCGCCCGTGGTCCGGGACCTGTCCTTTGCCGTGGAGCCCGGGCAGACCGTGGCGATCGTGGGGCACACCGGCGCCGGCAAGACCACCGTGGTGAACCTCCTGATGCGTTTCTATGAACTGCATTCCGGCCGGATCACGGTCAACGGGGCGGATATCGCGGCGCTGCCGCGGGATCAGCTGCGGGCCAACTTCGGCACAGTGCTGCAGGACAGCTGGCTGTTCACCGGCACCATCAGGGACAACATCGAGTACGGCCGCCCCGGCGCCAGCGACGCCGAAATCGTGGCCGCTGCGCAGGCCAGCCACGTGGACCAGTTCGTCCGCGCCCTGCCAGGCGGCTACGCCACGATGCTCGGCAACGACGGCGACTCGCTGAGCCGCGGCCAGCGCCAGCTCATCTCGATCGCCAGGGCACAACTGGCCGGGCGCAGTATCCTAGTCCTCGACGAGGCCACCAGCTCGGTGGACAGCCGCACCGAGGCGCAGATCCGGCAGGCCATGCGGCGGCTCCGGCAGGGACGCACAAGCTTCGTGATCGCCCACCGCTTGTCCACCGTCCGGGACGCTGATCTAATTCTCGTCATGGACCAAGGACGGATCGTTGAACAGGGCACGCACCGGCAACTCATGACCAGGGGCGGGTTGTACCTGAAACTGTACGAGGCGCAGTTCGCCCGCCGCGAACACCGCGGGCACACCCCGGAGCCCGGACAGTGAGCCCCACCGAAACGTCCATCACGCCTTTTCCCGGTGCCTGGCGGCCAAATCCCGGCAGTTCCGTCCCGCTGTTCGAACAGCTCCGGCTCAACATCATTGAACGGGCGGACAACGGCACCTTGGCGCCCGGGACCAGGCTTCCTGCCGTCCGGAGCCTGGCCGGCGAACTGGGAGTCGCGCCGCATACCGTGGCCCGCGCCTACAAGGAACTGGAGGCGGCCGGCGTTGTGCTGACCCGGGGGCGGAACGGGACGGTGGTCTGCGCCCGGGACGAGGCCTGGAGCTCCCTCTCCGCCGCCGCCGCCGAGTTCGCCGCCGCCGCAAAGGCCCAGGGCGCGAGCTTCGCCGAGGCCGTGCAACTGCTCGCCGCCGCCTACGACCGCGAGTAGCGCCCCGATGGCGGCCCCTTAACACATCGGGCGCCCATGCCCGCTGGCGGCACAGCCGGGAATGGAAATTCGAAGAAGTTTTCGATTAGCATTGGTAGCGTGCCTAAAGCCGTAGCTGAAGATCCAGCCGTTGATTCCCCACCCTCCGTTCCGATGAGTCCGGTAAAACCGGGCCGCGCGGAGGAATCCCGTCCCGCGGTGAAACGTCCGGACATGTCCCGGCTCGTTGTCAAGGGTGCGCGCGAGCACAACCTGCGCAACGTGGACCTCGACCTGCCCCGCGACTCCATGATCGTTTTCACCGGGCTCTCCGGCTCGGGAAAGTCATCCCTGGCCTTCGACACGATCTTCGCCGAGGGCCAGCGCCGGTACGTCGAGTCCCTGTCCGCCTACGCCCGGCAGTTCCTGGGCCAGGTGGACAAGCCCGACGTCGACTTCATCGAGGGCCTGTCGCCCGCGGTGTCCATCGACCAGAAGTCCACCAGCAAGAACCCCCGCTCCACCGTGGGCACCATCACCGAGATCTACGACTACATGCGCCTGCTGTGGGCACGTGTCGGCCGCCCGCACTGCCCCATCTGCGGGGAGCCCGTCGCGAAGCAGACCCCGCAGCAGATCGTCGACCAGCTGCTGGAACTGCCGGAAGGCACCCGCTTCCAGGTCCTGGCACCCGTGGTCCGCGGCCGCAAGGGCGAATTCGTCGAACTGTTCAAGGAACTCACCGCCAAGGGCTACTCGCGGGCACGCGTCGATGACAAGCTGATCCAGCTCAGCGATCCCCCCAAACTGGGCAAGCAGTTCAAGCACACCATCGAGGTAGTGGTTGACCGCCTTGTGGTCAAGGAAGGCATCAGCCAGCGCCTCACCGACTCGGTGGAAACCGCCCTCGGCCTGGCCGAGGGACGGATCCTCGCCGAATTCGTCGACCTCGACGCCGACGACCCGGAGCGGATCAGGGCGTTCTCCGAGCACCTCGCCTGCCCCAACGAGCACCCCCTCGCGATCGACGAGATCGAACCGCGCTCCTTCTCCTTCAACAACCCCTTCGGCGCCTGCTCGGCCTGCAGCGGCATCGGCACGAAGCTGGAAGTCGATGAGGAACTCATCATCCCGAACGGGGAACTGTCACTCGCGGAGGGAGCCATCGCGCCGTGGTCCCTCGGCACCGCCACGACCGAGTACTGGAACCGCCTGCTCGGCGGCCTCGCCAAGGAACTCGGCTTCTCCATGACCACCCCGTGGGACAAGCTCTCCGAGGACGCCCGCCAGACCGTGCTGCACGGCAAGGACCACAAAGTCGTGGTGCAGTACCGCAACCGCTTCGGCCGGGAACGCAAATACAGTACCGGCTTCGAGGGCGTCATCCAGTACGTCCACCGCAAACACCTCGAAACGGACTCGGACTCGGCTCGCGACCGCTACGAGGAATACATGCGGCAGATCCCGTGCCCGGCCTGCAACGGCGCGCGCCTGAACCCGGCGTCGCTCTCGGTGCTGATCAACGGCAAGTCCATTGCCGCCGTCGCCGCCCTGCCGATGCGCGAATGCGCCCACTTCCTGGACAACCTCGTCCTCACCGGCCGCGAAGCCCAGATCGCGAACCAGGTGCTCAAGGAGATCCAGGCCCGCCTGACCTTCCTGCTCGACGTCGGCCTGGAGTACCTGAACCTGGAACGCCCCTCCGGCACCCTCTCCGGCGGAGAAGCCCAGCGCATCCGGCTGGCCACCCAGATCGGCTCAGGCCTCGTGGGCGTGCTGTACGTCCTGGACGAGCCGTCCATCGGCCTGCACCAGCGGGACAACCGCCGCCTGATCGAGACCCTCACCCGGTTGCGGGACCTCGGGAACACCCTGATTGTGGTGGAGCACGACGAGGACACCATCCAGGAGGCCGACTGGGTGGTCGACATCGGGCCGGGGGCCGGCGAACACGGCGGCATGGTGGTGCACTCCGGCTCCTACAAGGAGCTGCTCGAGAACACCGAATCGCTCACCGGCGACTACCTCTCTGGCCGGAAACGGATTGAGATCCCCAAGAAGCGCCGCAAGTACGACAAGAAGCGCGAACTCAAGGTCATCGGCGCCAAGGAGAACAACCTCCTGAACGTGGATGCCGCCTTCCCGCTGGGCCTGTTCACCGCAGTGACCGGCGTCAGCGGCTCCGGCAAGTCCACTCTGGTCAACGAGATCCTCTACAAGGTCCTGGCCAACAAGCTCAACGGCGCCAAGCAGGTGGCGGGACGGCACAAGTCGATCCAGGGCCTCGAGCACCTCGACAAGGTGGTCCACGTCGACCAGAGCCCGATCGGCCGCACCCCGCGGTCCAACCCGGCGACCTACACCGGTGTCTTTGACAACATCCGCAAGCTCTTCGCCGACACCACCGAGGCCAAGGTCCGCGGCTACCTGCCGGGCCGTTTCTCCTTCAACGTCAAGGGCGGCCGCTGCGAGGCGTGCTCCGGCGACGGCACACTGAAGATCGAAATGAACTTCCTGCCGGACGTCTACGTGCCCTGCGAGGTGTGCCACGGCGCCCGGTACAACCGCGAAACCCTGGAAGTCCACTACAAGGGCAAGACAATCGCCGATGTCCTGAACATGCCGATCGAGGAAGGCGCGGAGTTCTTCGCCGCCTTCTCGCCGATCGCCCGGCACCTCCGGACCCTCGTCGACGTCGGACTCGGCTACGTCCGGCTGGGCCAGCCCGCCACGACGCTCTCCGGCGGCGAGGCGCAGCGCGTCAAGCTCGCCGCGGAACTGCAGAAGCGCTCCAACGGGCGCAGCGTCTACGTGCTGGACGAACCCACCACGGGCCTGCACTTCGAGGACATCCGGAAGCTGCTCCTTGTCCTCCAGGGCCTCGTGGAAAAGGGCAACACGGTCATCACGATCGAACACAATCTTGACGTCATCAAGAGCGCGGACTGGATCGTGGACCTGGGCCCAGACGGCGGCTCCGGCGGCGGCCGCATTGTCGCCTCCGGAACCCCGGAACAGGTGGCCAAGTCCACGGAAAGCCACACGGCGGCCTTCCTCGCCGAAATCCTGGCCTGAGCCGGGCCGGGCGCCGGTGCCTCCGCGCAGCTGCCGCGCAGGCACCGGCCCCTCGTCACCGATACATTCCCACTGGGGCATGCGAGTTTCTGGCATCCGTACTCACGTGAGAAACTAGGCCGGTGACGCAAACAACAGTGCCCGTAATCTTCGACCTGGACGGCACTCTTGTCGATCCGGCCGGGGGGATAACGGACGGAATCGCAGCGGCCCTCACCGAGCTTGGACTCGGCGTTCCCGACAAGGCCCTGATGGATGCCATGATCGGCCCGAAACTCAGCCATTCCCTCACGGACATCGCCGGGGTCCCCGCCGACCGGCTCGACGACGCCATCCGCATCTACCGTGCGCACTACCGTGCCACCGGCATCGGCCAAAGCGTGCTGTACCCGGGGATCCGGGCGTTGCTGGAATCCTTCGTCGAAGCAGGCCGGCCCATCGCCGTCGCCACCCAGAAACCCGAAGGCATCGCCCGTATTGTCCTGGAGCACCACGGTATCGCCGCCCTGTTCCATACGATCCGTGGCTCGGCCGCCGATGAGGCGGCGGCAGCCGGTGTGCCGTCCGGGAAGGCGGCGATCGTGGCCGCGGCGCTGGCAGACCTCTCCAGCCACCACGGCGTGGACATCCGACATGCGGTGATGGTGGGGGACCGTGCGCAGGACGTCGCCGGAGCGGCTGCCAACGGAATCGACTGCATCGGCGTAGGCTGGGGCTTCGCTCCGGACGGCGAACTGGACGCGGCCGGCGCGGTGGAGATCGTGCACAGCAGTGCGGCCCTTCACGAGACCATTGCCCGGCGGGATCCGGGGCGGGCCACCGCCGGGAACCCGAACGCAGTGACCCATGACCCGATGACCGCCGCCGTAGACGAGGTGCACACCGATGGCAATGTTTGATGCAATCCGCTGGACCACGCGTGGTCTGGTCACCTCGACCTGCCGGCCCACGGTCATCGGACTCGAAAACGTGCCCCAGGAGGGCCCGTTTATCGTGGCCCCCAACCACCTGTCCTTCCTGGACAGCGTGATCGTCCAGGCGCTCATGCCCCGCCCCGTGGCCTTCTTCGCCAAGGCTGAATATTTCACCACCGGCGGGGTCAAGGGCAAGGTGATGAAGTCCTTCTTCGAGGCTGTCGGCTCCATCCCGGTGGAACGCGGCGAACAGGCCGCCAGCGTTCAGGCGCTGAAAACGCTGCTGGAAATCCTTGACTCCGGCAAAGGTGTAGGCATCTACCCGGAGGGAACGCGATCCCGCGACGGCATCCTCTACCGGGGCCGCACCGGCGTCGGCTGGCTGGCCCTGACCACGGGCGCCCCGGTGATCCCGGTCGGACTCATCGGCACCGAGCACCTCCAGCCCGCGGACAGCAAGTCGGTCAAGCCGCAGCACTTCACCATGAGAGTCGGCGCGCCGCTGTACTTCGACAAGACCGGACCGGACCACTCCTTGCCCGCCCGCCGGCAGGCCACCGACCGCATCATGGACGCGATCGCGGAACTCAGCGGCCAGGAACGCTCCACGAGCTACAACCAGAGCAAGGCCATCGACTAGCCACGTCGCCTGGGTCCTCGGGGGAGACGGCATAGTGCCTCGCCCGAACGCGCGCGATCCGTGGTCAAGCGTGTTGGGCAAGGAAGGCTTCCAGGGCGGATTCGCCGAGCGGCCCATAGCTGACCAGGTTGTCTGTGCCGGCTGCACGGAAGGGGTGGCCGGCCGTGAGCGGGTCCCAGTCCAGGAAGGGGTCCTCGGGCAGTTCCTGTTCCTGTTCTGGATCCTTTTCCGCGTCTCCGTTCGGGTCCGCGGACGTTTCCAGCACGCCGGGTGGCCAGTGGGGTGGTTCCCAGTCCTGCTGCTCGCTGGGATAGTACCGGCCTGAGGGTGAGGTCCAGCCTGGCGGTGTGTCTTTGCCGGCCCCGCTCGGTGTCCAGGCTGAGGCGTGTTTGAGGCGGTGGTGTTTGCGGCATGGCTGTCCGAGGTTGGTGATGCCGGTGGTGCCTCCGTCGGCCCAGGCCAGGAGGTGGTCGGCGTCGTTGTCCAGGGACGGGTTGTTGCACCCGGGGAAGGGGCATCTGCCGTCGCGGAGCCGGAGCCATTGGCGCATGGTCTTCGTGAGGCGGTAACTGGCCCGGCCGATTTCCAGCGGCGCACCGTCCCGCGGGTCGACCAGGACCCGGTGGAACGAGCCGGCGCCGTCGGCGACCAGCCGGCGGGCCATGGAGGGCGGGATCGGACCATATCCGTCGAGCATCGCCGGTTCGTCCGTGGCGCCGAGGAGGGACAGGACCGGGACGGTGATGATGACCTGTGCCCGCGGGACCGGCACATCCCCGGCAAGACCGTTGCCGTCGGTGCCGGCGTCGGTACCCGTGTTGAGGAGCAAGGTGGCGGCGATGTCGGCGCGGAGCTGGGTCAGGGTGCGTGCCTCGTCCGGGCCCTGCAGGGCCCGGACGGCAGCGGTGGTCCGGTCCCAGATCCCCACGGCGGTATCGGCCGGCAGGTAGGCGGAGAACCAGGCCATCCCGTCAGAGTCCGGGCGGAACTCGACCCGCCGGTCCTTCGCGCTTCTGGCGTGGCGTTTCTCGATGCTGTCCGGGTGGTGGCGCTCCCGCCACGTGCGGGCCTTGGCGCGGAACCGGTACGGCACCAGGTCCCCGGCCGGACACCCGCGGGCGGGGTTGGGGGCGTCCGGGTCCAGGAAGTGCGCCTCCAGCGCGGCCGCCCCGGCCGGGTCCAGGTTCGCGGTTTCATCCACCATGGCCCGGGCGTGGGCCCAGGAGATCGTCCCGGCACCCAGCGCAGCCAGGGTCAGCGGCAAACGGTTCGTCAGGGCCAGGCAGTCGCCCAGAAACGCCCCGGCGGTCCCCGCTCCCACCGTCAGGACACACGCGACCTCAGCAGTCACCGCCATCTCCTGGCACCTGGCGTCCTGCAGGGCCACCGGCGGCGCGGCCAGGGCGTGGGTGGCCCGCACATAGGCCGCCGCCAGCAGCACCTTCAACGCAGCAAACCGCGCCTCCACCTGGGCCATGTCGGACAGGCCGTCCAGGCACTCATCCGCTAAAGCCCGCAACGGATCGTCCCTCAACGGGCCGGCCCCGGACGGACCACTGGGGCCAGACCCGGACGGATCAGCGTTATCAGCAACGGACGGATCGATGCGGCCAGCGGCGCCCCCGGCGAAGGAATCCAGCGCCGCAGTCAACGCCGCAACAGCCGCCAGCGCCTTCCGGCCCTCCGCACTCCAGTCCGTGCTTTCCATGAACCCATCAAATCATCGAGCACCGACAAAAAAGGGGGACCCTGCGGAATCGGATCGGATGCATGATCCGCTGCACTTGAGGCCGCCCAATAGACCAACATCATGTCCTGTTCCGCCGGACGCCGGAAGTGCTTCAGTGGTCGGGACGACGGCAGCCGCGCCGCCGTTCGCCACCACCGGAGGGACTCAAACGCGCCAGATCATCCTCGCCCCGGCCCCCGGCCGTCCTGGGAATGGCTGCAGGCTCAGTAGACTTGAACCGTGGCAGATCCAGCGAGTTACCGACCCCAGACGGGTGAGATTCCGACCAATCCGGGCGTGTACCGCTTCCGCGACCCGCACGGCCGGGTCATCTATGTCGGCAAGGCCAAGAACCTCCGTTCACGGCTGAACTCCTACTTCGCCAACCCGGCCGGGCTGCTCCCCAAAACGTACGCGATGGTCCATGCGGCCAGCAGCGTCGAGTGGACCGTCGTCGGCAGCGAGCTCGAATCCCTGCAGCTCGAATACACGTGGATCAAGGAATTCAAGCCCCGTTTCAACGTGATGTTCCGGGACGACAAAAGCTACCCCTACCTGGCCGTCTCCATGGGGGAGAAGTACCCCCGGGTCCAGGTCCTGCGCGGCGAACGCCGCAAAGGCACCCGCTACTTCGGCCCCTACACCGCCGGTGCCATCCGCGACACCATGGACACCCTGCTGCGGGTGTTTCCCGTCCGCAGCTGCAGCGCCGGCGTCCTGAAACGTGCCGAAGCCAGCGGCCGGCCCTGCCTGCTCGGCTACATCGACAAGTGCGCGGCCCCCTGCGTCGGCCGCATCTCCGCCGAGGACCACCGCGCCCTGGCCGAGGATTTCTGCACCTTCATGGGCGGCGAGGCCAAGCCGTTCGTCACGCGGCTGGAAAAGGACATGGCCGCCGCCGTTGCGGAGCTGGACTACGAGCGGGCGGCGCGGATCCGCGACGACATCGTCGCGCTCAAGAAGGTGTTCGAACGCAACGCCGTCGTCCTCGCCGAGGGCACCGACGCCGACGTCTTCGCCCTGCACGAGGATGAACTCGAAGCCGCCGTGCAGGTCTTCCACGTCCGCGGCGGCCGGATCCGCGGCCAGCGGGGCTGGGTCGTTGAAAAGGTCGAGGACTCCACCACCCCGGACCTCGTCGAGCATCTGCTCCAGCAGGTGTACGGCGAGGAAGCCGGACTCCAGGGCAGGCTGCCCCGCGAGGTCCTCGTCCCGGCGGAGCCCAGCAACGCGGCGGAACTGGCGCAGTGGCTCAGCGGGCTGCGCGGGGCGAGGGTCGATGTCCGCGTGCCGCAGCGCGGCGACAAGGCCGCCCTGCTGTCCACCGTACGGGATAACGCCGTGCATGCCCTCAAGCTGCACAAATCCCGCCGCGCCGGCGATCTGACCATGCGGTCCCAGGCGCTGCAGGAACTGCAGGAGGCCCTCGAGCTGCCGGTCGCGCTGATGCGGATCGAATGCTTCGAC
This sequence comes from Pseudarthrobacter sp. PvP090, assembly GCF_040547365.1. Taxonomy (NCBI): domain Bacteria; kingdom Bacillati; phylum Actinomycetota; class Actinomycetes; order Micrococcales; family Micrococcaceae; genus Pseudarthrobacter; species Pseudarthrobacter sp. PvP090. The sequence goes on from NZ_JBEPPO010000008.1 coordinate 186,834, forward strand.
ATCTCACACGTCCAGGGCACCAACGTGGTCGGTTCGATGGTGGTGGTCGAGGACGGGCTGCCGAAGAAGTCCGAGTACCGGAAGTTCTCCGTCACCGGCGCCGCCGCGACGGACGACACCGCGGCCATGCATGACGTGCTGACCCGGCGGTTCCGCAACTACCTCCAGGAGAAGACGGCGCAGGCCGACGCCGCCCGGCAGCCGGGCCATCAGGCCATGCTCAACGCCGCGGCGGACGCCGCCGTCGCGGGTTCCTCCGCGGTGGCCGTCGCCGACACCACGACCCCAGCGCCCCGGACCAAATTCGCCTACCCGCCCAACCTCGTGGTGGTCGACGGCGGCAAGCCGCAGGTCAACGCGGCCGCCCGCGCCCTGGCCGAACTGGGCATCGACGATGTCTACGTCGTCGGGCTCGCCAAACGGCTCGAGGAAGTCTGGCTGCCGGACAGCGACTTCCCGGTGATCCTGCCGCGCGCCTCCGCCGGGCTGTACCTGCTGCAGCGCGTCCGCGACGAGGCCCACCGCTTCGCGATCTCCTTCCACCGGCAGAAGCGCGGCAAGGCGATGACCGTCTCGGCGCTCGACGGCGTGCCCGGCCTCGGGGAATCCAAGCGCAAGGCCCTCCTCGCCCAGTTCGGCTCGGTCAAGAGCATCAGGACGGCCAGCTTCGAGGAGCTCACCGGCGCCAAGGGGATCGGGCCGTCGCTGGCTGCGGCGATCGTCCGGCACTTCACCGACGACGACGGCGACACCGCCACCGTCCCCGCCATCAACATGACCACCGGCGAAATCCTCGAGACTTAGCTAGCCCCGGCAAACTTAGCTAGGGTAAGGACTTGGGAAACGGTGCGCGGCGATTCACCTCACCGCGGGCCGCATCCGGCACAGATCGAACAACAGCACAGCAGAACGGGGCTTCACTGATGGCAGAGTCGACGGCAGGATCCGGGACGGAGCCGGACGGCATGACGCCGGTCAAACCCGTCGAGGCCGAACTGCTCGTGGTGACGGGCATGTCGGGAGCCGGCCGAAGCACTGCATCGGACGCGCTGGAGGACCACGGCTGGTATGTCGTGGAAAACCTCCCCCCGCAGATGCTCGGCACCCTCGCGGAAATCGTGTCCCACGCGCCCGGTTCCATTTCGAAGCTCGCGGTGGTGATGGACGTCCGCAGCAAGGAGCTGTTCGCTGACATCCGCACCGCCCTGCGCAACCTGGAAGCCAGCGGCGTCGGCTTCCGGGTGCTGTTCCTCGACGCGAACGACGACGTCCTCGTCCGCCGCTTCGAACAGGGCCGGCGCCCCCACCCGCTGCAGGGCGGCGGCAGGATCCTGGACGGCATCGCCGCCGAACGCGAACTGCTGCACGAACTCCGCACCTCCGCCGACATCGTGCTGGACACCTCCACCCTGAATGTCCACGGCCTCGCCACCGCGATCACCGAGCTGTTCAGCGAAACCGGCCCCGTGGCCCTCCGACTTAACGTGATGAGCTTCGGGTTCAAGTACGGGCTCCCCGTCGACGCCAACTTCGTCGCCGACGCCCGCTTCATCCCCAACCCGCACTGGGTCCCGGCGCTGCGCCCGCACACCGGGCTGGACCAGGACGTCAGCGACTACGTGCTGGAGGCGCAGGGTGTCGCCAACTTCGTAGAACGCTACGTGCTGGCCCTTGAGCCGGTCCTCGACGGCTACCGGCGCGAAAACAAGCACTATGCCACCATTGCCGTCGGCTGCACCGGCGGCAAACACCGCTCCGTGGCCGTCGCCGTCGAGCTGTCCCGCAGGCTCGCGCAGTACCCGAGGGTCACTGTTACCACCACCCACCGGGACCTGGGCCGCGAGTAATGGCGCTGCTCACCGGACCCCTGCCGCTCGTCCCTCCGGCCAGCGCCGCCTTCGCCAGCCAGCAGGACAAAGGTCCCTCCGTCGTGGCGCTCGGCGGCGGCCACGGCCTCGCCGCCTCGCTGTCGGCCCTGCGTCTGCTCACGTCCGAGCTGACCGCCGTCGTCACCGTCGCGGACGACGGCGGGTCCTCCGGCAGGCTGCGTGAGGAGTACGGCGTCCTTCCGCCCGGCGACCTTCGGATGGCGCTGTCCGCGCTCTGTGACGACACCGATTGGGGCCGCACCTGGCGCGACGTCATGCAGCACCGCTTCGCGCCCGGCAAGGGCCGCGGCGGTTCCCTCGACGAACACGCCATGGGCAACCTGCTGATCGTGACCCTGTGGGAGCTCCTGGGCGACACCGTCGCGGGCCTCAAGTGGGCCGGCGCGCTGCTCGGTGCCCGCGGGGAGGTCCTGCCGATGTCCAGCGTCCCCTTGACCATCGAGGGCCAGGTCCGGGTCACCGCGCCGGACGGCAGCCAGGCGCTGCAGACCCTGACGGGACAGGCAAAATGCGCCGTCGCCGGCTCGCTGGAACGCGTCCGGCTGCTGCCCGAAAACGCCCCCGCCTGCATCGAGGCGCTCACCGCGATCGAACTGGCCGACTGGGTCATCCTGGGCCCCGGCTCCTGGTACACCTCCGTGCTGCCGCACCTGCTGCTGCCGGAAATGCGTGAGGCGCTCTGCAACACGGCCGCCCGCCGGTGCCTCACCATGAACCTTGCCACGGACACCAAGGAAACCCTCGGCATGTCCGCCGCGGACCATTTGCGGGTGCTCCGGGAGTACGCCCCGGACTTCACGATCGACGTCGTCCTGGCCGATCCGGCCTCCGTGACGGACCGCGCCGACTTCGAACGCGCGGCCGGGATGCTCGGGGCCGAGGTGGTGTTGGGTAAAGTGGGGGCGTCGAGCCGCCGGCCGATCCACGACCCGCTGCGTCTGGCAACGGCGTACCACGACATTTTCGGGAACAGGTAGGAAAGGTGCCATGGCACTGACAGCATCAGTCAAGGAAGAACTTTCCCGGCTGGACATAAAGAAGTCCTCGGTCCGCAAGGCTGAAGTGTCCGCCATGCTTCGCTTCGCCGGCGGACTCCACATCATCTCTGGCCGGATCGTGATCGAGGCCGAAGTCGACCTCGCCTCGACCGCGCGGCGGCTGCGCGCCGCCATCGCCGAGGTTTATGGGCACCAGAGCGAGATCATCGTCGTCTCCGGCGGCGGACTGCGCCGCGGCAGCCGCTACGTCGTCCGGGTGGTGCGCGACGGCGAGGCCCTCGCCCGCCAGACCGGCCTGCTGGACGCCCGGGGCCGCCCGGTCCGCGGCCTGCCCTCAGTGGTGGTGAACGGGTCCGCGGCCGACGCCGAGGCGGTCTGGCGCGGCGCCTTCCTGGCCCACGGTTCCCTCACCGAGCCCGGCCGGTCCTCCGCCATGGAGGTCACCTGCCCCGGCCCCGAGTCGGCCCTCGCCCTCGTGGGCGCGGCCCGCCGGCTCGGCATCCAGGCCAAGGCCCGCGAGGTCAGGGGAGTGGACCGCGTGGTGATCCGCGACGGCGACACGATCGCCGCGCTGCTGACCCGGATGGGCGCCCACGATGCGCTTATGGTGTGGGAGGAACGGCGGATGCGCAAGGAAGTCCGGGCCACCGCCAACCGGCTGGCCAACTTCGACGACGCCAACCTGCGGCGTTCGGCGCAGGCTGCGGTCGCCGCTGGCGCCCGCGTGGACCGTGCCCTGGAGATCCTCGGCGACGACGTCCCGGACCACCTGAAGTACGCCGGCGAACTCCGTGTGGCGCACAAACAGGCCAGCCTGGACGAACTCGGCCGCCTCGCGGACCCCGTCATGACCAAGGACGCCATCGCCGGGCGGATCCGCCGCCTGCTGGCCATGGCGGACAAACGGGCCCAGGACCTCGGCATCCCCGGCACGGAAGCCAATGTGACGGCGGAAATGCTGGACGAGTAGCCTCTCCGCGCGAACATCTGCAGAATCAGATCGGGACGGCGGGAATACCTCAGGGGGACCGGAGGCTATGCCCACTGGATTCCGATCCAGAGACTTCCGGGTGCCACAACATCCGGATGCACAATCCGAGAGTTACCCAACGGACAACCAGTCCACGACATTGGAGGATTTTGTGACCGAGTACGTACTGCCCGAACTCAGCTACGACTACGCAGCGCTGGAGCCCCACATTTCCGCGCGGATCATGGAGCTGCACCACAGCAAGCACCACGCCGCCTACGTGGCCGGCGCCAACAACGCCCTCGCCCAGCTGGCCGAGGCACGCGAAAAGGGCGACTTCGCCAACATCAACCGCCTCTCCAAGGACCTCGCGTTCCACACCGGCGGGCACATCAACCACTCGGTGTTCTGGAACAACCTGTCCCCGGACGGCGGCGACAAGCCCGAAGGTGAGCTGGCAGCGGCCATCGACGACGCGTTCGGCTCCTTCGACGCGTTCCGCGCCCAGTTCAGCGCCGCGGCGCTGGGCCTGCAGGGATCCGGCTGGGGCTTCCTGGCCTACGAGCCCATCGGCGGCAACCTCGTCATCGAGCAGCTCTACGATCAGCAGGGCAACGTCGCGCTCGGCACCACCCCGCTGCTGATGCTGGACATGTGGGAGCACGCCTTCTACCTGGACTACGTCAACGTCAAGGCCGATTACGTCAAAGCATTCTGGAACATCGTGAACTGGGCCGACGTCGCCAAGCGCTTTGACGCCGCCCGCAAGAACGCCACCGGCCTCATCACCCTCTAGCACCACAGAGGCCATTTCCGTGTGATGCAGTTCACGCGGCTGTAACAAAGTTCACAATTCGGGCCGTCCGGCTCAAATCGTGGACGGTCTGCCCCCGCACTTGCGGGGGCAGGCCAACTTAAACGTAAGATAGGTCACGGAAGGCGGTTAGCCTTCAGCAATGAGGCTGGTCGCCCTCCGATCTGTTAATCATCTCTGCCCAATGGCGTGCGGGATCTGTTAGTTGGCTTGAGCGCCTTCTCAACTAGTCGTGCTTGCAAAAGCACCAAGGAGACTGAAAACGTGACCACCCGTATTGGTATTAACGGCTTCGGCCGTATTGGCCGCAACTACTTCCGCGCCGCACTTGCCCAGGGGGCAGACCTTGAGATCGTGGCAGTCAACGACCTCACCAGCCCGGAAGCACTGGCCCACCTCTTCAAGTACGACTCCGTGGGCGGGCGCCTGCAGGAGACGATCGAGGTCAAGGACGGCAACATCGTCGTCGACGGCAAGACCGTCAAGGTCCTCGCCGAGCGTGACCCGGCCAAGCTGCCCTGGGGCGAGCTCGGCGTCGACATCGTGATCGAATCCACCGGGTTCTTCACCAAGGCCGCCGACGCGCAGAAGCACATCGATGCCGGCGCCAAGAAGGTCCTCATTTCGGCCCCCGCCTCGGACGAGGACATCACGATCGTGATGGGCGTCAACGACGGCCTCTACGACCCGGCCGCGCACCACATCATCTCCAACGCTTCCTGCACCACCAACTGCCTGGGCCCGCTGGCCAAGGTGGTCAACGACGTCTTCGGCATCGAGCGCGGCCTGATGACCACGATCCACGCCTACACCGCGGACCAGAACCTGCAGGACGGCCCGCACAAGGACCTCCGCCGCGCCCGCGCCGCCGCCATCAACATGGTCCCCACCTCCACGGGTGCGGCCAAGGCCATCGGCCTGGTCCTGCCGGAACTCAAGGGCAAGCTCGACGGCTACGCCATCCGCGTACCCGTTCCCACCGGCTCCGCCACCGACCTGACCGTCACCGTCTCCCGCGAAACCACCGTCGAGGAAGTCAACGCGGCCCTCAAGGCCGCCTCCGAGACCCCGGAGCTCAAGGGCTTGCTGACCTACACCGACGAGCCGATCGTCTCCTCGGACATCGTCGGCGACCCGGCGTCCTCCATTTTCGACTCCGGCCTCACCAAGGTGATCGGCAACCAGGTCAAGGTTGTTTCCTGGTATGACAACGAATGGGGCTACTCCAACCGCCTCGTGGACCTCACGGAGCTCGTCGCAGCCAAGCTGGGCTAGGGTAAGACTCATGACATTCCACACCCTCAACGAACTGATCGCTGATGGTGTCCGCGGGCGGTACGTTCTGGTCAGAAGTGACCTGAACGTGCCGCTCGACGGCTCTACAGTGACTGACGACGGCCGTATCAAGGCCTCCCTGCCAGTGCTGGCGAAGCTCACGGACGCCGGTGCCCGCGTGCTGGTCACAGCACACCTTGGCCGCCCCAAGGGCGCACCCGAGGACAAGTACTCGCTCAAGCCCGCTGCGGCGCGCTTGGCCGAGCTCGCCGCCTTCAAGGTCTCCCTCGCGGACGACACCGTCGGCGACTCCGCCAAGGCATCCGCCGCGGCGCTGCAGGACGGCGAAGCCCTCATCCTCGAAAACGTGCGCTTTGACGCCCGTGAGACGTCGAAGGACGACGCCGAGCGCGGTGCGTTCGCGGACGAGCTCGTGGCCCTCACCGGGTCCAACGGCGCGTTCGTGGACGATGCCTTCGGTGCCGTGCACCGCAAACACGCCAGCGTGTACGACGTCGCCACCCGCCTGCCGTCCTACCAGGGCGACCTGGTCCGCACCGAGGTCGAGGTGCTGCGCAAGCTCACCACGGACACCCAGCGTCCCTACGTCGTCGTGCTGGGCGGTTCCAAGGTCTCGGACAAGCTCGCCGTGATCGACAACCTCATCGGCAAGGCGGACACCGTCCTGGTTGGCGGCGGCATGCTGTTCACCTTCCTCGCCGCCGCGGGCCACAAGGTGGCCGGCAGCCTGCTGGAAGAGGACCAGATCCCGGTGGTGCAGGACTACCTCAAGCGCGCCGCGGACGCGGGCACCGAATTCGTGGTTCCCACCGACGTCGTGGTCGCCGGCAAGTTTGCCGCCGACGCCGAGCACGAGACTGTGCGGGCCGAGGCGATTGAGGGCAGCAGCTTCGGCGCCCAGGGCATCGGCCTGGACATCGGACCGGAATCAGCGGCCGCCTTCGCCGAACGGATCAAGGGCGCAAAGACGGTGTTCTGGAACGGCCCCATGGGCGTGTTCGAGTTCGCGGCCTTCGCCGCGGGCACCCGGGCCATCGCCCAGGCGCTGACCGAGACCGAGGCGTTCACCGTGGTCGGTGGCGGCGATTCCGCCGCCGCGGTCCGGACCCTCGGATTCGCCGATGACCAGTTCGGTCACATCTCCACCGGCGGCGGCGCCAGCCTCGAGTACCTTGAAGGCAAGGAACTCCCCGGCCTGAGCGTCCTGGACCGCTAAACCCGCCAGCCGGCAGGGCGCCCCTCCCAGGATGGGGCGCCCTGCCGGCTGTTCCACTGCTACGACCTTTTGGGAGACCACGTGACTACTTCAACCAACGGCACCTTCGACCGCACCCCCTTCATCGCGGGCAACTGGAAGATGAACATGGACCACGTCCAGGGCATCACCCTCCTGCAGAAACTCGCCTGGACCCTGTCCGACGCCAAGCACGACTACAGCCGCGTGGAGGTCGCCGTCTTCCCGCCGTTCACCGACCTCCGTGGCGTCCAGACCCTGGTCCAGGGCGACGAGCTCAAGATTGTCTACGGCGGCCAGGACCTCTCCCCGTCCGACTCCGGCGCCTACACGGGCGACATCTCCGGGCAGTTCCTGGCGAAGCTCGGCTGCAGCTACGTCCTCGTCGGCCACAGCGAACGCCGGACCATCCACCACGAGTCCGACGAGGTGCTGAACGCCAAGACCAAGGCAGCCTTCCGGCACGGCATCACCCCGGTGCTCTGCGTCGGTGAAGGCCTGGAAATCCGGCAGGCCGGAACACACGTCGACCACACGCTCGCGCAGCTCCGCGCCGGCGTCGAGGGCCTCACCCCCGAGCAGGCCGCCGAACTCGTCGTCGCCTATGAGCCCGTCTGGGCCATCGGCACCGGTGAAGTTGCCGGGCCTGACGACGCCCAGGAAATGTGCGCAGCCATCCGTGCCGAGCTTGCCACCCTCTTCGGTGCGGACGTCGCCGCCAAGACCCGGCTGCTCTACGGTGGCTCGGTCAAGGCCAACAACGCGGCCTCGATCCTCAAGGAACGCGACGTGGACGGATTGCTGGTCGGTGGTGCCAGCCTGGACGCCGCTGAGTTTGCTAATATTGTCAGGTTCGAGAGTCACCTGCTGACGGATTAGTCCGGACACTGTCGTGGCCCCCGCAATCCAAATCTTCTGAAAGGCCGTCGTGGACGTTCTTCATGTCATTCTGCAGGTCCTCCTGGGTATCACCAGCCTCCTGCTGACCTTGCTCATCCTGCTCCACAAGGGCCGTGGTGGCGGTCTGTCCGACATGTTCGGCGGCGGCATGAGCTCCGGCCTGAGCTCCTCCGGGGTGGCCGAGCGGAACCTGAACCGCTTCACGATCATCCTCGGTATTACCTGGGGCGTGGTGATCGTCGGCCTCGGCCTGATCATGCGGTTCAGCGGCGGCGACTCCTAGGTCCCTTCCTAAAAACTTCATATGGGTCCTTGTGCCCCTCCCTGCATCGGGAACTCCAAACTACACTGTGGCTGACTGCACGCGCATTCTGTCCCCGAGTAGCCAGGAGTTCCCGATGCTGCATTCCGCCTCCGGATTCCGGGGCATCCGCGTAGGAGCCACCGAAGGGGCCTCGCCCCGCCACGAACCGCTCGACGGCACCGCCGCCCGCACACCCCGCATCCGCGTGACTTACCGCTGCGCCAAGGGCCACGAAACCCCCTTGGTCTTCGCCCAGCTGCCCGATGACCAGATCCCCGGGGTCTGGGACTGCCGCCGCTGCGGCGGAACGGCCACCCGGGATGAGGCGCAGTTCGCGCTCGAGGAAGTTCCGGTGGAAGGCTTCAAGAGCCACCTGGAATACGTTAAAGAGCGGCGCTCCAGCCAGGACGCCGAAGACGTGCTGGCCGGAGCGCTTGAGAGACTGCGGGCCCGCGGTATCCTCCCGGAGGGATAGGACCGGGGGATAGGACCGGGGGATAGGACCGGGGGATAGCGCCGAGGACCAGCCTCCGGAACGGCCCGCCGGACTAGCTCTTCCGGACCAGCTGTTCCGGAACCCGGGAGGCCGCGTTTTCGTCGATCAGCCAGAGGGTTTCGTTCCGGCCCCGCGGGCCGGCCGCCGGAACCTGCACCGGGTTGGCGCCCGCCAGGGCGAGCCCGACGGCGCCGGCCTTGTCCTCGCCGGCGACGACCATCCAGATTTCCGAGGCCGTATTGATGGCGGGCAGCGTCAGGGAAACCCGCAGCGGCGGCGGCTTCGGGGAGTTGCGGACCCCCACCACGGTGAGTTCCTTCTCCCGGATGCCGGCCTGCTCCGGGAACAGTGACGCGACGTGCGCGTCGGGCCCCACTCCAAGGAGGACGATGTCGAAGCGGGGGAGCGATGACGGGTGCTCCGGCCGGTCATCGGACATGTCCGCGGCGTGTTCGGCGGCTGCCGCCTCGCTGAGCTGGCGGGCGTAGTCAGCGGCTGCCTCCTCGGGCGTGTCGAAGTCGCCGGTGGAGCCGGGCACGTGGATCCGGGCCGGATCCGCATCGATGCGCGAGAGCAGCGCCTCGTGGGCCTGGCGGGTGTTGCGTTCGGGGTCGTCGGCGGCGACGAAGCGCTCGTCGCCCCACCAGAAATTGACCTTGGACCAGTCGACGGCGGGGGACGCCGGCGACTCGGCCACGGCTTTCAGCGAACCAATGCCCATCGACCCGCCGGTAAGCACCACCGTCGCCTCGCCGTGTTTGTCCTGGATGTCGACCAGCTTGGTGATCAGGCGCGCCGCGATGGCGGCCATCAGGACGGACGAGTCGGGATGGATGCTTACTCTGGGGTCAGCGCTCACTGGGACGGACACTCCTTAGATTGGTACGTGGCAGTCCAATAGTAATCACTTCGCCGAACACTTCGTCCGGATCGAGGCGGCGGAGCTCTTCGGCCAGGCAGTCCTTGAGGCTGCGGCGCGGCAGCGAGATGCGCTGCACCGGCTGCCCGGGCTGGCTCAGTTCCGCCACCGTGAGGCCTGGCCGGAACAGCTGGACGTCGCCTGCGGTGCGTGTGAGCCGCACCCGCCGGATCCCGGTGCCGGCGGGGTCCGCGACGATCGTGACCGGCGCGTCCAGGGCCAGCGTGAGCCAGGCAGCCAGCAGGATCGTGCTGGGGGAGTCCGACGCGCCTTCGACGGCGACCGCCGTCACCGGGGAGCCGTCCACCTGGTCCAGGACCGCGGCGAGCTGGATCCGCCAGTTGGTCAGGCGGGTCCAGGCAAGGTCCGTGTCGCCTGCCTTGTAAGTGCGGCGGATGGTTTCCAGGGCGCGCTGCGGATCGGACTCGTTGGCCGAGTCCGTGATCCGGCGGTGCGCGATCCGGCCGATGGACGTCTCGCAGGCGTTCTTCGGCGCGCCGTGCGGCCACCACGCCACGATCGGCGCATCGGGCAGCAGGAGGGCCGCGACGAGGGATTCGCTTTCCTCGGCAAGCTCTCCGTAGCCGCGGAGCAGGATGACCTCGGAGGCTCCGGCGTCGCCGCCCACCCGGATCTGCGCATCGAGCCTGGTCGGGGCCTCGGCCCCGGCGTCGGCGAGGACGATGATCCGGCAGGGATGTTCCCGGCTGGCCTCATTGGCGGCCTCGATGGCCTCCTCTTCCAGCCCGGACTTGGTGACAACCACGAGGGTCAGCACCCGGCCCAGGGCAATCACGCCGCCCTGCTCGCGCAGCGCCATGATCTTCTTGGAAATCTTGGAGGTGGTGGTGTCGGGAAGATCTACGATCATGGCCTTCTCCAGGTTCGTCCGTCACGGGCAAGGAGCTCGTCGGCGGAGGCGGGGCCCCAGCTACCGGGGCCGTAGGGTTCGGGCTGTTCGTCGAGGCTCGCCCAGTAGTCCTCGAACGGGTCCAGGATCTTCCAGGACAGTTCGACTTCCGCGTGGCGCGGGAACAGTGGCGGCTCGCCGAGCAGCACGTCGAGGATGAGCCGTTCGTAGGCCTCCGGGCTGGATTCCGTGAAGGAGTGGCCGTAGCCGAAGTCCATGGTGACGTCGCGGACCTCCATCTGCGTGCCCGGGACCTTGGACCCGAAGCGGATGGTGGCGCCCTCGTCGGGCTGGACCCGGATGACGACGGCATTCTGGCCGAAATCATCCTCGCCGTGGTCGGTGAAGAGCAGGTTGGGGGCGCGTTTGAGCACGACGGCGATCTCGGTCACCCGGCGGCCCAGCCGCTTCCCGGCGCGCAGGTAGAACGGCACCCCGGACCAGCGGCGGGTGTTGATGTCGACCCGGATCGCGGCGAACGTCTCGGTTTTGGAGTCGGCTGGGATGCCGTCCTCTTCCAGGTATCCCACGACCTTCTCGCCGCCCTGCCAGCCGCCGGTAAACTGCCCGCGCGCCGAGTGGGTGGAGAGGTCATCGGGGAGCCGGACGGCGGCGAGGACCTTTTCCTTCTCCGCGCGGAGGTCGTCGGCGTTGAAGGAAATCGGTTCCTCCATCGCGGTCAGCGCCAGGAGCTGGAGCAGGTGGTTCTGGATGACGTCGCGTGCCGCGCCGACGCCGTCGTAGTAGCCTGCCCGGCCGCCGGTGCCGATGTCCTCGGCCATGGTGATCTGGACGTGGTCCACATAGTTCGCGTTCCAGAGCGGCTCGAAGAGCTGGTTGGCGAAGCGCAGCGCCAGGATGTTCTGCACCGTCTCCTTGCCCAGGTAGTGGTCGATCCGGAACACCGCGTCCGGCGGGAAGACCGACTCCACGATGTCGTTGAGCTGGCGGGCCGACTCAAGGTCGTGGCCGAACGGCTTCTCGATCACAACGCGCCGCCACTTGTCACCCTCGGCCTGGGCCAGTCCGTGCTTGGACAGCTGCCGGCAGACCAGCTCGAAGGCGTTTGGCGGGATGGAGAGGTAAAACGCGTGGTTGCCGCGCGTTCCCCGCTGCTCATCGAGTTCATCGATGGTTTCACTGAGCCGCTTGAAGGCATCGTCGTCGTCGAACTCGCCCTGCACGAACCGGATGCCCTTGGAGAGCTGGGTCCACACCGTTTCGTCGAACGGGGTGCGGGCATAGGCCTTCACCGCGTCCTTCACCTCGGCCGCGAAGTCCTCGTTCTCCCAGTTCCGCCGGGCGAAGCCCACCAGGGCGAAGCTGGGCGGAAGGAGTCCGCGGTTGGCCAGGTCGTAGACGGCCGGCATGAGTTTCTTGCGCGCGAGGTCCCCCGTGACCCCGAACAGAACCAGCGACGACGGTCCGGCAATACGGTTCAGGCGGCGGTCCCGCGGGTCGCGGAGCGGGTTGCCGGCAGGCCTTCCCGAACGGGTCGCGGATCTGCTGCCGCCGTTGTGTTTGTCTGGCATGGTTGCTTGGGTGCCTTAGCTTTCGGAGGAGGGGACTGCCTGGCCGGCCAGCGTGGAGACGAGGTCCTGCAGCTGGCGGACACCGGCGGCGCGGTCCGTGAGGTGCAGGCGGAGGACCGGGCGGCCGTGTTCGGACAGTACCTGCGCATCGCCGGCGGCCTGCGCGGAAATCAGCTCGCCGAAGGTGAACGGACGGTCCGGGATGGCCAGGTCAGTGGCGGACGCGGCCGTCACCTGCAGGAAGACGCCGATCGCGGGGCCGCCCTTGTGGAACTGCCCGGTGGAGTGCAGGAACCGCGGACCCCAGCCGAAGGTCACGGGCCGGCCGCTGGCGGCTGCCAGCTGGTCCCGGACCCCCTCAAGGGGCGCGTAGGCGAGCCGGTCAAAGTAGGCCTGGACACTCAGGTAGTTGTCCGGGCCCAGCTCGCCGAGCAGGGCTCTGACCGCTTCGGCCGCGGTACTTGCGCCGCCGAGCCAGTCCCCGCCGCGGACCTCAATGGCGCCGTCGGTGAAGTTGGCCGGTGTCGGTTCCGGCTGGGCGTCCAGCAAGCCGCGGGCGGCCACCTTGGCGGCCTCGACGTCGGGCTGGTCATAGGGGTTGATCCCGAGGAGCCGCCCGGCCACGGCGGTGGCGAACTCCCAGGTCATCATCTGGGTGGGCAGGCCGCCGGCGATCGCGACCTCGTTCTCGCCCAGTTCGACGTCGGCGTCCGCGGCGACGAGGCGGACCACCAGGACGTCGGGGGCGCCGAGGGTGGCCTCCGGGGAGGACGGCCCGGCGACGACCGGCAGCACGCCGGTGCCGAGCTTGCCCGTGGATTCGGCGATGAGCTGTTCAGCCCAGTCCGCGAAGCCCTTGATCCCGGAACCGTCCTCGGCGATGACGATCTTGTCGCGCAGCGGGTTGGTGCCGCCCAGCGCCGCACCGAGGGCGAGGCCGATGTTCTCCTCGCCGTCCTCGTTGAGGACCTCGGCGGCCTCCTCCGCCTCGTCCAGGAAGGCCTGGATGTCCACGCCGGCCAGTCCGCACGGAACCATCCCGAACGCGGTGAGCGCCGAGTAGCGGCCGCCGACGGTGGGGTCCGCGTTGAACACGGCGCGGTAGCCGGCCTCGCGGGAGGCCTTGTCCAGTGGCGAGCCCGGATCGGTGACGATGATGATCCGGCTCTTCGCGTCGAGCCCGGCCTCGGTGAAGGCGTGCTCAAAGATCCGGCGCTGCGAATCCGTCTCCAGGGTGGAGCCGGACTTGGAGGACACCACAATCGCGGTTTCGGCCAGCCGGTCCGCAAGTGCGGCGGCGACCTGTTCCGGATCGGTGCTGTCCAGCACGGTCAGCTCGACGCCGGCGGTTCCGGCGATGACCTCGGGGGCCAGCGAGGATCCGCCCATGCCGCAGAGGACAATCCGGCTGACGCCTTCGGCGCGCAGGGCGTCACGGAGGGCCAGGATGTCCGCCACCAGGTGCTGGGAGACGGTGGCCGCCTCGACCCAGCCGAGCCGGACGGACGCCTCGGCTTCGGCGTCGGGACCCCACAGGGTGGGGTCCTTGGCGAAGATCCGGGTGGCGACTTTGTCTTCCAGCAGGGCGGGCAGGTGCTGTTCGTGGGCCAGGCGGGCGGCGCCCGTGGCGTCGTAGCTGAGAGTAGTCATGGGGACTATGCGCCCTTCCCTGCAGCGGCGAGGGCGCCCTCGACGTCGGCCAGCAGTTCCTTCCAGCTTGCCACGAACTTGTCGAGGCCTTCGGACTCGAGCACCGCGACGACCTCGTTGTAGGAGATGCCGAGGGCGTCCAGGGCGTTCAGGGTGGCGTTGGCGTCATCGTAGCCGCGGCTGATCGTGTTGCCCGTGACAGTGCCGTGGTCGAACGTGGCGTCGAGGGTCTTTTCCGGCATGGTGTTCACGACGCCGGGAGCGACGAGTTCCGTGACGTACAGAGTGTCCGGGTAGGCCGGGTCCTTGACGCCGGTGGATGCCCACAGCGGGCGCTGCGGGAGGGCTCCGGCGTCGGCCAGCAGGGCCCAGCGCTCGGTGGAGAAGAGCTCCTCGTAGACCTGGTAGGCCAGGCGGGCGTTGGCCAGGCCGGCTTTGCCCTTGAGGGCGCGGGCCTCGTCGGTGCCGACGGCGTCGAGGCGCTTGTCGATTTCGGCGTCGACGCGGGAGACGAAGAAGGACGCGACCGAGTGGATTTTGGAGAGGTCGTGGCCGTTGTCCTTGGCCTGCTCCAGGCCGGACTGGAACGCGTTGATGACGGCGCGGTAGCGCTCCAGCGAGAAGATCAGCGTGACGTTGACGCTGATGCCGGCGCCGAGCGTGGCCGTGATGGCTTCCAGGCCCTCGAGGGTCGCCGGGATCTTGATCAGGACGTTGTCCTTGTTGACCTGGGCGAAGAGTTCCTTGGCCTCGGTGATGGTGCCGGCGGTGTCCCAGGCGAGGCGGGGGTCAACCTCGATCGAGACGCGGCCGTCGACGCCCTTCGTGGCTGCGGCCACCGGGGCGAAGAGGTCGCAGGCGTCGGCGACGTCGGACGTGGTGATCGCGAAGACGGTCTCCTCGACGCCGGCGCCGGCGGCGGCCTTGGCGGCGATGATGTCGTCGTAGTCGTGGCCGGTGGTGATGGCCGCGTGGAAAATCGACGGGTTGGTGGTGACACCGACGACGTTCTTCTCTTCGATCAGCTTGCGCAGCGTGCCGGTGTTGAGGCGGCCGCGGGAGAGGTCATCAAGCCAGATGGAGACGCCGGCGTCGGACAGCTGCTGGGTGGGGGTGGTGCTCATGTGTAACTCCTGAAGTCTGGGGCCGCCGCCGTCAGGTGGGGCGGCGGCCCGGAATGCGTGAAGTTGGGGTCAGGCCGGGAGGCCCGCGAGGGATTCCTTGGCTGCGGCGGCAACGGCCTCCGCGGTGATGCCAAATTCCTGGAACAGGCGCTTGTAGTCCGCCGAGGCGCCGAAGTGCTCGAGGCTGATGGAACGGCCGGCGTCGCCGACGAATTCCTTCCAGCCCAGGGCGAGCCCGGCTTCGACGGATACGCGTGCCTTGACTGCAGCCGGGAGCACCGCTTCGCGGTAGGCGGCGTCCTGCTTGTTGAACCACTCCACGCACGGCATCGACACCACGCGGGTGGGGATGCCCTCGGCCTGGAGCGCTTCACGGGCATGAACGGCCAGCTGGACTTCCGAGCCGGTGCCGATCAGGATGACCTGCGCTGCGGCGGTCTGGCCGTTGGCCGAGGCCTCCGCCAGGACATAGCCGCCCTTGGCGACGCCGGCGGTGGAACCGAAGGTGTCACCCTCGGCGTCGGACGTTCCGCGGGCATAGGTGGGAATGTTCTGGCGGGTCAGCACGATGCCGGCAGGGTTCTCGTGGTTCTCGAGCATGACCTTCCAGGCGGCTGCGACCTCGTTCGCGTCGCCGGGCCGGACGACGTCCAGGCCCGGGATGGCCCGGAGCGAGGCGAGCTGTTCCACCGGCTGGTGGGTCGGTCCGTCTTCGCCGAGGCCGATCGAGTCGTGCGTCCAGACATACAGCGACGGGACCCCCATGAGGGCGCCGAGGCGGATCGCGGGGCGCTGGTAGTCGCTGAAGATCAGGAACGTGCCGGAGAACGCGCGGGTGCGGCCGTGCAGGCTGATGCCGTTCACGATCGACGCGGCGGCGTGCTCGCGGATGCCGAAGTGCAGCACTCGTCCGTAGGGGTTGCCCTTCCAGGCGTCCGTGGAGCGGGAGGCCGGGATGAACGACGGCGAGCCCTCGATCGTGGTGTTGTTGGATTCGGCGAGGTCGGCAGAGCCGCCCCACAGCTCCGGCATGACGGGGCCGATCGCGTTCAGGACCTTGCCGGACGCGGCGCGGGTCGAGACGTCCTTGCCTGCTTCGAAGACCGGGAGTGCGGAATCGAGCTCGGCGGGAAGCTTGCGGGCCTCGACGCGTTCGAGCAGCGCGGCTGCCTCGGCGTTGCCGGACTGCCAGGCCTCAAAGGATGCCTGCCATTCGCTGCGGGCGGCTGCGCCGCGGTCCACGGCTTCACGGGCGTGGGCCAGGACGTCGTCGTCGACCTGGAAAGTGCGTTCCGGGTCGAAGCCGAGGACCTTCTTCAGTGCGGCGACTTCCTCGGCGCCGAGGGCGGAGCCGTGGATCTTGCCGGTGTTCTGCTTCTTGGGGGCCGGGTAGCCGATGATGGTGCGCAGCGAGATGATGGACGGCTTGCCCGTCTCGGCCTTGGCGGCGAGGAGCGCGGCGTGCAGTTCCTGCACGTCCTCCTTGTATTCCCCGGTCCGGGTCCAGTCCACGCGCTGGGTGTGCCAGCCGTAGGCCTCGTAGCGTTTCAGGACATCCTCGGTGAAGGCGATGTCGGTGTCGTCCTCGATGGAGATGTGGTTCTCGTCGTAAATCACGACGAGGTTGCCGAGCTCCTGGTGCCCGGCGAGCGAGGAGGCCTCGGAGGTCACACCTTCCTGGAGGTCGCCGTCGGAGGCGATGACCCAGACGGTGTGGTCGAACGGGCTGGTGCCCGGGGCGGCGTCGGCGTCGAACAGCCCGCGTTGGCGGCGCTGGGAGTAGGCGAAGCCCACGGCGGAGGCGAGGCCCTGGCCCAGCGGGCCGGTGGTGATCTCGACGCCGGCGGTGTGCTTGTACTCCGGGTGGCCCGGGGTCAGCGAACCCCAGGTGCGCAGCGCCTCAAGGTCCTTCAGTTCCAGGCCGTAGCCCGAAAGGAAGAGCTGGATGTACAGCGTCAGGGAGGTGTGGCCGGGGGAGAGGACGAAACGGTCGCGTCCCAGCCAGTCGGGGTTCTTCGGGTCGTGCCGCATCAGCTTCTGGAAGAGAAGGTAGGCGGCCGGAGCCAGGCTCATCGCGGTGCCGGGGTGGCCGTTGCCGACCTTCTCCACCGCGTCGGCGGCGAGGACACGAATGGTGTCCACGGCGCGCTGGTCCAAGCTGGTCCAAGACAGTTCTTGCTCTTCCAAATGTGGCACGAAAACCGGGCCCCTCTCTGTGCTGATGGCGGGTGGTATGGTCAGTCCCGTCCGGGGCACAGTTCGGTGCCCGCTGCGGTACGTACCAGCCGTTCACCATCGAAACGTTGATCTATCATTCAGCGGCGTGTGCCGGTGCACGCCTGCGGAAAACTGCAGGCAGGTACGTGAGGCAATAGCTAAGGCCTTTTGGCCGTTCCTGTGCGCGCTGATCTGCAGACAGCTTAGCCCTATTCCACTGCCCGGGTGCTGTATATCTCACCAATTGGACCGGATTTGTCGCTTATATGAATCACCGGCGGCCGCGGCGGCTGTGAGCCCGCGTTAATCTGTTCGAATCACGGGGTCTCCGCGGCGGTGTTCCCGGGACCCGTCACGCTGTGCCTGCACGGTATGATGGTTCGTGGCTACCAACGGGGGCGGGGACACGCCTGAGCGCTGCGCGAGGACCCCTCCGATATGCAACCCGCGTTGCGGAACCAGCCGGACTGAACAGCCAGACAGAACAGAGTGACTGCCACCGTGAGCACAACAGAAACGCCGCTGAACGCTTCGCCCATCCGCGGAAGAGTCGGCTTCGCCCGCAAAGCCAAGGCCTATCTTGCGCTCACGAAACCCCGCGTCATCGAGCTCCTGCTGGTCAGCACCCTGCCGACCATGATCTACGCGGAGCGCGGCTTCCCCTCGATTGGCCTGATCGTGGCGACCCTGGTGGGCGGCGCCTTTGCCGCCGGCAGCGCCGGCGCCTTTAACTGCTACATCGACCGCGACATCGACAAGCTCATGCACCGCACCGAGAACCGGCCGCTCGTCACGGGCGAGGTGACCCCGCGCGAGGCGCTGGTCTTCTCCTGGCTCCTCGGCGCGGCGGCGATCGCGATCCTCTGGTTCGGCGCCAATCCGCTTGCCGCCTGGCTCGGGCTGGGTGCGATCGTCTTTTATGTGGTCATTTACACGATGATCCTCAAGCGCCGCACGGCCCAGAACATCGTCTGGGGCGGGGCGGCCGGCTGCTTCCCGGTGCTGATTGCCTGGGCCGCCGTAACCAACACGGTCGAGTGGCCCGCCGTCGTGCTCTTTATGGTCATCTTCCTGTGGACGCCGCCGCACTACTGGCCGCTGTCCATGCGCTACGGCGAGGACTACCGCAACGCCAACGTGCCGATGCTCGGTGCGATCGCCGGGGCCAAGGTCGTCTCGGTGCAGGTGGTGCTGTACGCGTGGGCCATGGTGGCGTGCTCGCTGCTGCTGGTCCCGGCCGGCGGTGCCGGCTGGGTGTACACCGCCACCGCGGTACTCGCCGGTGCCTGGTTCCTCTACGAATCGCACGCCCTGTACAACCGGGCGCAGGCCGGTGACGTGTCCAACAAGGGCGCCATGAAGGTCTTCCACGGCTCGATCAGCTACCTGACCCTGCTCTTCATCGCCCTCGCCGTCGACCCGTTCGTCGGTTCCCCCATCATGGGCGGGTAGCTCCCGCCCCTCCGCAACCACAACGCGGGGTCACCTACGGCCCATTCCGGGCGTCCGGATGGGCGGTAGGTGACCCCGCGTTGTTTCGTGCGCGGCGGGTTGATCCGACCGGTTGTTGCGGCGGGCTTACTTGACCGGGCTGCTGCGGGCCAGGTCGGCGGCGTTGGTGGCCGCGCTCATCAGCAGGGCGGCGCCGAGCATGTGCGCCGCGACCAGGAGCGCCGGGATGCCGTTGTAGTACTGCGTGAAGCCGATGACGGCCTGCAGCACGGTGACGCCCAGGAGCATCACGACGGCGGTGCGGAACGGGCCCGGGATCCGGTCGCGGATGACGAGGTAGAGCGCGAACAGCACCCCGGCGGTCACCAGGTATGCCGGCACCGCGTGGATGTGGGAGAACAGGTCCCAGTCCAGGTTGTTGCGCGGGGCGTCGGCGTCACCCGCGTGCGGGCCGGCGCCGGTGACCACAACGCCCAGGCAGACGGCCACGGCGGAGAACAGCGCGACGGCGGTCATGAGCGGACGCGCGACGCCCGGCAGGGCGGGCAGTTCAGCCACCCGGAATTTCCCCGTCCGCCCGTAGGCGCGGTTGACCAGCAGGGTCGCGACGACCACGAGGGCCATCGAGACCAGGAAGTGCAGGCCAACGACCCACGGGTTCAGCTGGGTCAGCACCGTGATGCCGCCGATGACGGCCTGCGCCGGAATGCTGGCGAGCAGGCCGAGGGCCAGCAGGAAGAGGTCCCGGCGTTCCTTGCGGAGGTTCCACAGGTACACCAGCATGGCGACGGCGACGGCGGCCAGCGCGAAGGTCAGGAGCCGGTTGCCGAATTCGATGATGCCGTGGATGCCCATTTCCGGGGTGTTCACGAGCGAAGCGTCCGTACAGCGCGGCCAGGTGGGGCAGCCCAGGCCCGAGGCGGTGAGGCGGACCGCGCCGCCGGTCACGATCAGCACCGTCTGGCCGATCAGGGACAGGACCGCCAGCCGCTTCACCGTCGTGTTGACGGTGACGGGCAGCCAGGCGATGTTCCGGGACGCGGTCCGGGGAGGGCGGGAGGCCGTGCTCACAGTTTTCTCAATTCCATTTGAACCAACGGGTGGCTGCGCCGCCGGCGATCGCCGTCCAGAGCAGCAGGACAAGTACCGGGACAGGGCTGACCGTGCCCGACAGGAAAGCTTCCCTCATGGCCTGTCCCAAGGCGCCGGAGGGGAGGAACTGCACGATCGACTGCAGCAGCGCGGGCAGCCGCTCGGCCGGGATCACGATCCCGCCGAGGGCACCCAGCAGGATCCACAGCAGGTTGGTGATCGCGAGGGTCGCCTCCGGCCGGACCGTCCCGGCGACGAGCAGGCCCAGCGCCGTGAAGGCCGCCGCGCCGAGCACCAGCAGCGCCAGCCCCGGAGCCCAGCCCAGCGGATCCGGCTGCCAGCCCAGCGGCAGGGCCACGGCAGTAACCACGAGCACCTGCAGCGCCAGCACGGCGAGGACCGCGAGGACCTTGCCGGCGATCAGCCCGGTGCGCCCGAGGGGGGTGGTGGAGAGGAACCGCAGGACCCCGTAGCGGCGGTCAAACCCGGTGGAGATGCCCTGGCCGGTGAACGCCGTGGACATGGCGCAGAGCGCGAGGATCCCCGGCACGGCAACGTTGATCCGGCTCGCGCCGAACCCGTCCAGCAGGGGCGTGACCGTCAGGCCCACCATGGCCAGCAGCGGCAGCACGACCGCCAGGATCAGCTGTTCGCCGTTCCGGAGCATCGTGATCGTTTCGTACCTGCCCTGCTGCGCGATGCGCCGCAGCAGCGGGGCCGGTGCGCTGCCGAGGGGGCGGGCCGGGGCGGCGCTGGCCGTCGGCGCGCCGCCCAGTGCGGCACTGTGGCGGGTCATCGGATCTCCCTTCCGGAGATGTCGAGGAAGACGTCCTCAAGGCTGCGGGCCTCTAGGCTCAGCGAGCGGGGCATGATTCCCCGCGCGGCCCACCACGCCGTGATCGTGGCGAGGTCCGCGGCGGTCAGCGCGCCGGTGGCGGCGTAGCTGCCGGCCCGCGCCTCGGTGACGTCGACGCCGTCGGGCAGCACGCCGGTGAAATCCAGCCCGGGCTCGGTCTCGAACAATAGGGTGCGGATGTGCTGCTCCCCGGCCTCCGGCGGGAGGGGGTGCTGCAGGAGCTGCGCGACCGTCCCCTCGGCGACGTTGCGGCCGGCGTCGATGATGTAGACGTAATCGGCGAGGCGCTGGGCGTCGTCCATGAGGTGGGTGGTCAGGATGATCCCCATCCCGCGGTTGCGGAGTTCGGAGATGAGTTCGAACACGAGCTGGCGCGACTGCGGGTCCAGGCCGGCACTCGGCTCGTCGAGGAAGAGCACCTCGGGGTTGCCCACGAGCGCGGCCGCGAGCGCGAGCCGCTGCTTCTGCCCGCCGGAGAGCCGCCGCACGGACGTCCGGCTGAAGGTGTCGATGCCCAGGCGGTCGATGAGCTCACCCACCGGCCACGGGTCCTGGTACATCCCGGCAATATGCTTAAGCAGGGGAATGGGACGCGCCGACGGCGGCAGCCCGCCGTCCTGCAGCATCACGCCGACGCGGGCGCGCAGTCGGGCCCCCGCGGTGTCCGGGTCCTCACCGAGGAGGCTGATGCTGCCGTGGGTGCGTTTCTGCAGGCCCTGGGCGCACTCGATGGTGGTGGTCTTGCCCGCGCCGTTGGCACCGAGGAGTGCCGTGACCTGTCCGCGTTCGGCGACGAGGGAAAGGCCGCTGACCACGCGCAGCATTTTGCCGTCGAGGGTGGGCAGCGGCCCAACATCCTTGACTAGCCCGCTGATGGACAGGACGGGGGATTCGGGGGATCGCACCACAGCATTCTACGGGATGTAGTACGTCGGGTACCGGACGGCGGTGGCCGGAGGATAGCCATGCCTTACTGGCCTGGGGGACTAAATTACGACATGATTGTGTTGTGTATTCCATGAGCCCCTCCACGTCTGTCGCGCCTACCGTGCGCGGCCGCCTGCGCACGGCGTCGGCAGCCCCGGCCGGGACAGCGGGATCCTTGGCGGCGGGGTCAGTGGCAGCCCAGGCGGCCACCGCCTTCCCGGCGGTCGACGCCGAAGAGCGCACCCGTGACCGCGTGCTGAACGCCGTCCTGGAACACGGCCCCATCAGCGCCGCCGAACTCGGCGAACTGCTCGGGTTCACACCCGCCGCCGTCCGGCGGCATCTGGACCACCTCTCCCGCGACGGCGTAATTGAGGTCAAGCGGGCAGCCCGTGCCGGCGCCGGCGCAGGGCGCCCCGCCCGCCGTTATGTCCTCAGCTCCCAGGGCCAGTCCACGCTCGGCAACGACTACCTGGACATCGCCACCCTGGCACTGCAGCGCCTCGGCGAAATGGCCGGGCCCGACGCCGTGCGGCAGTTCGCCGTCGAACGCTTCGGCGAGATGGAACGCCGGTACGCCCCGGAAATCGACGCCGCCGGTCCGGACATCACCGCCCGGGCCCAGGCGCTGTCCGAGGCGCTGAGCCGCGACGGGTTCGTGGCCTCCACGACGTCGATCGAGGCCAAGGCGCCCCTGCCGGCGGCGCTCTCCAGCGTCCAGCTCTGCCAGGGACACTGCCCCATCCAGCAGCTGGCCGCGCAGTTCCCGGTGTTCTGCGACGTCGAGACCGACGTGTTCTCCCGGCTGGTCGGCGTCGACGTCCGCCGGCTCTCCACGCTGGCACGCGGCGGGCACGTCTGCACCACCCACATACCTACAGGCCGTCCGGCGGCCAGGGGGGCGCACAGCCCCGCCACCACCCCGGGCAGCCTGGACGAAGTATCCAACCATCTGCAAGAAAGGCCGTGATGACGGACCAACTATCAGAGAAGAAGGTTGCTGAATCCACTGTGATTTCGGAGATTCTGGAAAAGAATCCCGAGCTCCACGGAATCGGAACCTATGAGTACGGCTGGTCCGACAAGAACGACGTCGGAGCCAACGCCCGCCGCGGCATCAACGAGGACGTCGTCCGCGACATTTCGGCCAAGAAGAGCGAGCCGGAGTGGATGCTGGACCTGCGCCTCAAGGGTCTGAAGTACTTCGACCGCAAGCCCATGCCGACCTGGGGTGCAGACCTCTCCGGCATCGACTTCGACAACATCAAGTACTTCGTGCGGTCCACGGAAAAGCAGGCCGCAACCTGGGAAGACCTCCCAGAGGACATCCGGAACACGTACGAGAAGCTGGGCATCCCGGAAGCCGAGCGCAGCCGCCTCGTCTCCGGTGTCGCCGCGCAGTACGAGTCCGAGGTTGTCTACCACCAGATCCGTGAGGACCTGGAACAGCAGGGCGTCATCTTCCTGGACACGGACACCGCGCTGCGCGAGCACCCGGAGATCTTCCAGGAGTACTTCGGCACCATCATCCCGGTGGGCGACAACAAGTTCGCTTCGCTGAACACGGCTGTCTGGTCCGGCGGTTCCTTCGTGTACGTGCCCAAGGGCGTCCACGTGGACATCCCCCTGCAGGCCTACTTCCGCATCAACACGGAAAACATGGGCCAGTTCGAGCGCACGCTGATCATCGCGGACGAGGACTCCTACGTCCACTACATCGAAGGCTGCACCGCGCCGATCTACACCTCGGATTCGCTGCACTCCGCCGTGGTGGAAATCATCGTGAAGAAGGGCGCCCGCGTCCGTTACACGACCATCCAGAACTGGTCCACGAACGTGTACAACCTGGTCACCAAGCGCGCCATCTGCGAAGAGGGCGCCACGATGGAGTGGATCGATGGCAACATCGGCTCCAAGGTCACCATGAAGTACCCGGCCGTGTACCTCGTCGGCGAGGGCGCCAAGGGCGAGACCCTGTCCATCGCGTTCGCGGGCGAAGGCCAGCACCAGGACACCGGCTCCAAGATGGTCCACATCGCGCCGAACACCAAGAGCTCGATTGTCTCCAAGTCCGTGGCCCGCGGCGGCGGCCGCGCCGCGTACCGCGGTCTGGTCCAGGTCCGCGAGGGCGCCAAGCACTCGGCCAACACGGTCCGCTGTGACGCGCTCCTGGTGGACACCATCAGCCGTTCGGACACGTACCCGTACATCGACATCCGCGAGGATGACGTCACGATGGGGCACGAGGCCACGGTCTCGCGGGTCAGCGAAGAGCAGCTGTTCTACCTGATGTCCCGCGGCATGCGCGAAGACGAGGCCATGGCGATGATCGTCCGCGGCTTCATCGAGCCCATTGCCCGTGAGCTGCCGATGGAATACGCCCTTGAGCTGAACCGCCTGATTGAACTGCAGATGGAAGGATCGGTCGGTTAATGACTGACATCACTACTGAAAAGGCCCGCATTGGCGCGCCCTCAGCCAAGCCGTTCATCAACGGTTTCACCGAGGAAGGCGAAAGCCTGTCACCGCTGAACGCCGCGGAGTCCAAGTCCCCGCTCGCGGGCGAAGCCGTCAAGCGGCACTCGCACGGCGGCGGCGTCGGCGTTCCGGACAGCTCACGCGCCGGACGCCTGACCTCGTACAAGCTGGCGGACTTCAAGCCGCTGACCGGCATGGAGGAGGACTGGCGCTTCACCCCGCTCAAGCGCCTCCGCGGCCTGCACACCGAGGTCCTGAACGGGACCGCGCCGTCCGTGAGCGTCACCGCCCCGGACAGCGTCACCGTTGAGACCGTCGGCCGCGACGACCGCCGGATCGGCTCCGCAGCGATTCCCGAGGACCGTGTCTCCGCGAACGCCTGGGAGAACTTCACCGAAGCCACCGTCATCACGGTCCCGGCCGAGGTCCAGGTCGACGGCGAGGTCAGCGTCCTGCTGACCGGCCAGGGCACCGAGGCCTCCGCCCAGCACGTGGTGATTGTGGCGGAGAAGTTCTCCAAGTCCGTCGTGGTCCTGGACCACCAGGGCACCGCCGTCGTGTCGGAAAACATCGAAATCCTCGTCGAGGACGGCGCGCAGCTCACCGTCATCTCGCTCCAGGAATGGAACGACGACGCCGTGCACGCCTCCTCCCAGCAGGCGAAGCTCGGCCGCGACGCCAAGTTCAAGCACATCGTCGTCAGCCTCGGCGGCGACCTCGTGCGCGTCACCCCGTCGGCCCGCTTCACCGCCCCGGGCGCCGAAGTGGAACTGTTCGGCCTGTACTTCGCCGACGCCGGCCAGCACCTGGAGCAGCGCCTCTTCGTGGACCACGCCGTCGCGAACTGCAAGTCCAACGTCCTGTACAAGGGCGCCCTGCAGGGCCGCAACGCGCACACCGTCTGGGTGGGTGACGTCCTGATCCGCAAGGAAGCAGAAGGCACCGACACCTATGAGGCCAACCGCAACCTGGTCCTCACCGACGGCGCCCGCGCCGACTCCGTGCCGAACCTGGAAATCGAGACCGGCCTGATCGCCGGCGCCGGCCACGCCAGCGCCACCGGACGGTTCGATGACCAGCACCTGTTCTACCTGATGGCCCGCGGCATTCCGGAAGAGGTGGCCCGCCGTCTGGTGGTCCGCGGCTTCCTGAACGAGATCATCCAGCAGATCAAGGTTCCCGCCATCGAGGAGCGCCTCACGGACGCCGTCGAACGCGAACTCGCGGCCACGAATCACTAGCCAGCACGGAAGCACAGGAACCCATCAATGACTGAACAGCCAAGAGGCGAGCTCGTCTGCAACGCCAGTGAGATCCACCTCAAGCAGGCGCTGCGGATCCTGGTCGACGACTACCCTGTCGCGATCGTGAAGGACTCGATGGGCGAGATCCACGCCATCGGTGACACCTGCTCGCACGCGGACATCTCCCTCTCCGAAGGTGAGGTTGAAGGCTGCAAGATCGAGTGCTGGGGCCACGGCTCCCAGTTCGATCTGCGCAGCGGCGAGCCGCTCCAGCTGCCGGCCTATGATCCGGTTCCCGTCTTTGCCGTAACCGTCCTGGATGACGAGGTCTACGTGGACTTCACCAATGTCCTGAACGGCGCCGAGGCCCCGACCTTCAGCTAGCTGCCCGCAGCCGGCAAACCCGCACAACAGAACTTATCGACAAGAAACCGCACAGTGCCGGAGGGCACGGTGCAGAGGAGAACAAGGCACATGTCTACTCTTGAAATCAAGGACCTGCACGTCAGCATTGACACCGAGCAGGGCACGAAGGAAATCCTGAAGGGCGTCAGCCTGACCATCCGGACCGGCGAGACCCACGCCATCATGGGCCCGAACGGTTCCGGCAAGTCCACCCTGGCGTCCACCATCGCCGGGCACCCGCGCTACAACGTCACCGCCGGCACCATCACGCTGGACGGCGAAGACGTCCTCGCGATGAGCGTCGACGAGCGCGCCCGCGCCGGGCTGTTCCTGGCCATGCAGTACCCCGTCGAGGTTCCCGGCGTCAGCATGACGAACTTCCTGCGCACCGCCAAGACGGCCATCGACGGCGAAGCACCCAAGCTGCGGACCTGGACCAAGGACGTCAAGGCCGCCATGGCACAGCTGCGCATCGACGCCGACTTCACCCAGCGCAACGTCAACGAGGGCTTCTCCGGCGGCGAGAAGAAGCGCGTCGAGATCCTCCAGCTCGAGCTGTTCAAGCCGAAGTTCGCCATCCTGGACGAGACCGACTCCGGCCTGGACGTCGACGCGCTCAAGGTTGTCTCCGAGGGCGTCAACCGCGCCCACTCGGAAGGCAACATGGGCACCCTGCTCATCACGCACTACACCCGGATCCTGCGCTACATCAAGCCGGACTTCGTGCACGTGTTCGTTGACGGCCAGGTTGTGGAAGAGGGCGGCCCGGAGCTCGCCGACCGCCTGGAAGAAGAAGGCTACGACCGCTACGCCACCGGCGCCGGAGCAGCCACCATCGCTGCCGCGTCCGCCGCAGCACAGGCCTAGTTAGGACTTGGCAATGACCGAACTCAATGTGGCCCGCACGGGCCTCGAGGATGTCGAGGAAGCACTCAAGGACGTGATCGACCCTGAACTGGGCGTGAACATCGTTGACCTGGGACTGCTGTACGGCCTGAAGTACTCGGACGACGACGGCGCCCTGCTCATCGACATGACGCTCACCACGGCCGCCTGCCCGCTCACCGATGTCATCGAGGAGCAGGTCGGCAAGGCCCTGGACGGGGTCGTCGACGAATGGCGCCTCAACTGGGTATGGATGCCGCCGTGGGGTCCGGAACGGATCACCGAGGACGGCCGCGACCAGATGCGCGCGCTGGGCTTCAACATCTAGGTCCCACCGCCTCCCTGAGGCAATAACGACGGCGGGGGGGGGGGGGCGCCCCCCCGGGGGGGGGGGGCCCCCCCGGGGGGGGGGGGGGGGGCCCCCCCGGGGGGGGGGGGGGGGGGGGGGCCCCCCCCCCCCCGCCGCGCTGCCGCTGGAATACTCTGTGCTTAGTCGACCGGTGCTTAGTTGACC
>NZ_JBEPPO010000009.1:0-206412 GCF_040547365.1 Pseudarthrobacter sp. PvP090
TGGTATCAACAAACTTGGCACACTATTGAGTTCTCAAACAACAGACACACCCGGCACCACCACAACCTCAGCCGTGGATCGCTCCGGAGCAACTTTACTAACTTACCGGGCCGCTTCACCCTTGTCAATTCGGCGCCCTGACTCCGTCTTACCGTGAGGCATCTGGGTCTTGGTGGCCGTTCAACTCCGGGGAGCAGCGCGGAAATAAACTCTACCACCACTTTGCCCGGCTGACAAAGGCGGCCCCAGATGGCATCCCCCAGGGCATCAAAAAGCCCGGAATCACGGGGATTCCGGGCTCTTCGACGATGCTCCACCGGACCGTTGCAGGGGCGCCGGCCGGTGTCAGGCCACAGGTTTGAAGTACGCGGCCCCCAGCGGGGGCAGCGTAACGATGAGAGTGGCCGGCTGGCCGTCGATCGCGAGGTCGGGGGCCGTGAGGGTTCCCTCGTTCAAGACACCGGAACCGCCATACACGTCGGCATCGGTGTTCAGCACTTCCTGCCACTCCCCCGCCGAAGGGACGCCCAGGTGGAATTCCGTGTGCGGGGCGCCCGAGAAGTTGAAGGCGCACACCAGCGGGTTGCCCGCGGCGTCCCGGCGGATGAAGGTCAGGACGTTGCGGTTGGTGTCACCGCCGTTGATCCACTGGAAGCCTGCGGGGTCGTTGTCCTGTTCGTAGAGCGCCGGGGTGGAGCTGTACAGCTCATTGAGGTCCTTGGTGAGGAGCTGCATCCCGCGGTGCGCCGGAATTTCCGCCAGCCACCAGTCCAGGCCGTGCTGCTCGGACCACTCGGCTTCCTGGCCGAATTCGGTGCCCATGAAGATCAGCTGCTTGCCCGGGTGGGCCCACTGGTAGCCCAGGAAGGCGCGCAGGTTCGCCAGCTGCTGCCAGCGGTCCCCCGGCATCTTGCGCAGCATCGAACCCTTGCCGTGCACCACCTCGTCATGGCTGATCGGCAGCAGGAAGTTCTCCGTGTAGGCATAGACCATGGAGAAGGTGATGGTCCCGTGGTGCCACCGGCGGTTGAACGGGTCCTCGGAAAAGTACTTGAGCGAGTCGTGCATCCAGCCCATGTTCCACTTGATCCCGAAGCCCAGGCCGCCCTGGCTCGTGGGAGCGGTGACACCCGGGAACGCCGTGGATTCCTCGGCGATCATCACCGCACCGGGGTGCGTCTTGTAGACCGTGGCGTTGACTTCCTGCAGGAAGGAGATGGCCTCGAGGTTCTCCCGGCCGCCGAAGCGGTTCGGAGACCATTGCCCTTCCTCGCGGGAGTAGTCGAGATAGAGCATCGAGGCGACGGCGTCCACGCGCAGGCCGTCGATGTGGAATTCGTCGAGCCAGTACAGCGCGTTCGCGACCAGGAAGTTGCGTACTTCGGTGCGGCCGAAGTCGAAAATGAGCGTTCCCCAGTCCGGGTGTTCGCCAAGGTTCGGGTCGGCGTGCTCGTACAGGGCTTCGCCGTCGAACCGGGCCAGTGCCCACTCATCCTTGGGGAAGTGCGCCGGCACCCAGTCCAGCAGCACGCCGATGCCGGCCTGGTGGAGTTCATCCACAAGGTACCGGAATTCGTCGGGGTGGCCGAAGCGCGACGTCGGGGCGAAGTAGGACGTGACCTGGTAGCCCCAGGATCCGCCGAACGGGTGCTCCGCCACCGGCATGAACTCCACGTGGGTGAAGCCGAGCCACTTGACGTATTCGACCAGTTCCTTCGCCAGCTCCCGGTAGCTGAGCCCGACCCGCCAGGAGCCGAGGTGCACCTCGTAGACGCTCATCGGCGAGTTGTGCGGATCGCGTGTGGCGCGGGCTTCCATCCACTCCGCGTCCTTGAACGCGTAGGAGGGCTCCACAACGCGCGATGCCGTCAGCGGCGGAACCTCCGTGCCAAATGCCAGCGGATCCGCCTTCTCCACCCAGTAACCGTGTTTGGTCCGGATCTCGAATTTGTAGCACGCCCCTGCTAGAACGCCGGGGAGAAAGACTTCCCAGATCCCGGAGGAGCCGAGGGACCGCATCGAGTGCTGGCGGCCGTCCCAGCCGTTGAAATCACCCTTGACGCGGACTGCCTGCGCGTTCGGCGCCCACACGGCGAAGGACACGCCGTCGACGTCGCCCAGGGCGGACTTGTAGTGCTGGACGTGCGCGCCCAGCACATCCCACAGCCGCTCGTGGCGGCCTTCGCCGATGAGGTGCAGGTCGAGTTCGCCAATGGTGGGCAGGTACCGGTACGGGTCGTCGGCGGGCTGCGGCGCCTGGCCCTCGTACGTGACTTCCAGCCGGTAGTCGGGCACATGGCCCGTCTCCAGCGGCTCCAGCACGGCGACCCACACCCCGCCGGACTCGTGCGCCATCGGGAAAGTGCCGGTTGCGGTCACCACGGAGACGGCTTCGGCGAGGTGCTTGACCGTGCGGATGGTGACGTGGCCGTGGTCATCCAGGTGCGCGCCCAGGACGGAGTGCGGCGCATGGTGTTCGCCGGCGGCGACCCTCGCCAGGGTGTCCGCATCCACGGGCAGTGGACTTCCGGGACGATCGATACGTGCTGAACCTGTCATTTTGATACCTTCCGCTGCGGCTTCGGCGGGAACGCCGGAGCCTGTACTGCCGAGGAGACGACGTGATGCGTGGACCGGAATTGAGAGCCAGTCGGGCCTGTTCCGTAGTTCGTAGATGACTTCGTAAAGGGCTTTGTCGAGCCAGAGCGCGACGAAGAGCGGGGAATCGCGGTCGATGCTGCCGGGAATGACGTCGGCGTACCCGGCCAGGAAGGCCTCGGCGCAGTCGTCCACCCAGGTCCCCGGGACGTCCGCGTCCGGGTACTCGCGGACGGCGGCTCCGGCGGCGTAGTCAAAGGACCGCAGCATTCCGACGACGTCGCGCAGCGGGACGTCCGGAAAATTGCGTTCCGAGATCGGCCGGAGCGGTTCCCCCTCGAAATCGAGGATGGCCCAGCGCGGCGCCTTCCCGGCGCCGCCCGGCACCTGCAGGATCTGGCCCAGGTGGAGGTCACCGTGGATCCGTTGCAGGGGCCCGGCACCGCTTCCTTCGAGGCGTTCCAGGAGACCGTCCAGCGCCTCACCGTAAGGCCCGACGGCGGTCCCGGCCTGGGCCCAGGACTGCCGCACCCGCTGGGCCACGCCGGGCGCGATCTCGCCACCCGGGACGGACTCGGAGGCGACGCCGAGTGCCTGGGCCAGGCGGCGGTGCACCATGGCAGTCGCGGCGCCCAGGGCGTGGGCTTCGGCGGTGAAATCCCGGCCCTCGCTCGCCGCGTTGACGGCCAGACGCCAGGCATCCAGGCCGCCGGCGAGGAACTCGTGGGCCACGGCCAGTTCGCCGCGCGCGGTGCGGGCGTCCTGCGTGCCGGCGGGTCCCTCTGCCCACTCCCCGGTCACCCAGCCGAGGGTGGCCGGCACTTCGGCGGTGCGGCCTGCGGTCAGGGCGGCGCCGATTTCCACCTCCGGGTTCTGGCCCTCAGAGAGCACACGGAAGAACTTCAGGATCGCGGCCGACCCGCCGTCGTCGACGATCACGGAACTGTTGGACTGTTCCCCGGAAAGGACCTTGACGACGCCGGTGGCGCGGGGCAGGAGGTAGCCGGACTCCACCAGGTGGCCGGTGGCGTTCCCGGACGGGGTGGTGCCGCCGTGGCGCATGAGTTCCAGCCACGCCGCGATGAATTCCGGGTCGTGCACGCCGTCGTAAATCCACAGGGCGCCGGGAGCGGCGGCGTCGTCGGCCGCAGCACCGGCGGGGACGGCGTCGAAAAGCTGCCCGATCAGCGCCGGCTCCGCCCCCGGCAGGGGCGCGCGGCGGATGCTGAGCGGGACCTGCACGACGTCGGTGCGGGAGCCGTCCGGGGTCGGGTAGCTCACGGCCAGCAGCAGCACCTCGAGTTCGGCGCTGGCTGCAGTGCCGCCGGGACCGGCGGCAAGGCGCAGTCCCCCGGCGGGCTCGAAGCTGAACGCGGCGCTCTTGACGGGGAACCAGCGCTGGCGCGGCAGCCAGCCGCCGAGCAGTCCGCTCAGGGCCGGGGAAAGGGTGGGTCGGGTCATGTCAGCCTTCGATGGAAAGGATCGGCATGGCCTGGGTGTAGGGCGATGACGGGTTGGAGGCAGCCGAACGGATCCGCAGCCAGAAGAAGTCGTGGCTGCCCAGGGTCAGGGTCAGGGTTCCGTCGTCGGAGATCCCCGGGAACGCCTGGCCGCCGAACACGTCCCGGAGGCCGCGTCCCGCGAACCTCGGCACCCGCAGGGTGGTGGCCACCGGATGCTGGGACAGGTTGAAGGCGCACAGGATGGTCTCGCCGTCCTCGCCGGCCGCGTTGCCTTCCGGCAGTTCGCGGAGGTAGGCCAGGACGACGTCGTGGTCCGCCTCGACGTGCTCGAAGGCGCCCAGCCCGAAGGCGGGGTGGTTCTTCCGGACGCTGAGGATCTGGCGCGTCCAGCGCAGCAGCGAACCCGAGTGGGCCGCCTCGGCCTCGACATTGGCCATGCTGTAGTTGTAGACCAGCGACTGGATCACCGGAAGGTACAGCTTGCCGGGGTCCGCGTTGGAGAACCCGGCGTTGCGGTCCGGGTTCCACTGCATCGGGGTGCGGACGGCATCGCGGTCCTCGAGCCAGATGTTGTCCCCCATGCCGATCTCGTCCCCGTAGTACAGGAACGGGCTCCCGGGCAGGGACAGCAGCAGGGCGTTGATGAGCTCGATTTCCGAGCGGGAATTGTCAAGCAGCGGCGCCAGCCGGCGGCGGATCCCGATGTTGGCGCGCATGCGCGGGTCCGGCGCATACCAGCCGAGCATGGCCGCGCGCTCGTCGGCGGTGACCATTTCCAGGGTCAGTTCATCGTGGTTCCGCAGGAAGGTGCCCCACTGGGCGCCTTCGGGGATGTTCGGGGTGTCCTTCATCGTCTCGATGATGGGCGCGGCCTTTTGGTCCCGCAGCGCGTAGTACAGCCGCGGCATGATCGGGAAGTGGAACGCCATGTGGCATTCCGGTTCCGCTTCAGTGCCGAAGTACTCCACCACTTCGGCCGGCGGCTGGTTGGCCTCGGCGATGATCACGCGGCCCGGGTAGCTTTCGTCGACCATCTTGCGCAGCTTGCGCAGGAACTCGTGGGTCTGCGGGAGGTTCTCGCAGTTGGTGCCCTCTTCCTCGAAGAGGTACGGGATGGCGTCCGCGCGGAAGCCGTCAATGCCCTGGTCCAGCCAGAAGCGCACGACGTCGAAGAGCGCGTCGATGACCTTGGGGTTCTCGAAGTTGAGGTCCGGCTGGTGGCTGAAGAAGCGGTGCCAGAAGAACTGGCGCCGGATCGGGTCGAACGTCCAGTTGGATTCCTCGGTGTCCACGAAGATGATGCGGGCGTCTTCGTACTTCTCGTCGGTGTCGCTCCAGACGTAGAAGTCGCCGAACGGCCCGTCGGGATCCTTGCGGGATTCCTGGAACCAGGGGTGCTGGTCGGAGGTGTGGTTCAGCGGAAGGTCAATGATCACGCGGACGCCGCGGGCGTGGGCTTCCGCGACGAGGCGCTTGAAATCGCTGATGGTGCCGAATTCGTCGAGCACGGAGTTGTAGTCCGAGATGTCGTAGCCGCCATCACGGAGCGGGGACTGGAAGAAGGGCGGAAGCCACAGGCAGTCGACGCCGAGCCACTGGAGGTAGTCCAGCTTCTCGATCAGCCCGTGGAAGTCGCCGGACCCGTCCCCGTTTCCGTCAGCAAAGCCCCGGACCAGGACTTCGTAGAAGACCGCTTTGCGGTACCAGTGCGGGTCATGCTGGAGGCCGGGCGCGTTCAGTTCAAAAGTCCCCTTCGGGCTGAAGTGCTGGTTGGGGTTCGTCGGGCTGAAACTCACTCGTGCTACCTCCGGATGCTAAGAATGTGTGCGGGTTCGACATGGGCGTCCAATCGAACGTAGTTGTACTCCCCCCATTCCCAGCTCTCGCCGGTCAACAGATCATCCACCATGAACCGGCCATTGTGCGTGAGGTTGTCCGCGTCCAGCTCCAGCGCCGCCAGGTCCAGCGTCACCGTGCTCTCCCGGATGCCGTGCGGATCCACGTTGACGACGATGATCAGGGTGTCCTTGGTGCCGTCGGGCAGGGTCTTGTGCTTCGAGAACACGACGGTGGCGTTGTCCGTGCTCTCGTGCACCGTCAGGTTCTGCAGGTCCCCCAGGGCAGGGTGGGCGCGCCGGATCGCGTTAAGCCGGCTGAGGTAGGGGGCCAGCGTCCGGCCGGACTCGGCCGCCGCGTCCCAGTCACGGGCCTTGTATTCGAACTTCTCGTTGTCGATGTACTCCTCGGCGCCGGGCCGGGCCACATGCTCGTAGAGTTCGAAACCGGCGTAGACGCCCCAGATAGGACTCGCGGTGGCAGCCAGCGCCGCCCGGATCTTGAACGCGGGCGGACCGCCGTACTGCAGGAATTCGGTCAGGATGTCCGGGGTGTTGACGAAGAAGTTCGGCCGGAAGTAGGCCGGTGATTCGTGGCTGACCTCCTGGAAGTATTCCTCCAGCTCCTTCTTGGTGTTCCGCCAGGTGAAGTACGTGTAGGACTGCTGGAAGCCCGCACGGCCCAGCGCGTGCATCATGGCCGGGCGGGTAAAGGCCTCGGCGAGGAAGACGACGTCGGGGTGCTTCTTGTTGACTTTGGCGATCAGCCACTCCCAGAACCACACCGGCTTGGTGTGCGGGTTGTCGACGCGGAAGACCTTGACGCCGTGGCTGACCCAGAGGAAGACAATGCGCAGGATCTCATTGGAGAGGCCCGCGGGATCGTTGTCGAAGTTGAGCGGGAAGATGTCCTGGTACTTCTTCGGCGGGTTCTCCGCGTAGGCGATGCTGCCGTCCACGCGGGTAGTGAACCACTCGGGGTGGCTTTCGACCCACGGGTGGTCCGGGGCCGCCTGCAGGGCAAGGTCCAGGGCCACTTCCAGCCCCAGTTCCCCGGCCCGTGCCACGAAGGCATCGAAGTCCTCAAAGGTGCCCAGGTCCGGGTGGATGGCGTCGTGGCCGCCCTCCTTGGCCCCGATGGCCCACGGGGAGCCGGGATCGTGCGGTCCGGCGAGCAGGGTGTTGTTCGGGCCCTTGCGGTGCTGGATGCCGATCGGGTGGATCGGCGGCATGTAGATGATGTCGAAGCCCATGGCCGCGACGGCGTCGAGGCGCCGGGCGGCGGTGCGGAAGGTGCCGGAGGTCCACTCGCCGGTTTCGTGGTTGCGGACGGCGCCCTCGGACCGGGGGAAGAACTCATACCAGGCGCCGCGGCCGGCGAGCTCGCGCTCCACCAGCAGGGGGTAAGTCTCGGAGACGGTGACCTGCTCGCGGATCGGCTGGCGTGCGATGACGTCGGCGATCTCCGGGCTGAATCCGGCGGCGAGCCGTTCCTCGGCGGTTTTGTTGGTGTCGTTGAGCCCGACGACGGCCATCCGCAGGGTCCGCCGGTCTGCGGACGGGCGGGCGGAATCCTCGGACGCGACGGCGAGGAGGGCGGCGCCCTCAGCGAGCATCAGTTCGACGTCGATTCCCGCTTCCACCTTCACCTCGGCGTTGTGGTGCCACGTGCCGTAGCTGTCATGCCAGGCCTCGATGACAAAGGACCAGTTGCCGGTGCCGGACGGGGTCAGGAGCCCTTCCCAG
Organism: Pseudarthrobacter sp. PvP090; assembly: GCF_040547365.1. Taxonomy (NCBI): domain Bacteria; kingdom Bacillati; phylum Actinomycetota; class Actinomycetes; order Micrococcales; family Micrococcaceae; genus Pseudarthrobacter; species Pseudarthrobacter sp. PvP090. The sequence goes on from NZ_JBEPPO010000009.1 coordinate 7,643, forward strand.
CGGTCGGTGCCCTGGCCGCGCGGGCCGCGGGGCGGGGCGAGGCGGACGCGCTGGCGTTCCTTCCCGCGGGGGTCGAGCAGGACGGCGCTGACGCCGAGCCGGTCGTGGCCCTCACGGAAGGCGGTGGCGCCCACCACCAGGGTTTCGCCCACAACGGCCTTGGCAGGGAATTTTCCGCCCTCGACTGCCGGCTGCACGGCGGTGATCGGAAAACGGCCAAAGCGTAGGCCCTCCGTAATCAGGGCCTTCGGCTTTTGCTTGGACACGGCACTGGTTCGCGAGTTAGTCGTCACAGCCTCGACGTTATCGACAAAACGGCCAGATTGCTAAGGCAGCTCACTTTTTTCCGGGGTTTTCCGGGAGGCGGACCGTCATTTATGCAAAAGAAACTTAAACCAGTTCCGAGCCTCCAACTTGTCGGTTAGTGTTTCGCAGGTGAAGGCAATCCGCAGATTTACCGTCCGAACCGTTCTTCCCGAGTCGATCCGGCCGCTGGCCCGGCTGGCCACCAACCTCCGGTGGTCCTGGCACCGGCCCACGCGGGAGCTTTTCGAGGGCCTGAACCCGAAGATCTGGGCCGAGAGTGACCACGATCCCGTGAGCTTCCTCGGACTGGTCAGCCGGGAGGAGCTGCAGCGCCTTGCCGCGGACCTGGATGTGGTGCGCCGGGTCCACGCGGCTGCCGAGGACCTGGACCGGTACCTCGAACAGCCCCGGTGGTACCAGAGCCTCGGCGACGGCGCCCCGGCGTGCATCGCCTACTTCTCCCCCGAGTTCGGCATCACCGAGGTGCTGCCGCAGTACTCCGGCGGCCTCGGCATCCTTGCCGGCGACCACCTGAAGGCGGCCTCGGACCTGGGCGTGCCGCTGATCGGCGTCGGCCTGTTGTACCAGGCGGGCTATTTCAAGCAGTCCCTGTCGCGCGACGCGTGGCAGCAGGAAACCTATCCGGTCCTGGACCCCGACGGGCTGCCGCTGACCCTGCTGCGCGAGGCCTCCGCTGACGGCAACGGCAAGCCCCTCCAGATCTCGCTGCCGCTCCCCCACGGCCGCCGGCTGCTGGCGCACGTGTGGCGCGCCGACGTCGGGCGTGTTCCGCTGCTGCTGCTGGACTCCAACGTTCCGGGCAACGACGAGGCCGCCCGCGGCATCACCGACCGCCTGTACGGCGGCGGCGGCGACCACCGGCTGCAGCAGGAGCTCCTGCTGGGCATGGGCGGGGTCAAGGCCCTGCGCGCCTTCCAGAGGCTCACCGGCAGCCCCGCCCCGGAAGTGTTCCACACCAACGAGGGCCATGCCGGGTTCCTGGGCGTGGAGCGGATCCAGGAAATGATGTCCGCCGCGGAACCGCTGAGCTGGGACGAGGCCCTGGCCGCCGGCCGCGCCTCCACCGTGTTCACCACCCACACCCCGGTTCCGGCCGGCATAGACCGCTTCGAGGTCTCGCAGATCCAGCACTTCTTCGACGCCGGGCTGGCCCCGGACGTGCCGGTGGCGAAGATCCTGAACCTGGGCCGCGAGGACTACACGGACGGCAACCCGTTCGTGTTCAACATGGCGGTGATGGGCCTGCGCCTGGCCCAGCGTGCCAACGGCGTGGCGAAGCTGCACGGCGTCGTGTCCCGCGGCATGTTCTCTGCGCTGTGGCCGGGATTCGACCACTCCGAGGTGCCGATTACCTCGGTCACCAACGGGGTGCACGTGCCCACCTGGGTGGACCCGCGCGTGTCCGCACTGGCGCGTGACCAGTTCGGCGCCGAGGCGGAGGCACAGGGCCGCTGGGACCTCGCCTACAACGTCAGTGACGAGGACGTCTGGGCCCTCCGCCGCGAGATGCGGGTGTCCCTCGTGGAGGACGTCCGGCGGCGCCTGCGGGCCGCCTGGAAGAAGCGCGGGGCGGCCGACGCCGAGCTCGCGTGGACGGATTCGGTGCTGGATCCGGACATCCTGACCATCGGCTTCGCCCGGCGCGTGCCGACTTACAAGCGGCTCACCCTGATGCTGCGCGAGCCGGAGCGGCTCAAGGCCCTGCTGCTGCACAAGACGCACCCCATTCAGCTGGTCATCGCGGGCAAATCGCACCCGGCCGATGACGCGGGCAAGAAGATGATCCAGGACCTCGTCCGGTTCACCGACGACCCGGCGGTGCGGCACCGGATCGCGTTCCTGCCCAACTACGACATCGCCATGGCCCGGACCCTGTTCCCGGGGTGCGATGTGTGGCTGAACAACCCGCTGCGTCCGCTTGAGGCGTGCGGCACCTCCGGCATGAAGGCCGCCCTGAACGGCTCGCTCAACCTCTCGGTACTGGACGGCTGGTGGGACGAGATGTACGACGGCGAGAACGGCTGGGCGATTCCGACCGCCAACAACGACGCGGCCCCCGAGGAACGCGACGACATCGAGGCGGCGGCCCTGTACGAGCTGCTCGAGACCCAGGTGGCCCCCCGCTTCTACGGGCTCACGGTGTCCGACGGCGCCGGCGCTGCCGGCCCGTCGCAGTCCGGGCCGCAGGCGGTCCCCACGCATTGGGTCTCGATGATCAAGCACACCATGTCCCACCTGGGGCCGGCCGTCTCCGCGGAGCGCATGCTCAAGGACTACGTCAACGTCCTGTACCGGCCGGCCGCCGTCGCCGGCCGCCGGGCCGGAGCGGACAACTTCGCCGAGGCCAAGGCTCTGGCGACCTGGATTTCCCGGGTCCGGGCGGCCTGGCCGCAGATCCAGGTGGAGCATGTGGACTCGGTGGGCGTCTCGGAGGACCCGCAGATCGGCGACATCCTCCAGGTCAACGCCTACGTGGCGCTGCACGACCTCACCCCGGATGATGTTTCCGTCGAGGTCGCCTACGGCAAGGCGGAGGACAGCGACGAGCTGGCCGACGTCACGATGGCGGAACTGAAGGCGGTGGAAGACCTCGGCCGGGGCCGGCACCTTTTCAGCGGAACCCTGGTGATCGACCGGTCCGGTTCCTTCGGCTACACGGTCCGGGTGCTCCCGAAGCACGAGGCCCTCGCCTCCAAGGCGGAACTGGGCCTGATCGTCAACGCGTAGGGGGCGTAGTTCCGCAAACCGGCCACCCTCCGCGTGCTCGCTCGTTCCTCGCTTAGACGCACGCTTCCGGGTAACCGGTTCGCGGAACGGCCCTCCGCGTGCTCGCTAGAGGCAGACGGCGATGACGGCCAGGTTGCTGCCGGCGTAGCGTTCGGCGTCCTGCAGGATTTCGCAGATGACGCCAAACGAACGGTCCGAGCGGAAGGCGGCCGGGACCTCCCAGATGAAGGTGATCGGGGACTGTCCGTCGTCGGCGACGGCGTCGGCGAAGTCATGCAGGGAATCGTTGAGGGCGTCCAGGTTCACGCCGTAGTCGGCCGGGAAGTCCAGGGTCTCCGCGAATGTCTCGAGGACCGTCCGTTTGGTGTCGGCGGCGGGAATCAGCACGGCACGCCGTCCGGCGTCCGCCGCCAGGGCCTGCAGTTCCTCGATGGTCCAGGTGTCTGCGGAGTAAATCTTCATGGGTTCCTTACTTGCCTTCGATGATGAATCTGAACGAGTTGTAGTGGTCCGGTGTGTAGTATTTTTCGCCGGCCTGTCCGGCCACGATCCGGCGGGCTCCGCGGTCGGACTCATCGGGGGTCCTGACCGTGTATTCCTTGTAATAGCCGGATGGTTTCCGCGGAAGGATGCGCTCGAAATTGCCGAAGGTGGCGCCGTCCCTGCTATAGGGGTACGGGCCTCCCCTGGCGATGAGCGCAAGGGCCTGGCGCGCTTCGGCGGGAAGCTCCGAGGCCTTCACCTCCGGCAGCCCGGACGGCTTGGCGGGTGCAGGCGTCGCTTCCGACGGGGCGGCGTTAGTCTGGACGGCGCTGGCCGTGCCGGCGTCGGACGGGGCAGTTCCGGTCAGCGGAACCCCTGCCAGCACGAACGCCAGCACCGCCAGCCCCAGCAGCAGGGCAAGCAGGGCCGTCAGCCGCTGGACCTTCATTCGTTGTTCCCTTATGCCTGAATCGAGGGCGGGGCTACGTGCGGTAGATGTTGATGGAGTTGGCCTGCACGACGTCCCGCTCCCCCGAAGCGACCCGGACGCCCTGGCGCCGGTCGTGGAGCCCGGAGGTGGTCAGGCGCAGCTCGAAGAGCCGGTTGCCGGTCCCGTCCTCATTACTGAGCAGCGGGAGTGTGACCTTGACATCCTTGGCGCCGCCGTTGACCACCACGAGGCCGTCCACGTGGCCGTCGTCGGACCCGAGCAGCAACTGCACCACCCGGTGCCCCGGATCCTGCCAGCGCTCCCCGGCCATCGGCTCGCCGCGCTCGTCGAACCAGTGGAAGTACGACTGTTTTTCGCGGGTCGGGTAGTCATGCGGCTGCCCGGCCAGGAATTCCTTGCGAAGCCGGATCACCCGTTTGGTGGTGCGCAGCATCGAGTGGGATTCGGGGGTGCTGGTCCAGTCGATCCAGGCGAGGGGATTGTCCTGGCAGTAGGCGTTGTTGTTGCCCTGCTGGGTGCGGGCGATTTCGTCGCCGGCGGTGATCATGGGCACGCCCTGGGAAATCATCAGCGAAGCCATCAGGTTGCGGCTGGACTGCGCACGCCGGGCAAGGATGTCCTCGTCCTCCGTGGGGCCCTCGAAGCCGTGGTTGTAGCTGCGGTTGTCCCCGTGGCCGTCACGGTTCTGTTCACCGTTGGCCTCGTTGTGTTTGCGGTCGTAGGACACGAGGTCGGCGAGGGTGAAGCCGTCATGGGCGGTGACGAGGTTGACCGAGGCGAGCCGGGAGCGGCCGGACGGCTCAAACAGGCTCGCGGAGCCGGAGAGCGCGTCCGCGAGCCGGGCCACCGAGCCGCCCTGCCCGCCGGCGTCGATCGCGGCGCGGTCGGCGAGCCAGAAGCTGCGGACGGCGTCGCGGAAGTGGTCGTTCCAGTCCACCCAGCCGGGCGGGAAACGGCCGGTCTGCCAGCCGCCGTAGCCGATGTCCCACGGCTCGGCGATGAGCTTGGTGGCGGACAGCACCGGGTCGGCCCCGATCGCCACCAGGAAGGGGTGCCGGGGGTCGAACTCGTTGGCGGCGTTGCGGGCCAGCGTCACGGCAAGGTCAAAGCGGAAGCCGTCGATGTGGAACTCGGTCACCCAGTAACGCAGCGAATCCAGCACCAGCTGCACCACGCGGGGCTCGCCGAAGTTCAGGGAGTTGCCGCAGCCGGTGGTGTCCACGTACCTGCCGTGGCCGTCATTGCGGTAGTAGGTCATCTCCCCCAGGCCGCGGAAGCTGAGGGTCCGGCCGTCCCGGCCGCCCTCGGCCGTGTGGTTGTAGACGACGTCGAGGATGACCTCCAGGCCGGCCGCGTGCAGCAGCTTGACCATGCCCTTGAACTCGTCCTGGACGGCCTGCGCGCCCGCGGCCTGCGCGGCCCGGGTGGCGTAGCCGGGGTGCGGGGCGAAGAACGCGGCCGTGTTGTAGCCCCAGTAGTTCGTCATGCCGAGATTCTGCAGGTGCGGTTCGTCCACGTGGAAGTGCACCGGAAGGAGCTGGACGGCGGTGATTCCCAGTGCGATCAGGTGCTCGATCATGGCCGGGTGCGCCAGCCCTGCGTAGGTGCCCTGCAGTTCCTCGGGGATGTCGGGGTGCAGTTTGGTCTGGCCGCGGACGTGCGCCTCGTAGATGATGGTGTTGCGCCACGGCGTCCTGGGGCCGCGGTCGTTGCCCCAGTCGAAGTTGCTGTCCATCCGGACGTTCGTGATGAAATCCTCACGTTCGTCCACGGCCCGGCCGTAGGGGTCCAGCAGCAGCGGCTGCTCGCCGCTGCTGTCGAAATCCGTCGAGGGCATGGACAACGGGAGCGCCTCATGATCCGGTGTGGCCCGGAAGCCGTAGCGCGAGCCGGCCGGGATGCCTTCGACGATGCCGTGGTGCACGCCGTCGGTCACGTTCGGCAGTGTCTTGAGTTGCCAGGTGCCGCCGGGCGCCTGGTAGGCGATCTCCAGGGTCGCGACACCGGGCGCGTAGACAGCCACATTCGCGAAGGCACTCCGAGGATCGTCCGTGGCCGGCGAACCCGTGCTCGGAACGCTGATTCCCAGCGGAAACGCCCGTGAGGCGTCTACGGTGGAAGCTGTGTCTACGTAGGGCATAACCATTGCTTAAAGTTTAGCGGGGCCAAACAAATGGACCCGGTTTCTGATTTCCTGACGAAGTGCAGTGTACGGAAGGCGGCGTTGCATACTGGAACAAGCGCCGAAATTGGAGGTAATAGTGCGGATTGCACTCGCTCAAATCATTACCGGACGCGATCTTGACGGAAATCTGGCCCTCGTGGAGGACTACGCTGCCCGCGCGAAAGCCGGCGGAGCGGAACTCGTGATCTTCCCCGAGGCCACGATGCGCGCCTTCGGGAACTCGCTGCTGGACATCGCCGAGCCGCTGGACGGCCCGTGGGCATCGCGCGTGCGCGGCATCGCGGCGGAACACGGCATCGTGATCGTCGCCGGGATGTTCACCCCGGGGACAGCGGACGACGGCGCCAAGGTGCGCAACACCCTCCTGGTCACCGGCCCCGGGGTCGAGGCCAGCTACGACAAGATCCACCTCTTCGACGCCTTCGGCTTCGCGGAATCGGACACCGTCGACGCCGGCACCGAGCCCGTCACCTTCGAGTTCGACGGCGTGACGTTCGGCCTGGCGACCTGCTACGACATCCGGTTCCCGGACCTCTTCACCGAGAATGCCGACCGCGGGGCCGACGTGAACATTGTGTGCGCCTCCTGGGGATCCGGCCCCGGCAAGGCCGACCAATGGAAGCTCCTGGCCCGCGCCCGCGCCCTGGATTCCACCACCCTGGTCCTAGCCTGCGGCCAGGGCGACCCGGCCAGCCAGGGAATCGAGCCCAAAGGTGCGGCGCCCACCGGCGTCGGGCACTCCGTCGCCGTCTCCCCCCTGGGTGAGGTCCTCGAAGAGCTCGACGGCGCCCCCGGCCTGCTGTTCGCAGACCTGGACCCCGCCGTCGTCAAGGAAGCCCGGACCAAACTCCCGGTCCTCGCCAACCGCCACAAGTTCTAATTCTGTTCCGCGCCGTGGTCACCGTCCGCGGACACCGACGCCCGCTCGATATTGGGTCACCAACCGCTGGACTACTGCAGCAAAGAGAACGCTCCCTCAGCTTTCGCGGTTTAACCGGAAACGCTCCCTCACGAGACGTGAGAGAGCGTTTCCGGACTTTTCGCCAAAGGTGCGGGAGCGTCAGAGCCGTTGCCGGAGTTTTGCTAAGGAGCGCATCGCCGACCAGAGACGCTGGAGGCCGCCTGCGGCCGGAAGCGTCGGCGGGAGGTGTCTAAGCGACGGCAAAACTCCGGTGACGGCGGTACCCAACCACAACTCCGGCGACAGCGGAACCGCCGCAACCAGCGAACGTTACTTGACGGCGCGCTGGCGGGAGATCTCGTAGAGGGAGATGCCCACGGCCATGGAGGCGTTGAGCGACTCCATCGCGGAGTCGATCGGGATGGAGACGATCTGGTCGCAGTTTTCCCGGACCAGGCGGCTGAGGCCCTTGCCTTCAGAGCCCACGACGATGCAGACCGGCTCGGTGGCCAGAGCAAGGTCGGGCAGCGAAACGTCGCCGTCGCCGTCGAGCCCCAGAACATAGATGCCCATGTTCTTGAACGCCTTCAGCGTGTTGTTCAGGTTGGCCGCACGTGCCACGGGGACGCGGACGGCGGCACCCGCGCTGGTCTTCCAGGCCGAGGCGGTGACGCCGACGCTGCGGCGTTCCGGAACGATGACGCCGTGGCCGCTGAAGGCCGAGACCGAGCGGATGATCGCGCCAAGGTTGCGCGGATCGGTGATGCCGTCGAGCGCGACGAAGAGCGGCGCGTTGGCGACGTGGCCCTTCTTCCAGCTCGCGAGGGTCTCCTCGGCCAGCTCGTAGGCGTCCTGGTATTCGTACGGCGGGATCTGCAGCACGAGGCCCTGGTGGATGGCGTCGTCGGTCATCCGGTCCAGCTCGGGCTTGCCGGTTTCGAGCAGCGGGATGCCGCGCTCGGCCGCCAGCTTGAGGGACTCCTTGACGCGGTCATCCATCTCGATGCGGATGGCGACGTGCAGGGCCTTGGCGGGGATGCCGGCGCGCAGGGCCTCAACGACGGAGTTGCGCCCGGTGACGACTTCCTCGGTGGCGCGGCCCTTGGGGCCCGAACGGGCGCCGGGGTTGCGCGGGGCTCCCGGGCGCTTGGCCGCGGCGCGTTCCGCGAGCTGCTTGTTCTTGTGGGCCTTGTGGTACGGGCGGTCCTCCGCCTTGGGCGTCGGCCCCTTGCCCTCAAGAGCCTTGCGGCCGTGACCGCCGGTTCCGACGGAGGGGCCCTTCTTCAGTTTGACCGACCGGCGACCGTTATTGGCCATGAGTTCCACCCTTTTAAATACGCGATTCGTTGACAAGTCTGAACTCCAGTCTACTGACTCGAGTTAAATCCTCGACCGCAGGGTATGGCCGGGCCCCGGCACAGCGCCGGGAACCTGGGCGGATCAGCCGCGCTTGAGGCTCCAGTTTGCGCCGTCCGGGCCGTCCTCGACGACGACGCCGGCGGCGGCGAGGGTGTCGCGGATGGCGTCCGAGGCGGCCCAGTCCTTGCTGGCGCGCGCCCGGGCCCGGGCCGCAAGCTGCGCTTCGACGAGGACGCCCAGGGCGGTGGTGCTCTGTTCGTCCGCTGCGGGCGCCGCGGCGGCGTTGAGACCAAGGACACGGAGCATGCCGGTGACGCTGAGCAGTGCCTGCCGGGCGGCGTCGAGCTCCCCGATGGTGAGTGCGGTGTTGCCGGCGCGGACGGTTTCGTGGAGCACCGCCAGGGCCTGGGGGACGTTCAGGTCATCGTCCATCGCTGCGGCGAACGCGTCGGGCACCGTCCCGTGGCTGCCGTAGAGGAAGTCCCCGTCCGCCGAAGCCAGGGTCCGGGCCGCGCGGCTGACGAAGCCGTCGATTCGTTCCACCGCGGCGGCGGCCTCCTGAAGCGAGGACGGCTGGTAGTCCAGCACCGAGCGGTACTGGGCCTGGCCGAGGTAGTAGCGGACCACCCGCGGCGGGGCCAGCTCCAGCATCTCGGCGGGGCTGACGGTGTTGCCGATGGATTTGGACATCTTCTCGCCGGCGTAGGTCACCATGCCGTTGTGCATCCAGAAGTTGGCGAAGCCGTGGCCGGCGGCCTGGGACTGGGCCATCTCGTTCTCATGGTGCGGGAACCGGAGGTCCAGTCCGCCGCCGTGGATGTCGAATTCGGTGCCGAGGTACTTGGTGACCATCGCGGAGCATTCGAGGTGCCAGCCCGGACGGCCGGTGCCCCACGGCGAGGCCCAGCCCGCCGTCGTCGGCTCCCCCTCCTTGTGGCCCTTCCACAGCGCGAAGTCGCGGGGGTCCCGTTTCCCCCGGGGGTCGGCATCGGGGGCCCCCTGCATGTCATCGATCTTCTGCCGGGTCAGCGAGCCGTATTTGTCCCAGGAGCGCACGTCGAAGTACACATCGCCGGAATCATCAAGGGCAGGGTACGCGTGGCCGCGGTCGATCAGCTGCTGGATCAGGGCGTGCATTTCCGGGATGTGGCCGGTGGCGCGCGGCTCATAGGTAGGGCGGGAGACGCCCAGGGTGTCGTAGGCCTTGAGGAATTCCTGCTCGTAGCGGTAGGCCAGCGCCCACCATTCCTCCTCGCGGACAGAGCCCGGCTCTCCCTCAAAGTCAGGGGCGAAGGAATCCGCCGACTTGGCCAGGATCTTGTCGTCGATGTCGGTGACGTTGCGGACCGCGGTGACACGGAATCCGCGGTACTGCAACCAGCGGGTGAGCTGGTCGAAGGCGATGGCGGAGCGGATGTGTCCGACGTGCGGCATGCCCTGCACCGTGGCACCGCAGTAGTAGAGGCTCACTTTGCCCGGAACCAGGGGGACGAAGTCGCGGACTTCGGCGGATGCAGTGTCATAGAAGCGCAGGGTCACCGCTCCAGATTAGCCGATGGGGATCCGGCCCCGGCGTGGGGACCGCTGCGGGCGCCTACTTGCAGTACTCGCCGATCTTGTTCATCTGTTCGGCGAGCTGCTTGGTCTGTTCGTCATTCTTGGCGCCCAGGGAGGAGCCGGAGACGTCTTCCATGACGTCGGCCATCTTCTGGATGGGGGCCGCCACCTCGGGAGCCATCTTGTCCGCGACCTCCTGGTAGTGCTTGGCGATCTGCTCGGCCTGCTGCTGCTGGTTGCCGGTGGGCACGAAGGTGTCCTGGTTAAGGAACGCGCAGCTCTCCGGGACGCTCATCTTCGGCGTCGCGGCGCACCCGGCCAGCAGGAGTCCGGCCAGCACGACGACGGCGGGCAGCAGCTTTTTCACGGGGAGTCTCCTGGTGTTGCGGGATGGGGTCTGCGTTAAAGCCTAGGCGACGGACTCCGGGGACGCCGAGCCGGTGCGGTAGACCAGGGCCGTCGCCGTGGCCGAAATGCCTTCGCCGCGGCCGGTGAAGCCCAGGCCGTCGCTGGTGGTGGCCGAGACGCTGACCGGGGCGCCCGCGGCCTCGGTGAGGACCCGCTGGGACTCCTCGCGGCGGGGGCCGAACTTGGGCCTGTTGGCCACGAACTGCACGGCGATGTTCCCGATCTCGAAGCCCGCGGCGCGGACGATCCGTGCGGCCTCGGCCAGGAGTGTCACACCGGACGCCCCGGCATACTCCGGGCGGTCGGTGCCGAAGTGCGTGCCGAGGTCCCCGACGCCGGCGGCGGAGAACAGGGCATCGGCGGCCGCATGCGCGACGGGGTCGCCGTCGGAGTGGCCGGACAGCCCGCGCTCCCCGTCCCAGAACAGGCCGCCGAGCCAGAGCGGCTGGGGCGCGCCCTCGGGGGCGTAGGCGTGGACGTCGATGCCGATTCCGGTCCGCGGGATGACGGGCGGCGGGGCACTCGGATTGTTGGACATGCTCAGCCTTCCACCCAGCGGGCGCCCAGCGGGCCTTCGAGGAGACCCTCGGCAATGATCAGGTCCAGCGGCGTGGTGATTTTCAGCGACTGGCTGGCGCCGCGCACGGCGTGGACCGGGACACCGAGGAGTTCCACCAGCATGGCGTCGTCGGTGACGGCAGCGGCCTGCCCCGCGTCGAGGGAGGCCGCCGCCTCGTGGGCGCGCTGGAGGGTGGCAAGCGCGAAGCCCTGCGGGGTCTGCACCGCCCGGAGGGTCTCCCGGGCCGCGGTCCCGGTGACGAGCTCCGGGGCGATGGCGGCGCCGTCGCCCGTGGTCGGTTCCACCGTCTTGACCGTGTCCACGACAGGCATGACCGGGATGACGGCCACTGCACCGGCCGCCAGGGCGTTCGACACCCGGTGGAAGACAGCCTCCGGAGCCAGGGCGCGGGCGGCGTCGTGGACCAGGACGGACTCGGTGGCCGGAAGGAGCGCCGCCAGCGCGGCGCGGACCGACTCGGCGCGGGTGGCGCCGCCGTCGACAACCGTCACGACCGGGAGCTGCACGCCCGCGCCCGCGGCGGAGGTGCGCCGGCGCTCCGCTTCGAGCTCCCGGGTGAAGGCTTCACAAAGAGCGTGGAGTTCCGGATCGCCGGGAGGAATGGCGACGCAGATCTGCTGCGCGATGCCGGCCGCGGCGACACCCCGGAGGGCGTGGGTGAGGATGCTGTCCCCGCCGAGCGGAACCTTGGCTTTTGGCATGCCGTAGCCCAGGCGCTGGCCGGAGCCGGCAGCCACGACGATGACCGCGGTGACGGGGCCGGCCGGTGACGTGTTGGTCGGTGCAGAGTCCATGCGCACAAGACTACGTCCCGGCACCCCGCGCCTCCCACTGAGCTATCAGTTCTGGTGCTTCCGGGGCGCTGTTAAGGACCAGAACTGGCAGCGCAACGCCAAAAAGGGCAAGAAGAAACCCCGGCAGCCGTTACGCTACCGGGGTTCGATTCTTGTCTGTTCGACTTGCTTAGGAAGCCAGGACCTCGTCGAGAACGCTTGCGGCCTTCTCTTCATCAGTCTTTTCAGCCAGCGCCAGTTCTGAAATCAGAATCTGGCGTGCCTTGGCCAGCATGCGCTTCTCCCCTGCGGAGAGACCCCGGTCGTGATCGCGGCGCCACAGGTCGCGGACGACCTCTGCCACCTTGATGACGTCACCGGAAGCAAGCTTCTCCAGGTTTGCCTTGTATCGACGTGACCAGTTGGTGGGTTCTTCAGTGAACTCGGCCCGCAGCACTTCAAACACGTGCTCCAGACCTTCTTTGCCCACTACGTCCCGGACCCCAACAAGGTCAACGTTTTCTGCTGGAACTTCAATGGTCAGATCACCCTGAGCCACCTTGAGCTTGAGATACATCTTCTCTTCGCCCTTGACAGTGCGCATCTTGATTTCTTCAATTTTGGCTGCACCGTGGTGAGGGTAAACTACTGTCTCGCCGACCTCAAAAACCATGTGGACATTCCCCTTTCCCGCAGACCAGTTTATCACGTTTAAGGCATACGACTGCCATGGAACGCCCCCAAGAACCGCGTGAATACGGGGAAAATGGCCCTAAACGGCCCCGTTAGACCCTTGACGAAAGCGGATATTAGTGCATTGCCCCGCCCCTGCCAAGGTGCCAGCCTTTCCCCGCACGCGCCCTCCCCGGCCCCGGAGCCGACGGGATTGTGTACGGCCCGAATCCTCGTTTCGCGGGGATTGCCGATAGGCTATGGCTGAATACTGTTCCAAGACTCTCAAGGAGTGCGTGACGTGGGTTTCACTGCGATGAACCGGGGCCAGCGCGGCAAGCTGGCAATGGCAACGGCTGCTCTGGGCATCGGCCTGCTGTCCGTTACAGGCTGCGGCTACATCAACCCCCAGGCGACCGGCGCGCAGTACGCGGCCTCGGACGGAACGCAGGCCAACGTTGGCGCGCTGCAGCTGCGCAACATGATGATCATCTCCGCCGGTGAGGACAAGCCCGGCCGTGTGGTCGGCGCCGTGTACAACACGTCCTCCGAGGACGTGAAGCTGGTCATCGCCGGAGCCGGCGGTTCCCAGACCGAGGTCCCGGTCAAGCAGAACTCCTACACGCTGCTCAATGACTCCACCGACGAGGCCATCCTGAGCACCACCGGCGGAGCGCCGGGCTCCCTCGTCGAGGTCACCATCAGCGAGGACGGCACCAACCAGAAGACCACGTTCAAGGTCCCGGTGCTGGACGCAACGATCTCCGACTACAAGCAGTACCTGCCGGCAGGCAGCGAGCCCACAGGCTCGGCTACGCCGACCCCGTCGCCGACGAGCAGCGCGAACCACTAGCTTCCACTCGGAAAGGAGGGGCGCCCGGTCACCGGGCGCCCCTCCTTCTTTGTCTGCTCTGTGCGATCTGCTGTGTGCGTTCCGCCCGGTCCGGGACACTGGTCCTCCGGGCTCAGGGCTCAGGGCTCGAACTTGTAGCCCAGGCCGCGGACCGTGATGAGGTGCCGCGGCGCGGAGGGATCCGGTTCGATCTTGCTACGGAGCCGCTTGACGTGGACATCGAGGGTCTTGGTGTCACCCACATAGTCCGAACCCCAGACCCGGTCGATCAGCTGCCCGCGGGTCAGGACCCTGCCGGAGTTGCGCAGCAGCATTTCCAGCAGCTCAAATTCCTTCAGCGGTAGGGACACCTGCTCGCTGCTGACCGTGACGACGTGCCGTTCGATGTCCATCCGGACCGGGCCCGCCTGCACGGTGCTGGACACCAGTTCCTCGGGCTCGCCCTGGCGGCGCAGCACGGCCCGGACGCGGGCCACCAGTTCCCGCGAGGAGTAGGGCTTGGTGACGTAGTCGTCGGCGCCGAGTTCCAGGCCGACCACCTTGTCGATCTCCGCGTCCTTCGCCGTCAGCATGATGACCGGGACAGACGAGCGCTGCCGCAGCTGCCGGCAGACCTCGGTGCCCGACTGGCCGGGCAGTTGCAGGTCCAGCAGGACCAGGTCGGCGCCGTTGCGGTCGAACTCGGTGATGGCGTCCAGTCCGTTGTCCACCACCTCCACCTCGAATCCTTCCTTGCCCAGTAGGTAGGACAGCGGGTCGCTGAACGACTCTTCGTCCTCGACAATCAGAATCCTGCTCAAGCGGTAGCTCCTTGCTCATGGGCGCCGGCGGCGTCCCGTCGTGTTGGTCTGGGGTGCTGGGAGGGCCCGTGGGCAGCGGCCCGGTCTGCGGGCCCGGCCGGGTCGGCGACGCCGTCGATGTCCTGGCCTTCCAGCTCCGGAAGCCGGATGGTGAAGGTGGAGCCCTGCCCCGGCTGGGACCAGAGGGTCACCTCGCCGCCATGGTTGGCGACCACGTGCTTGACGATGCTCAGGCCCAGGCCGGTGCCGCCGGTATGCCGTGACCGGGCGGCGTCCACGCGGTAGAAGCGCTCGAAGACGCGTTCCTGGTCCTCGGGGCTGAGCCCCTCGCCCTGGTCCGTCACTGAGATGGCCACCAGGCCGTCTTTGGCCCGGATGCCGATGCCGACCCGGGTGTTTTCCGGGGAGTAGCGGATGGCGTTGTCGATCAGGTTCCGCAGCGCCGTCACCAGCTGGTCCTGGTCGCCGTAGACCATGGCATCTGAGTGGCCGCCAACGACGAGGTCGATGTTCTTGCTTTCCGCCGGCAGCTGGGACCGGTCCACGGCTTCGGTGACGACGGTGTTGATGTCCACGGCCCGGCCCTGCTTTGCGACGTTGGAGCCCTGCAGCCGGGAGAGTTCGATGATGTCCTGCACCAGGGCCGCCAAGCGGGCGGATTCCTTGTGGGTGCGCCGGGCGAAGCGGCGCACCGCCTCCGGGTCATCGGCGGAGGATTCGAGCGCCTCGGCCAGCAGCGAGATGGCGCCGACCGGCGTCTTGAGTTCGTGCGAGACGTTGGCGACGAAGTCGTTGCGGACTTCCTCGGTGCGGGTGACCTCGGTCCGGTCGTCGGCCAGCAACAGGATGTATTCCTCCGCGATCACGGCCGCCCGCACCTGGACCACGATGGTTCCCTGGCCCAGCGGGCCCCGCGGCAGTTCGAGGAGCCGTTCGAGGATGACGCCGTCGCGGCGCACTTTCGCGGTCATCTCCAGCAGCTGCTCATGGACAAGGGTATGGCCGCGGACCAGGCCGTAGGCGTAGGCGGCGGGGCTGGCACGGACGACGCCGTCGATCGCGTCCACCACCACAAACGCCCGGCCGACGGCGGCCAGCACCTCGGCGGCGCCTTCGGGAAGGGCGGGATCCTCGAACTCAACGTCCACGAGCTTGCGCTGCTGCTCGCTGACCCGGAAGGCAAGCACGCCGAAGACGCCGAGCGACAGGCCGATCAGGCCGGCGATCACGCCGATAAGCATTGGGTCCACGGCTCCAGCTTATGCTCTGGCCCGCGTCGGAAACTGTAATCTCCCGCTATTCCCACTCCGGTTCAGCTAACGTTCATCTATTGGGGCGTAACAGTTCACCGGACGCTGGAAGACTGGACAGTTGAAGCGCCGCGAGGTGAACCGAAATGGGCCCGCCGCTGTGGTGGCTGGCAATATTTCCAAGGAAAGGACGCACACGTGCGCAAGGTTTTTCAGGAAGAGCTCGCCCAAGTGGGGGAACAGCTCGTCGAAATCTCAAAGCTGGTCAGTGAAGCCATTGATAAGGCCACGACTGCCTTCGACGGCGCCGACATCGACCTGGCCGAGGACGTCATCGCGGCCGATGCCCGGATCGACTTCCTGCAGAACAGCTTGGACGAGCGCGCCATCGACATCCTCGCCCTGCAGGGCCCCGTGGCCAGCGACCTGAGGATGATCGTGGGGTCCCTCCGGATGAGCGCCTCCCTCGAGCGGATGGGCGACCTCGCCCGCCACCTCGCCCAGCTGGCCCGTCTGCGCTACCCCGCCACCGTGGTGCCCGCCCAGCTGCATGAGACTTTCAAAAGCTTCGCCGAGTATGACCTGCTGATCGCCCAGAAGCTCACGGTCCTGCTGGAAACCCGCGACCTCGAAGTGGCCCGGGACATCATGAAGGCCAACACCGCCGTGAACGACCTGCACCTGAGCGTCTTCAAGGCGATCGCCCGCAGCGACTGGCACGAGTCCCCCGCCACGACCGTCGATGTCGCCCTCGCCAGCCGCTACTTCGAGCGCTTCGCGGACCACGGCGTCTCCGTGGCGCAGAAGGTCACCTACCTGGTGACCGGCGCCTGGCAGCCGAACGGCATCGAGCACAGCTAGCAGCCGCTGCTGTCCGGCCGGGAGCGCCGGACAGCAGCAGATTACGACGCCGGCCGGTCACCTTGCGAGGTGACCGGCCGGCGTCGTACGTTTCCGTGCTTGTGCGTCGAAGCGTGCGCTACTTCTTGCCCTGGTTGGCGACTGCCTTGATCGCCTCGGCCGCGGCCTCGGGGTCGAGGTAGGTGCCGCCCGGGTTCAGCGGCTTGAAGTTCTCGTCCAGGTCGTAGACCAGCGGGATGCCCGTCGGGATGTTCAGTCCGGCGATCGCTTCGTCGCTGATGCCGTCCAGGTGCTTAACGAGGGCTCGCAGCGAGTTGCCGTGGGCCGTGACCAGGACTGTTTTGCCGGCCTTGAGGTCTTCCTTGATGTCCGATTCCCAGTAGGGCATCAGGCGGACGAGGACGTCCTTGAGGCACTCGGTGCGGGGCAGGTCGTCACCGAGGTCCGCGTAGCGCGGATCATGAGCCTGGGAGAACTCGGAGTTGTCGTCCAGGGGCGGCGGCGGGGTGTCGTAGGACCGGCGCCAGGTCATAAACTGCTCCTCGCCGTATTCGGCGAGGGTCTGGGCCTTGTCCTTGCCCTGCAGGGCGCCGTAGTGGCGCTCGTTGAGCCGCCAGTCCCGCTTGACCGGAATCCAGCCGCGGTCGGCCTTGTCAAGGGTGATGTTGGCGGTGTTTATGGCCCGCTTCAGCAGCGAGGTGTACAGGACGTCCGGGAGGATGTTGTGCTCCACGAGAAGCTCGCCACCGCGGATCGCCTCGGCCCGGCCCTGGTCGTTGAGGTCAACGTCCACCCAGCCGGTGAACAGGTTCTTGGCGTTCCATTCGCTGTGGCCGTGGCGCAGCAAAATCAGCTTATAAGTCATGGTTTTCATCCTAGCTGAGCGGCCCCGGGCAGTGCCGCGCGTTACATCGCCCCCGCCACACCGCAACGCGGGGTCACTCCCGGCCCATCCCGGGGCCCGCATTGTCCGGGAGTGACCCCGCGTTGGAGTGCCGCGCTGGAGGATAGGGTGGTCTGGTGGTGCAGAAGGCTGAGCGGGTGGCGCACCCGCAGACCCATGTCATGGAAAAACACGGCGCGGAAAAACGCGGCATGGAAAAACACGCCGCGGAGAAACACGGCGCGGCGAAAAGTGGGCCCCGCCCGGGCAGGCCAGTGGGCAACATCACCCGCGGCACCACCAACCCGAACCGGATGCGGCGGCTGGACCGCTGGCTGACCGGGCCGCAGGCCTGGCGGTTGCGCTCGGCGGCTGATCCCCTCGTCGTCGATCTGGGCTACGGCGCTTCCCCGGCCACCGCCGTCGAACTTTTTGAACGGCTGTCCGCGGTCCGGCCCGACGTGCGGGTGGTGGGCATCGAAATCGAGCCCGAGCGCGTCCGGCTGGCCCGGGAACTGGAACGGCCTGGGCTGAGCTTCCAGCTGGGCGGCTTCGAACTGCCGGTTGCCGGCCGGCCCGTCCTGGTGCGGGCGTTCAACGTGCTGCGGCAATACGAGGAAGCCGACGTCGCGGCCATCTGGAGCCTGATGCAGGGGCGGCTGGCCCCGGACGGGCTGTTCATTGACGGCACCTGCGACGAGATCGGCCGCCGGGTCACGTGGGTGGCGCTGGACGCCGGGCGGCCGCTGAGCCTGAGCCTGTCCATGCGGTTCGGCAGTTTTGCGCTGCCCTCGGAGGTGGCCGAGCGGCTCCCGAAATCCCTCATTCACCGGAATGTGCCGGGCGAGAGGATTTATGCCTTCCTGCAGGCGATGGACCAGGCCTGGCTGGAGGCCGCGCCGCTGGCGTCCTTCGGGAACCGGCAGCGCTGGACGACGATGTGCCGGTCACTGCTCGACGCCGGCTGGCCGGTCCAGGATGGTCCGGCCAGGTGGCGGCTGGGCGAACTGACGGTCGGCTGGGACGCCGTGGCGCCGGGCAGTTAGCGGGAGAAGGGGCTACCAGGGGCCGTAGGGGCCTGTGTTGCGGCTTCCGCCGCGGCCCGCGTCCTTGACGGCGGGGCGGACGTCGGCGAGATAAACGGACGCCGCCGTCACCGCGACGAGGCCGAACAGTCCCAGCGGGCCCAGGAGGCCTCCGCCTCCGCCGCCCAGGAGGGAGAGCATGCCAACGGCCATGGCACCGCCGGTGACGGCCAGCCAGAAAGTCTTGGTGCGCTTGGACACGGCTTCAAACGCGTTCGCCTTGTGCCGCAGGCAATCGAAGAAAGCCCATACCTCAAGGGCCAGGGCTACGAGGGCCAGGAGAAAGTAGATCCCGGTCTCGACATAGTAAATAAGCGCTCTTCCGTCCATGACCCCAGCCTAGCCGCCCAGACTGGCCAAGGCCTGCTCCAAATCGGCCCACAGGTCCTCGACGTTTTCGATTCCCACGCTCATGCGGACCAGGTTCTCCGGCACACTGGCCGGCTCGGCGGTGTGCCGGCGCCGCCGTTCGATCAGCGACTCCACCCCTCCCAGAGAGGTGGCGGGCAGCCACAGCTTCAGGGCACGGATCATCCGGTCCGCGGCATCGGCACCGCTGAGGCCGTTGTTGTGGCTGCCGTCGTCGTTGTTCCCGCCGCTGGCGATCGGGGCCATTTCAATGCACAGCACCGAGCCGAAGCCCTTCATCTGGCTCTTGGCCCGTTCATGGCCGGGATCCGAGGGAAGCCCCGGGAAACGGATGCTGCCGACCCGGGGGTGCGTGCTGAGCCGCCCGGCCAGCACCGCCGCCGAGGCCTGCGAGCGCTCGACCCGCAGGGCCAGGGTCCGCAGCCCGCGCAGCGCCAGCCAGGCCTCGAAAGGCCCGGCGATCCCGCCGTGGATGGTGCGGTGGTGCAGCAGCGCGGCGCGGAGTCCGGCGTCGGAAGTCACCAGGGCGCCCAGCACGACGTCGGAATGGCCGGAAAGGTATTTTGTCACCGAGTGGAGGACGACGTCGGAGCCCAGCGCCAGTGGCTGCTGCACGAGCGGGGTGGAGAAGGTGTTGTCCGTGACGACGACGGCGCCCGCCGCGTGCGCGGCCGTAGTCAGCGCGCGGATGTCCGCGACGCCCAGCATCGGGTTGGTGGGACTCTCCAGCCAGAGCATGCTGGCCGGGCGCCCGTCCGCCGGGGCGAGCTGCGCCAGGACCGCGTCGGTGTCCGCGATGTCCACCGTGCGCAGTTCCAGGAACCCCTTCGCGGCCAGTTCCGTGGCCATCACCAGGGATCCGGCGTAGCTGTGGGACGGCATGACCAGCACTCCCCCGGCAGGAACCAGGGACAGCGCGGAGCTGACGGCGGCGAGGCCGGACGCATACAGCAGGCCGGGGAGCTCTGCGCCCTCCAGCTGGGCGAGGGCCTCCTCGAAGGGGTCCCAGGTGGGGTTGGAGTACCGCCCGTAGCCGCGGTCGCCGTCGCCCAGCGGTCCCGTGCCGTAATAGGTCGAGGAGAGCACCAGCGGGGGGTTGACCGGTTCGTCGCGTTCACGCGGCGGGCGGCCCGCCGCCACCACAACCGTTTCTGCGGAGAGGGAGGCTGCCTGTGCATCGGAAAGACTCATGGTCACAGGTTACTTCGGTGCCCCGCAGGGCGCCCAAGGCGTTACGTGCGGGCACGTTACTGTCAGCGATTGTCGGTACGCTAGAGCAGTGACTACCCATAACCCCGGACTGTTTATCGCCTTCGAGGGCGGCGACGGCGCCGGCAAGTCCACGCAGGCAGCCGAGCTTTCGTCGGCCCTTGAATCGCGAGGCCTCAAGGTGCTGCGGACCCGGGAGCCGGGCGGCACTCCGATCGGCGAAAAGCTGCGTTCCCTGGTCCTGGACCACGGCCACGGCCACATCGACGCGCACACCGAGGCCCTGATTTTCGCGGCCTCCCGCGCCGCCCACGCCAGCCAGGTCATCCGCCCCGCACTGGAGCGCGGCGAGATCGTCCTCACCGACCGCTATATCGATTCCTCGGTCGCCTACCAGGGCGCCGGCCGGGACCTGGGCACCGACGCCGTCCGCACCATCAACGAGTGGGCCACCTCGGGCCTGCAGCCGGACCTCACGGTGCTGCTCGATGTTGACCCCGAGGTCGGCCGCCGCCGCCGCACCGCGGGCGATGCGGCCGAGGACCGGCTGGAATCCGAGGCGGACGAGTTCCACGCCAGGATCCGGACCGCATTCCTGGCGCTCGCCGCGGCCCGGCCCGAGCAGTATCTCGTCCTCCCCGCCCACCTCCCGGTCGAGCAGTTGGCGGTGCGGATCCTCGAGCGGGTCGAGTCGCTGCTGGCCCTTCCCCGGGGCGTGACCGCATGAGCGTCTGGGACGACCTCCAGGGCCAGCCCGCCGTCGTGGCCCAGCTGCGCCAGGCCGCCGGGGGCGACGGCCTGACCCATGCGTGGCTCTTCACCGGCCCGCCGGGTTCCGGGCGGTCCAACGCGGCGAAGGCCTTCGCCGCCGCCTTGAACTGCGACCAGGACGACGTCAGCCTGCGCGGCTGCGGTGAATGCGCGGCCTGCCTGACCATCCTGGGTGAAACCCACTCCGACGTCGCGTTCGTGCGCACCGAAAAGGTCACCATCACCATCGACGAGGCCCGCGAGCTGGTCTCCACGGCCGGGAACCGGCCGTCCTCGGCGCGCTGGCGCATCATCGTCGTGGAGGACGCGGACCGGATGGCCGAACGCACCACCAACGTGCTGCTCAAGGCGATCGAGGAACCGACTCCCCGGACCATCTGGATGCTGTGTGCGCCCTCCCCGGCCGACGTCCTGGTCACCATCCGCTCCCGTTGCCGGGCGGTGGCGCTGCGGCTTCCGCCCGCGGCCGACGTCGCGGCCCTGCTGGTCAAGCGCGACGGCGTCGATCCGGCCGTTGCCGAGCGTGCGGCGCGGGCGGCGCAAAGCCATGTCGGGATCGCCCGCCGGCTGGCCCGGGACCCGGAAGCCCGCGAGCGGCGGCTCGAAACCGTGCGGTTTCCGCTGGGGCTCCGGGGCGTCACCGCCGCGGTGCTGATGGCGGAGAAGCTCGTTAAGATCGCCACCGAGGAAGCCAACAGCTCCAACGATGAGCGCGACGCGGCGGAAAAAGCCGCACTGCTCGCCACCCTCGGCGCGCCCGAGAGCGGCACGCTGCCGCCGGCCATGCGGGGGCAGGTCAAGCAGCTCGAGGATGACCAGAAGCGCCGCGCCAAGCGCTCGGTGACAGATTCCCTCGACCGCACCCTGACCGATCTGCTGTCCTTCTACCGGGATGTGATGATCATCCAAATGGGGAACGCCGTCGAGCTGGTCAACGTTGAACTCAGGAGCGAGCTCGTTGAGTTCGCCCGCCAGTCCTCCGCCGAAACGACGCTTGCCCGCATGGACGCCATCAACCAGGCCCGCAAACGGATCACGACGTCCAACGTGGCTCCGCTGCTGGCCATCGAGTCGATGGCCGCAAGCCTCATCTGAGGGATCATTGAGTGACCCGCCCCAGGTGAACCAACCATCAGCCCAGCCGCCAGCACCCGTCCGGTGTGGGCAGCATCCCCCGCTCCGTTCCGATCCTCCAAGGAGAACCGTATGAAGTCTGCACGAGCAGTGCCCGCCAGATCCCGATCCCTTGCGATCGGCATGCGGGCAGCCGGCGCCATGGCCCTGGTCCTGGTGCTCTCCTCGTGCGCCCTGTTCGGTGCCGGTGGCACCGGGGCCAAAGGGGCAAGCACCCCGAATCCTGAGATTGCGTCCTCCGCGCCCGCCGAACTCCGGAGCTACTACACGCAGAAGGCCGAGTGGACCGCCTGCGAGGCGGAGTTCCAGTGCGCGAAGATCAAGGTTCCGCTGGACTACAGCAAGCCCGACGGCGACAGCATCGAGATCGCCGCGATCAGGCTGCCCACGAAGGGCGCCAATAAGGGCAGCCTGCTCATCAACCCGGGCGGACCCGGCGGCTCCGGCTATGACTTCGTCAAGGACGCCGGGGCCACGCACTTCTCGGAGAAGCTCCGCGCCAACTTTGACATCGTGGGATTCGACCCGCGCGGGGTGAAGCGCTCGGCCCCGGTCACCTGCCTGACGGATCAGGAACGAGACGCCTCCCGCGCGAAGATCTACGATCTGGACACCGACGCCGGCCTGGCTGAAACCCTGGCGGACAACCAGGTGATCGCGGCCAAATGCGAGGAAAAGACCGGACCTGTCCTGGGCGAGCTCGACACCGAGAGCTCCGCCAAGGACCTCGACATCCTGCGTGCGGCCCTGAACGACACGAAGCTGAACTACATGGGGTTCTCCTACGGGACGTTCCTCGGCTCGACCTACGCCTCGCTGTTCCCTGACAACGTCGGCGCGATGGTCCTGGACGGCGCGATGGACCCCTCCCTCAGCTACGAGGAGCTCACCAGCGGCCAGGCCAAAGCCTTTGAGAAAGCCCTCCGCGCGTACGTGGAGAAATGCCTCCAGTCCGACGGCTGCCCGCTCAGCGGCGGCGTCGACGCCGGGATCCAGCAGATCCGGGACCTGATCGCCGCCGTGGAGGCGAACCCGATGCGCGCCAAGGACGGCAGGATGGTCTCGGCGTCCACCCTGGTCACCGGCATGATCGTCCCGCTGTACAACGACGACAACTGGCCGCTGCTCACGCAGGCCCTCGGCGCCGCCCTGAAGAATGACGCCTCCCCGTTCCTGAGGCTGGCCGACTTCAACGCCGAACGCGAACCCAACGGCACGTATTCGTCGAACAGCACTTTTGCCTTCAGCGCCATCAACTGCCTGGACTACCCGATGGTCATGGACACCGCCGGAATGCGCGCGGACGACCAGCAGCTCCGGCTCGATTC
This sequence comes from Pseudarthrobacter sp. PvP090, assembly GCF_040547365.1. Taxonomy (NCBI): domain Bacteria; kingdom Bacillati; phylum Actinomycetota; class Actinomycetes; order Micrococcales; family Micrococcaceae; genus Pseudarthrobacter; species Pseudarthrobacter sp. PvP090. The sequence goes on from NZ_JBEPPO010000009.1 coordinate 30,609, forward strand.
GCCCACCTTCGGCAAGTACTTCGCCTACGGCGGGACCAACTGCAAGGAGTGGCCGTACCAGAACGTCCGGACTCCGGCGCCGGTGGACTACAAGGGTTCGACCGACATCCTCGTGATCGGGACCACGGGCGATCCGGCCACGCCGGTGGAATGGGCGAGCGAGCTGCGAAAGCAGCTGGGAAACGCCTCGCTGCTGACGTGGCAGGGCGAGGGCCACACGGCCTACGGCCGCTCCAACGACTGCGTCGGCAATGCCGTGGACTCTTACCTGGTCGACGGCAAGACCCCGGCGGACAATACGGTCTGCTGAGGCGTCCGGCACTCATTTTGACCCGGGGCGGAGGACTCTACTACAGTTGTCTCTGGCATGAAGCGCCCGGGCCACCGCCCGGACATTTCGTGCGGTTGCTTCCTTAGCTCAGTTGGTAGAGCGTCTCACTCGTAATGAGAAGGTCGCCAGTTCGATTCTGGCAGGAAGCTCGGGAAGAACCCCCGGAAATCAACGATTTCCGGGGGTTCTGTCGTTTTCCTTGGACGGCTCAACATGAACGACCTTGACGGCCGCCGTCGGGGAGAACCTGCGGTTGCGTTGCCTGAGAACTGGTCCCGCTTCCCGGGACACGCCCTCGTGATGGTGGGTCAGCGTGAACGGAGGCTGATGCGTGACTCTGCCGCTGCGATCCATGCCGCCCTGCCTGGAAGCGACTTGGAGATTGTGGATGGGTGTGGCCACGGAATCCCCCTTCAACGCCCGGAGTGGTTCAACGCCACGGTCTCGGCTTGGCTCCATCAGGAGTAGGCGGAGGACCGACCGGACCGTCAGCAGCTGCCCGGAAGTCTGAAGAAGCCTGCCGGGTCGGCGGCGCCCAGGAGGTCGTGACGGAAGGCGATGGCGTCCACGGGCCGTGTGTCGACGAACAGAACCGCCACCGTCCGGGAGTGGACCACGGTGTACCGGGTCGGTCCGTCCAGCCAGGAGTGGATCCCGGTGTACTCATCGACGAACAATCCGTCGCCGAGCAGACCCTGCTCCTCGAGCAGGTGATAGACAACATTCCAGGCGAGATCCATCAGTTCATGAATTGCCGCCTCCACTGTTGCAGCGGTCATAAGTCCATGGTCCTCCTGGGCACCGACAGCTTTGCGCAGACCGAGCGGCGTGTCTCCGAGGACACGTCTCACCCGCCAGGTCGGTCTAAACCTACTGCGCGGCATACTGGGGCCGCACTGGGGCCAGATCGGGAACCGTGGTCCCGGGCGTCACTCAGAGCGATGCGTAAAGTCTGCCCGTTGCCGTTAGTTGACCATCCGTGTCGTAGAGGGCTGACTCTCCCATGATCGGGTCAAACGGCCCCCTGGTTTTCCAGGCAAATCGCTCGACGAACGGCATCGCACGCATCCCGGCTACCGTGTCCCGCATAAATCGCCGGATCTCGAGGCCGGTGTATCGGGACGGTCGTGCGGGCGTGGCCGACCAGTCCGCCACGGCAAACTCCGTGACCCATATCGGCAAGCCATACTTGGCGTGCAGAGACACGAGCCTAGCGAGGAAGCTACCTGTATGTGGCGCGGTGTAGCAGTGCACCGCTATGAAGTCGACGCGCAGGTTCGCCCCTCTGGCCTTGGTCATGAACTGATCCAGCCACGGTCCGGCTGCATTGGTGGTTCCCGGAGACCCCAGGCTAAGACCGGTCGACTGAAGCTGGGGCCACAGCCGGATGGCCTCATCGACGGACATGTTGGACTGGCCGGCGTGGTCTGGCTCGTTAAAGCCGAGAAGGTGCCTGGTTTGCGTCTCGGGAAGCTGTCGCATCACGTCACCGATGGCATCCAGTTCGAACAGGGCTCTCGCGGAAAATACCATCGGCACAAATCCGGGGCGGGTTGTGACTGTGTACGCCGCTGCCCACGAGTAGTACCAATCGGCTTGGAGGCTCTGGATCTGCCGGAGCGCCTCAGCGTCATCTCCTCCGTGGGCTGCCCCCTTGAGCGCCCAGGTTCTGGGAGCCGCCGCTGGGGCAAATTCCGTCCGGGGTGGGGCCGGAAACGGCTTGGCCCCAGGCGCGAGAAACGTCCCGGGCGCGGCTAGGGCAGCAAGCGGAACGGTGAGAAATGTCCGGCGATCCATGTCTTTCTTCTCTCGAAGCGAAGTGGGCCGAGACCAGTTCCCATGTCGAATGTGACGAAAGTCACCATACTCCACCGTGGCGACTATTGGAACGACTACAGCCCACGGCAGATTCGACACAAAGGTAGCGGCCGCAAACTTCCCACGACGGATACACTCACATCGGGCGCGTCCCCGCGCGTGGTCGAGGCCCGCCCGTCCGAAGAACGATCTTGCGGAGCTCATCGAACCACAACACGGTCGAGGCCATCGCAACGCAGACCGCCCAGTGGCCGGGGTCCAGGGACGCCGTCCCGAAGGCCCGCTGCAGGAAGGGCAGCTCGACGACGGCCACCTGAAGCGCCGTCGCCAGCAGTACCGACCCCCAGAGCCATTTGTTTACGAAGAGCCGGCGGAAGGCCGACGTCGTCTCCGACCGGGAGTTGAACGCGTTAAACAGCTGGGCGAACACGAGGGTGGTGAAGCCGGCGGTCCGTGCGACGTCGAGCGAGTCGCTGCCGCCGGGGACCAGCCCGCCGGGGAGGAAGATGTCGATGGTCAGCAGCGACGCAACGCCCATGACCAGTCCGATGCTCAGGATACCCAGCCACATTCGTGGGCCGAGGATCCGGTCGCCGCGCTGCCGGGGCCGGCGCGCCATGACGTCGTCAATTTCCGGGTCAACGCCCATGGCCAGGGCGGGGCCGGAGTCGGTCACGAGGTTGATCCACAGGATCTGCGTGGCCAGCAGCGGCACCGCGACTTCGCCGGGGCTCGCTCCGGCCAGGCCCATGGCGCCGGCGAACACAACGCCAAGGAAGACCGTGAACACCTCGCCCATGTTCGAGGACAGCAGGTAGCGCAGGAACTTTTCGATGTTCTCGAAGATGACCCGGCCCTGGCGCACCGCGGAGACGATCGTGGCGAAGTTGTCGTCGCCGAGGATCATGTTCGAGGCCTCTTTGGTGACCTCCGTGCCCGTGATGCCCATGGCGATGCCGATGTCCGCGGTTTTCAGTGCCGGCGCGTCGTTGACGCCGTCCCCGGTCATCGCCACCACGTTGCCCTGGGCCTGCAGGGCGGTGATGATCTGCAGTTTGTTCTGCGGCGCCACCCGCGCATACACCGAGGTGCTCCGGGTGAGCGCCCGCAGCCCGTCCGCATCCAGTTCGTCCAGCTCCGCGCCCGTGACCGCGTGCTCCCCCGGTTCGGCGATCCCAAGGTCGCCCGCGATCCGGGCCGCACTGAGCGGGTGGTCGCCGGTGATCATCACGACGCGGATGCCCGCCCGCCGCGCCTCGGCCACCGCAGTTGCCGCTTCAGCCCGGGGCGGGTCCAGGATTCCGACGACGCCGACATACACGAGCGTGCTCTCGTCCTCAGCGTCGAGGACGTCCGCTTCGTGACGGTCCGCTTCGGTGTATTGGCGGTAGGCCACGCCGAGCGTGCGGAAGGCCTGGGACGAGAGCTCCTCGACGTCGGCCAGCGCCCGGGCGCGGCGGTCCGCGTCCATGGGAACGATGTCCATGCCGAGCTGCAGCCCGGTGCAGCGTTCCAGGAGGACGTCCGGGGCGCCCTTGGTGACGAGGGACAGGGTGCCGCCCTCCCGGTGGTGTGCCAGCGCGGACATCAGCTTCCGCTCCGAGGTGAACGGGATCTCGCCAAGACGCTCGAACTCCCCGATCCGGTCCGTGACACCTTCAAGTTTCCGGGCAGCGACGAGGAACGCCGCTTCCGTCGGATCTCCCTGGATCTCCCATTCGCCGTCGTGCTCCCGCAGCTGCGCGTTGTTGGCGAAGGAGCCCCCGGCGAGCACCATGCGTGCTTCCTGGAGCAGGGCGGGGTCACGAACGTCGTGGCCGTTGTGGAGCACGCCGCCCTCCGGCCGGTACCCGACGCCGGTGAGCTCGACCTGGCCGGAGGCCGTGGTGATCCTGCAGATGGTCATCTCGTTGCGGGTAAGGGTTCCGGTTTTGTCCGACGCGATGACCGAGGCGGAGCCAAGGGTTTCCACCGAGTGGAGCTCCTTGACCACGGCGTTGCGTTTGGCCATGTTCTGGACGCCGATGGCGAGCACGACGGACAGGATGGCGGGCAGCCCCTCCGGCACGGCGGCCACTGCCAGCGAGACCCCCAGCAGCAGGACGGTGACGAGGCCGCTCAGCGTGGACACCCCGCTGACGATGATGATCGTGGCCATCACGACGACGGCGATCGCGATCACGGTTATGCCGAGCAACTTGCTGACGCCGGCGATTTCGCGCTGCAGCGGGGTGGGGGCGTCCTCGGCGGCCGCCAGCATGCCCGCAATCGCGCCGACCTCGGTGTCCATCGCGGTTCCCGTCACCACGGCGCGGCCCACGCCCTGCGCCACGGCTGTCCCCTTGTACACCATGTTCAGCCGGTCGCCGAGGGGGACGTCAACGCTGAGGACCCGGGGGTCTTTGAAGACGGGCGCGCTTTCGCCGGTGAGCGATGACTCGGCGACGCCCAGGGAACTTGCCGTGATCAGCCGCGCGTCGGCACCGACGGAGTCCCCCTCGCTGAGGACCAGAATGTCGCCGCGCACCAGTTCCGCGGACGGCACGGTTCTCAGTTGGCCGTCCCGCAGCACCGTCGAGTTCGCTGCCGTCATCAGCCGGAGCGCCGCGACGGCGCTCTCGGCCTTGTTCTCCTGCACAAAGCCCAGGACGCCGTTGAACAGGACCACGGCCCCGATGACGAGGGCGTCAACCGGCACCCCGGCAGCACCTTCCACCGCCCAGGCGAGGACCGAGATGCCGATGGCCGCCAGCAGCAGGTAGATCAGCGGGTCCTGGAACTGCCGCACAATCTTCCGCCACAGCGGCACCGGGGGTGCGGAACGGAGTTCATTGGCACCGTAGCGTGCCAGGCGCCGATCCGCCTCGTCCGAGTCCAGACCGGTCTCCGGGCCGACGTCGAGCGCATGCAGTGCCTCGGAGGCGCGGCGGAGGTGCCACGGGAGGGCACCGGCGGAGGTGCCCGCAGAGGCGCCGGGACCGGCGCCGCGCGGTGGTTCGTTCAACGGGCCCAGACGGAAGCCGCGCCGGAATGGCCTGTGATGACGCTCTGGTAGATGAAGAAGGCCCCGGCCGCCGCCGCGGCGGCGAGCAGGACCAGCCGGACAGCACGGTTGGTCCGCAGGGGCCCCAGGAAGGCGAAACGCCGTCCGATGGGCTCGTGGCTTGCGATCAGCGTCGCCGCGATCACCACCAAGAACACCACGGACACGGCTTTGAGCACGTCCCCCTGTTCGGCGTGCTCCCGGACCAGGGCAGAGGAGGGACGGGCCTTCTCCAGCTGTTCCCCGGCCTCCGCGGTGATGAGGGACAACGGAACCAGTCCCAGGGACAGCACTGCCAGCGGCCAGGCGAGGTAGCCGCGCCAGCGCGGCGCCGCCGTGTAGGCAACCGCGGCGAGACCGGCAATCGGAGCCAGCACGACGACAGCGTGGATGAGTAGGATGTGGGCCGGGAGGCCCGCTATTTCGATCATGAGTGACCCTATCCGTTCGAACCGCCCAGTGGCGGCGTCATCGCCCGGGCCGGGCTTCTATGATTCTTGCATGGGAGAGCAGGGGCTGGCAGACGTGGCGGCACGGCTCTATGCCCTCCCCCTCGACGAATTTGTCACCGCACGGACAACCGCTGCCAAAGACGCGGCTGCCGTGAAGGAGCTGACCCTCGCCGCCGAGGTGCGGTCCCTGCCCAAACCGTCCGTGGCGGCGTGGACGGTGAACATGCTCTCGGCCCGCCGGCCGGAGACGCTCCGGGAACTCGCCGCCCTGGGGACAGCGATGCGCGCCGCGCAATCCTCCCTCGACGTCCCGGAACTCCGGCGGCTGGGGCAGGTTCGGCGTCAGCTCCTGGCCAGCGCGGTCAAGGAAGCTGCGGAGGCCGCCGAACTGTTGGGCCGGAAGATCAGCGGTGCGATCGCGGCGGAGGTGGAAGCGACGCTGCGCGCGGCGACGGCCGATGAGGGGGCCGCGGCCGCCGTGCAGTCCGGCCGTCTGCTCCGGGGACTGTCCGCCGACGGCGTCGATGTGGTGGATCTGTCCGGCGCCGTGGCGGTGCCTGGCCCGGTGCTCCCCGCGACGGCCGCGCCGGTTCCTTCCCCCAGTTCAGCCGGGGAGACGGTCCGGACCGGTCCGGCGGCACGGATCGGGTCCACAGCGGGGAAAGCGGCGCAGCAGCCCCGGTTACGCGCCGTCCGGCAGGAACCGCGGAGGTCCACTCCCTCCGCGCTGCAGCGGGCCAGGGCAGTGCTCAAGGATGCCGAAGATGCCGCCGAAGCGGCCGCACAGGAAGCCCGGGCTCATGACGAAGAGCTGGCCGGGTCCGAGGCCTTGGCCACAGAGCTCGCCGACGCGGTGCGAACGCTGCGGGAAGAACTCTCCGAGCGCGAGCAGGAACTCAAAGCCGCCAGGAAGCGGCGCGAACTGGCCGCTGCCCGGGCGCAGCAGGCAGGCCGGGCAGCGGCCAAAGCGCGGCGCACCGAAGACCTTGCCCGGGAACGGGTGCTGCGGCTTGGCAACACACCGCCCTGATGACCGGATAGTGTCGGAGGCCGGCGCCACACTTAATGCATGGAAACCAACCAGTACTTCGAAGTCACCTACCTGGACACGGACTGCGGGCGCATCCGCACCGAGTCCTTCGACGACGTTGCGGATGCAGAACGGTTCGCCAGCCGCCAGGCCGTCGACGAGCACGGCTGGGCCATCATTGACGCGGTGCCGGTGCAGGAAGGCCGGAAGGCCGCCTAGCTGTATTGCCCGGGGACGGACGCTTTTCCTCTGGAAAACTTCCGCACCCCGGCCCTACCATGGAGCCATGTTGGGCACCCGCACCCTGAGGTTCTTCGCGGACGGCTTCGGCGGCGAGGTGATCAGGCCGGGCGAACCGAAATACGACGCCGCCCGTGCGGTCTGGAACGGTCTGGTCGACCGCAGGCCGGGCCTCGTTGTGCTGCCGAACGGAGCGGCTGACGTCGTGGCGGCCCTGCGGTTCGCCCGCGAACAGGAACTCGTCGTCGCCGTGCGCGGCGGCGGCCACAGCATCCCCGGATTCTCTACGTGCGACGACGGGATGGTCATCGACCTCTCGCGCATGCGCGGCGCGACGATTGATCCCGAACGCCGCACGGCTGTCTGCGCCGGCGGCGCGCTGCTCTCAGAGCTGGACGACGCGGCACAGGCGGTTGGCCTCGTATGCCCTGTCGGAGTGGTCTCCCACACCGGCGTCGCCGGTCTTACGCTGGGCGGCGGGATGGGCCGGCTGCAGCGGAAGTTCGGGCTGACGATCGACAACCTCCGCGCGGTGGACCTCGTGACGGCCGACGGCGGGGTCGTCCGCGCCTCGTCGGACGAGAACCCAGAGCTCTACTGGGGTGTCCGTGGGGCCGGCGCAAACTTCGGCGTCGCGACGTCGTTCGAATACGCCCTCCACCCGCTCAACCATCCCATCACGCACGGGACCGTCGTCCACCCGATCGAGCGCGCCGGCGAGCTCGCGCAGCTCTTCACTGAGATGGCCGAGACGGGCCCGGACGAGCTGTGGCTCGGTTTCTACATCCATCTGGCGCTCCCGGCAGAGGACTACCCGGCTGGGATCGGTGGCCGGCCAGTAGCCGCTGTCTCCGCGTTGCACTGCGGGCAGCCCCGCGAGGCCGAGCGGGATCTCGCACGGCTGCGTGCGTTCGGACCGCCGGTTGGCGGCTCGATTGGGCCGAAACCCCACCTCGCAGCACAGCGCCTCGCAGACGTGTCCTCGGAGTGGGGCCACCGCTTCTACATGAAGAGCGCCTTCCTCCGCAGCCTGCCCGAGGAGCTCGTCGATATTGCGGTCCAGCACGCCCACGGGATTCCTGAGGGAGCCGGGGGCGAGTTCAGTTTTTGGTCTTGGGGCCGGGCGATCGCCGAGGTGCCGGAGGACGCGACCGCGTTCACCGGCCGCACAGCGGCCTACTGGATGGGCGCCGAGATCCAGTGGGACGATCCGGCGCTCGACGGGCCGTCCCGCGCGTGGGCCCGGGCGGCAATGGCCGGCGTCGGGCCGTTCGCCACCAGGGGCCTCTACGTCAACGACGTCGCCGAATCGCGAGGGGACCCGCGCGCCATCTATGGTGACGCGAAGTACGAGCGGTTGGTCGGGCTCAACCGCGCTTGGGACCCGGATAACGTTTTCCGGATGAATCAGAACATCCGTCCTTAGTGGCAACCGGGCAGCAGAAAGGGCCCCCACCCGGTTCGGGTGAAGGCCCAGCTGCTGTCCTCGCGGCCTCAGCCGCCGTGAGCCCGGGTTGGCTCAGGCGAAGTCGGAGACTGCCGGGTCCGGGCCGATGCGGCCGGCTCCCTCGGCCGAGTTGTCCAGACCGGTGATGGCCTGGATATCGGTCTCGTCCAGGCTGACGTCCAGCGCGGCATAGTTCTCGCGGATGCGGGATTCCGTGACGGACTTGGGGATGACCACGTTGCCGATGGCCAGGTGCCAGGCGATGACAACCTGCGCCGGGGTGGCGTCGTGCTTGGCCGCGATCTGTCCGATGACTGCACTCTCCAGCAGCTCGCCGCCCTGGCCCAGCGGCGACCAGGCCTGGGTGAGGATGCCCTTGGAGGCATGGAATTCACGCAGCTCGGCCTGGTTGAAGAAGGGGTGCAGTTCGATCTGGTTGATGGCCGGCACGACGCCGGTCTCGTCGATCAGGCGCTGCAGGCCTTCCTTGGTGAAGTTGGAGACGCCAATGGTCTTGACGCGGCCCTGCTTCTGCAGCTCGATGAGAGCCTTCCACGTGTCCACGTATTTGTCCTGCTTGGGCTGCATCCAGTGGATCAGGTACATGTCCAGGGTCTCCAGGCCGAGGCGGTCCATGGATTCCTCGAAGGCTTTGAGGGTGGACTCGTAGCCCTGGTCCGCGTTCCACAGCTTGGTGGTGATGAAGATGTCCTCGGGCTTGAGGCCTGAGCGCTCGATCGCCCGGCCCACCCCTGCTTCGTTGCCATAGATCTTGGCGGTGTCGATGTGGCGGAAGCCTGCCTCGAAGGCCTGGACAACCACCTTCTCGGCTACGTCGTCTTCAACCTGCCACACTCCGTAGCCGAGCTGGGGAATGGTGTTGCCGTCATTGAAAGTCAGTACCGGTGAAAAAGTCATCCAGCCATCCTGCCAACGCCGTCGGCATACCGCCAGCGTAAAGGGCGCAGCTAAGCTAGGCGCTTAACCGGGAATTTTAGGGTCCGCTCCCGGACAGTCCGGAACCGTCAGCCGGCGGCGGCCGCCTCCGCGAGCCGGCGTTCGGCGTCGTTGACCTGTTCCAGCACCGATTCGGCGCGGCGCCGTACCGACACCGCACCGGCCGGGACGGGCCCGACGGCGAGCCGGAGCATCGCTGCTGCTTCGGCCGTGGTTGCCAGGGAGTTGCCGGCAGTGGACAGGGCACGGTGGACTCCGGCCAGGTTCCCGGGGATGTCGAGTCCTTCGCTGGGTGATCGCCGCTGGGCCTCCACGCAGATCTTCCGGACCCGGCCGGACAGGGCCGTGAGTTCGTCGGCGATCTCCAGGAGTTCGTCATAGAGGGCATCGTCCTCCACCCCCGCCAGGACCTGGTGATAGCGGTCGAGGCCGCGGGTGAAACGGTCATGGGCGCGGCGCCAGAGGCCTTTGCCGAGTTCGGCGTCGTCTTTCCGCCCCTGCCGGGCGGCGCTGAAGAATCCCAAGGGTGCCTTACAGGTACTGGCCTGGGCCGTGGTCCGGGTCCGCGGGCACGGCAGGCTGCGGGTGGTCCGCGCCGGGCCTGGGGGCCGAGGCCCGCTGGGGCTCGCCGTTCTCTCCGATAATGACGCCGGGGGCGATCACCGTTCCGGGCGGCAACTGGCGCAGCTGTGCCTGCGCGGCTGCGTGGTCCCGGGCGGCATGCTGGGCTGCGAGGGCGGTCTGGATGCCGTGGAAGAGGCCCTCCAGCCAGCCGACCAGCTGGGCCTGGGCGATCCGCAGCTCCGCGTCCGACGGCGTTCCGTCCGCGGGGAAGGGAAGTGTGATCCGTTCCAGTTCCTCGACCAGTTCCGGGGCGAGGCCGTCTTCGAGTTCCTTGATGGAACGTTCGTGGATGCCGGCCAGCCGTGCCCGCGCCGCGTCGTCGAGCGGGGCGGACCTCACTTCGTCCAGGAGCTGCTTCATCATGGTGCCGATCCGCATCACCTTTGCGGGTTCGTCAACGAGGTCCTGGAGCCGGCTGGGCCGGGCGGGCCCTGCGGGCGCGGCCGGCTGGACGGGGTGCCCCTGGCCCCGCAGTCCCCCGGGCTGTCCGGGCTCCAGCGGCCGGTCCCGGACCACATTTCCGTCGTCGCCGGCCGGCCGGGGGTCCAGGGTGGCGCCCTCAAGGGGGTTCCCGCCGCCGGGCTGAGTGTCGTGCGGATCGCTCATGGCTTCATACTCTCACGAGCCCGGAGCCCCGGAGCGGGCCGGCCGCCGGGCCGCTCCGCAGACTCCATGAACGTCGCAACAAACAGCAACAAACAGCAACAAACAGGAGGGGGCGCCGCCGGGCACTAATGTGCCCGGCGGCGCCCCCTGCGGCAGCGGCTACGCCTATCAGCCAAAACCGGTCAGCAGCACCGGCCCTGCGGGTTGGCGTCCTGGCGGTCCGTCTGGTCGCGCCAGAACTCCCGCTCGGTCATCGGCCGGGAGCCATGGCCGGCTTCGGCGTGGTGTGCCAGGTACTTCGTGTACGCATCCGCACCCATGACACCGCCCAGGTACCGGGTGAATCCCCGGAAACCTGCAACTACAGCGTTCATCGTTGCCTCCGCATTAGTGGTGGGCGGACTTCTCGGCCCGCCTGTCCGCCGGCAGTTGGTTCCACTGGGCCATGAGCGCCCGCTCGGATTCCGTGGGAACCGGGCCGGCCGGGGCGAAGACACGGGCCGGCAGCGCCGGATCCTCGTTGTCGGTGTTGGCCAGGCCGGCCTTGGCGTTGCGGAACGCCTTGTAGGTGGCGATCAGCGCCGTTGTGATGACAATGATGCTGAGCACCACGAAGATGACCGAGAGCCAACCCTGGATCGCAGTGTTGCGGATCACGGCTTCCATGGCCGGGACGGTCTTGGCCGTGCCGAAGGAGGTCTTGCCCTCCGCGAGTGCCTTGGAGAAGGCAGCGTTGTTGGCGAAGTAACCAACCGCCGGGGTGGAGGAGAAGATCTTCTGGTAGCTCGCCGTGATGGTCACGACGGCCGCGAAGGCCATCGGAAGCGCCACAATCCACAGGAACTTGAAGGAGCCCTTCTTCGCCGCGATGGCCAGGCAGACGGACAGTGCGATGGCGGCGAGCAGCTGGTTGGCGATGCCGAACAGCGGGAACAGCGTATTGATGCCGCCCAGCGGGTCCGTGACGCCCATCAGCAGCACGGCGCCCCAGGCACCGACCATGACGGCGGTGGCGAGCCAGGCGCCGGGACGCCAGGAGTGCTCCTTGAACTTCGGGATAAAGTTTCCGACCGAGTCCTGCAGCATGAAGCGCGCGACGCGCGTCCCGGCGTCGACCGCGGTGAGGATGAACAGCGCCTCGAACATGATGGCGAAGTGGTACCAGAAGCTCATCATGGCGGTACCGCCGATGAACTGCTGCATGATGTGCGCCAGGCCGACGGCCAGGGTGGGGGCGCCGCCAGTGCGGGAAACGATGCTTTCCTCGCCGACGTTGGCCGCCGTCTCGGCGAGCATGTTCGGGCTGATGTTCACGCCGGACAGGCCGAGGCTGTTGACCCAGGCGGCCGCGGTTTCCACGGTGCCGCCGGTCAGGGCTGCCGGGGAGTTCATGGCGAAGTAGAGTCCGCGGTCAATGGAGATCGCCGCGACGAGGGCCATGACGGCCACGAAGGACTCCATCAGCATGCCGCCGTACCCGATGTAGCGGGTCTGGCGTTCCTTCTCGATCAGCTTCGGTGTGGTGCCGGAGGCGATCAGGGCGTGGAATCCTGAGAGCGCCCCGCAGGCGATGGTGACGAAGAGGAACGGGAACAGGGCTCCGGGGAAGACTGGACCGTTGTCGCGGCTGGCGAATTCGCTGAAGGCCGGGACGGTGATTTCCGGGCGGACCACGATGACGGCCAGTGCCAGCATCACGATGACGCCGATCTTCATGAAGGTGGAGAGGTAGTCACGCGGCGCCAGGAGGAGCCAGACCGGCAGGATGGCGGCGATGAAGCCGTAAATGATGATGGCCCAGGCGAGGGTGACCTTGTCCAGCGTGAAGAGGGCGTCGCCCCATTCGGTCGCGGCGACGACGCCGCCGCCGATGATGGCGGCCATGAGCAGCACAAAGCCGATCAGCGAGACTTCCATGATCTTGCCGGGGCGGATGAAGCGCAGGTAGACGCCCATGAAGAGGGCGATCGGGATGGTCATGCCGACGGAGAAGACACCCCAGGGGCTTTCGGCCAGGGCGTTGACGACGACGAGGGCCAGGATGGCGACGATGATCACCATGATGAGCAGGGTGGCGATCAGCGCGGCGGTGCCGCCGATGACGCCGAGTTCCTCCCGGGCCATCTGGCCCAGTGAGCGTCCGCCGCGGCGCATGGAGAAGAACATCACGACGTAGTCCTGGACTGCTCCGGCGAACACGACGCCGATGATGATCCAGATGGTGCCGGGGAGGTAGCCCATCTGGGCAGCGAGGATCGGGCCCACGAGGGGTCCGGCACCGGCGATGGCGGCGAAGTGGTGGCCGAACAGGACGTTGCGGTCCGTACGGACGTAGTCCTTGCCGTCGGCCTTGTACTCTGCGGGGGTGGCCCGGCGGTCGTTCGGCTTGAGCAGGTAGCGCTCGATGACCTTGGAGTAGAAGCGGTAGCCGATCAGGTACGTGCACACCGCGGCGAACACGAACCAGATGGCGTTGACCGTTTCACCGCGGACAATCGCGAGCATGAACCATGCCACGGCGCCCAGCAGGGAGATTGCCGCCCAGATTGCGATCTTGGTCGGCGTCCATTTGCGCTCTTCGGCCTCGCGCACGGACTCGTCCACGGCTGTGGGCGGCAGGGCCGGGTCAGGCGTTATGCCGTCGTCGACCACTAAGTTTTTTGACGTGCCATCTGGCATTGTGCCCATGTCTCCTCCTTGAGAAACCCCGAACCGGGCAAATCCACTCGACAGATGTGCCCCAAGGCACCCTACCAACGACAACGATTCATGGATACGGCTTTGCGGCAGGCGGCCCCGCAAAGGCGGTGAACGGCCGGTCCGGCGCGCCGGACGGCCGTCAGGCGGACGGTCCGGTCAACTGCATGAGCCGGGCCTCGCAGAGGTCAAGCCAACGCACCTCGGCCTCGGTCTGGAAGATGAGTGAATCCAGCACCAGCAGCCGGGCAGTGTCCGTCGACCGGTGCTGGGAAGCGGTCTCGCGGCGGGCCTTGGTGTAGTCCTGCAGGGCCCGGATGGACACGGCGCGCTGGGCGTGGATGGCGGCGCCGACGTCGACGCCGGGCAGCGTCAGCCCGAGGGCGAGCTTGATGGCGAGTTCGTTCCGGGGAGGGTTGGTCCGCAGGACCGGCGAGGTGAACCAGTTGCGGACCTCGGCGCGGCCCTCGGAGGTGATGGTGTAGACCACGTGGCCCTCGCCGTCGGCGCCCTCCTTGCGGACAAGGCCGTCTCGCTCCAGGCGATCAAGGGTGGTGTAGACCTGCCCGATGTTGAGGGGCCAGGAGGATCCGGTGCGGTCCTCGAATTCGATCCGCAGCTGGTAGCCGTAGCGTGGCCGGTCCTGCAGGAGGGCGAGGAGGCTGTGGCGGATGGACATGATGCTCCCGAGGGTAGCAGGACGACAGCATACACGCGCCCCAAGACGCGTGTATACCGCGTATGGAATTACATTACAGTCATTCGACATCCCGAAGCAATTCGGGATATGCCATAACTGGAATAGCTTCTACAGGACCAGCAGGATCTTTCCCACATGGTCACCGGAGTCGAAGTACCGGTGCGCGGCCACGACCTGCTCCAGCGGGAAAGTCTTTGCCACCAGCGGCCGGATCCGGCCGTCGGTCAGCAGCGGCCAGACCGCGTCGCGGACAGCGTCCATGATCACGGTCTTCTCCTCCACGGGCCGGGGGCGGAGCGCCGTCGCGATGATCGCGGCCCGCTTGCTCAGCAGCTTGCCCAGGTCCAGTTCGCCCTTGGCCCCGCCCTGCAGCCCAATCACCACCAGCCGGCCGTAGTCCGCCAGCGCATCCACGTTCTGTGCGAGGTATTTGGCCCCGACGACGTCGAGGATGACATCCGCGCCCTTGCCCCCGTTCTGCGCGCGCAGGCTCTCCGGGAAGTCCTCCTCGGCGTAGTTGATGGCAATGTCCGCTCCCAGGAAGGCTTTGGCGGTGCCGACCTTCTCCGCCGTGCCTGCCGTAGTGGCGACCACCGCGCCAAAGGCCTTCGCGAGCTGGATGGCCATCGTGCCGATGCCGCCCGTTGCCCCGTGGATGAGGACGGTCTCGCCCGGCTGCAGCTGCGCCGTCATGATCAGGTTGGAGTACACGGTCGCCGCCACCTCCGGCAGTGCCGCGGCGGTGACGAGGTCGATGCCCTCAGGGATCCTCAGGACCTGCCCGGCCGGAACGGCCACCTGCTGGGCGTAGCCGCCGCCGGCCAGCAGGGCAACGACTTTGTCCCCCACGGAGAAGGGCTTGGTGACGCCGGGACCGAACCCGGCAATCCGGCCCGAGACTTCCAGCCCGGGAATGTCAGATGCCCCTGGCGGGGGCGGATAGTGGCCCTTGCGCTGCTGGACGTCAGCGCGGTTGAGCCCCGCGGCGACGACGTCGATCAGCACCTCGCCGGTGCCGGGCACCGGGGACGGGACCTCGCGGACCACCAGGGCTTCGGGTCCGCCCGGCTCTGAAATATGGACGGCCTTCATGGAGAACTCCCGATTCCTAACGAAAACTTGCTGCAGCTTCTTGCAGCGATGCGCCTGAGACACACCACAACCGAAGCGCCTTCTCCCAGAGTAGGCGAGGAGTTACCCGTGTCCGCGAGCGCAACCGCGTTTTTTGTTGCTGCCGACTGCCTATGAAACACTACTCGTTAGGGAAGGTTGTCCGAGCGGCCGATGGAGCTGGTCTTGAAAACCAGTGTGCGGTAACCCCGTACCAAGAGTTCGAATCTCTTACCTTCCGCGAATAATGCCCCTGGTTCCGCACTTACGGCGGAACCGGGGGCATTTTTGCGTGAAGGGCCGCGTGCGCCAAAGAGCGGACGCCTGTGGGGCGCGGACGGGCACACCTGGCCGGGCCGTGGGCAGATCAGGGCGGATGCAGGGCGCGGACGTGCACACATGGCCGGGCCGTGGGCAGATCAGGGCCAATGCAGGACGCGGACGGGCACACCTGGCCGGGCCGTGGGCAGATCAGGGCCAATGCAGGACGCGAATGCGCCCCGATCTGCCCGACCGACGCGATGGGTGATCATGCGCTGGCGTGATTATCCGGGCCATCCCTGACCCCGGAGGGCCTGCCGCACCCTCGTCAGCACCCAGGCGTCGCCACTCCGGACGTCGAGTTTGTTGATTACCAGCTGCCGCCAGCCCGCGCCGACGGTGCGTTCGTTACGCAGCGCATCGGCGAGCTGCTGCTCAGGCGTAAGGTGATGTCCGCCGTCGTACTCCACCGCGAGTCGGAATTCAGGGCAGGCCAGGTCGATCCACAGCGGAGTGCCCCGTTCATCCAGCAGCACGTAGTTCGGCTCGAACGCCGGAAGCCCGGAGCGGCCAAAGAGGAGGCGGAGCCTGGTTTCCGGCGGCGAGTCGACGCCCACGCGGGCCAGCCCGAGCGACTCCCTCAGCAGGCGAAGACCCGCCACCGGGCGGCGGCTCCCGGCATAGCGCTGAAGCTCCTCCAACGTCACGCGCGCGGTCCGCGGGTGCAGGTAACGCACATGCTCGCAGACGAGGTCGTCCGCGATGACAACGAGGTCCTCGAGCGTCAGCGCACCCGTCCCGGCGAGGTCCAGCAGGGTCCGGGAAATTGAGGTGACCGGGACGCCCTGCAGAATGACAATATCGGCGGGCTCCAGCATGGCGCGGTGGCCGACGACGCCCTTCCGGCGGGGAGCGGCGGACCCCGCCCTGGTCAGGTGCAGTAGACCTGACCTTGTCGTGGAACGCCCTTCCGCCAGGCTGCCCGGGAGCTTGAAGGCGTGGACGGCGGCCGCGGAGTAGTAGCTGACAGTGTCGGGCGTCCCCAGTTCCGTGTAGGGTCGCACCCTTTCCAGCAACGACTGCTGCGGTCCGACAGGCACACGGATGCCGCGGCTCGGCACATGGATGTCCTTCGCCTTGGCCCGCCACGGGGAAATGCCGCTAAGCCGGCCCTCAATGATAGTGAAGGACCGTGCCGCCAGTTCCTCGGGCAGCGGTTTCGCTGTTGCCATGGGCCCATTAGGCCACAACGCGGCGCAGGCAGCGTCGGGTTATCCACAGCCCCGGCGCGGGGCGGGGCTGGGGGGAATCGGTCGGCTGGCAGCGGCGCGCCGGAGGTGGCGGCGGGTACGGGTAGGTGCTGGCATGTGCTGGCGGCCGGATGCGGGCTATGCAGACGGGTGCGCGACGCCAGGCGTGGGCAGGTCAGGGCGGATGCGCAGCGCGGACGGGTGCGCGTCGCCAGGCGTGGGCAGATCAGGGCGGATGCGGGCAACGAATGCGCCCTGATCTGCCCACGGGGCACCGACGGACACCTCACGGCCCGGGGCCGGGGGCGCGGCGCGGAGCCTCGGAACCATTGAAACCGTCGGTGCCCGGGAATAGTCTCTCTGTGTCTTCACCACCCGAATGAATCCGTCGGCCTGCCAGCTCGACTCGGGGCCGCAGAGCAGAGAAGGAGTCCACTATGCCTACACCGGACCACACCAACGGCGCGCCATGCTGGATCGATCTGATGACCTCGGACACCGGAAAGGCCAAGGCGTTCTACGGTGAGCTGTTTGGCTGGACCTTCGAGACCGGCGACCAGGAGAAGTACGGCGGATACATCATGGCGGCGAAGGACGGCAAATCCGTTGCCGGCATGATGCAAAAGGACGAGTCCATGGCAGGCATGCCGGACATGTGGAGCACGTACCTGCGCTCGGAGGACGCTGCGGCCACCGTGCAGGCCGCCGCCCAACACGGCGGACAGGTCTATCTGGAGCCGATGGATGTTCCGGACCAGGGCCGCATGGCGATGATCGCGGATGCCACCGGGGCATCCATCGGTGTGTGGCAGCCCGGCGAGATGAAGGGCTACGGGGTCGCGGCCGAACCGGGCACCCCCGCCTGGCATGAACTCCACACCAAGAACTACGGCACCGCGGTGAAGTTCTACCAGGACGTCTTCGGCTGGGACACGGATGTCATGAGTGACACCCCTGATTTCCGTTACACCACCCTGGGCTCCGGAGATGCAGCCAAGGCCGGGATCATGGACGCCGCGGGCTACCTCCCTGCAGAGGTCCCGTCCCACTGGCAGGTCTACTTCGCGGTTGCGGACGCGGACGCCGCCATCGAAAAGGCCGTGTCCCTGGGCGCCCGGGTGATCGACGGGCCGGACGACAGCCCGTTCGGACGGCTGGCCACGCTGGCCGACCCCACGGGCGCCATGTTCAAAATCGTTGCGGAGACCGCACAGCCAGGTTCGGACGCCCGGCCGCAGGGCACCTAGGCGTCCCGGGCGAACCCCAAGACAAACTGAGGAAAAACTTCGGGAAATCCTTCCCTAAAACTGCACCCGGGAATACCGGCCAGCCGCTTCAAAGGCGGTTACTGGCCGGTATTCTTTTTGCCATGCCCGCAGGCCTCCGCGCCGGGCAGGCTCAAACTGACACAGGTCAGAAGCTTCAACAACCCGTCGCTGGGGCGCACCGTTGGTGGCCCGTGACGGCTGTGACGCGTTCCGCTGGGGGACGTCTCGCCGAATGCACATGCAGGACACACCGTGTTCATTCACCCCTGTTTTGATGTGCCGGGACCTGCTTGACCAGGAGCAGGGACCGGCGGTCCGCGGCATCACGCGGGCACCCTCCACCCAGCCCCTACCCGGGCACCTAATGAGAGTTAGAGCGGATGAAACACATACCTTGGAAGACCGCGCTGGGCACAGCGTTGTCGGCGGGACTCATCGCAGCCCCGCTGGCGGCTGTGCCGGCGTTTGCCGTGGAGGCCTCCCCGGCCGCGGCTGGCAGTTCGCCAGTGATCATCAACGAGGCGTACCTCAGCGGCGGCAGCACAGGAGCCGCGTTCAAGAACAAGTTCGTCGAGCTGTACAACACCTCCGATGCCCCGGTCTCGCTGGACGGCTGGTCCCTCCAGTACCGCTCCGCGACGGGCACCGGCCTCCCGAGCAGTGTCGTACCCCTCACCGGCACCATTGCAGCCAAGGGCTTCCATTTGCTCAAGGGCGGGAGCAATGGCACGGTCGGTCTGGACCTGCCCGCCGCTGACACCACGGCCACCGGTTTCAACCCCGCCATCGGCGGCGGAACGATCGTGCTGGCCAAGCAGGCCACCGCTGTCACCAGTCTCGCCACCGGCTCCGTCGTCGAGCCGGCCAACGTGGCCGATCTGCTCGGCTACGGAAGCTCGCTGACGTTCGAAACCCTGGCCGCCACAGCCCCTGCCGGCACCGGTGACGTCAAAAGCCTGAACCGCAGCAACGGCGTGGACAGCAACAACAACTCCGCCGACTTCAGCCTCAACACCACCATCACCCCCAAGGCCCCCAACGGTGCGGCCGCCCCAGTCGATCCTCCGGTCGATCCCGGCCCCGTCACTCCCCCGGCAGCGAAGACCATCGCCGAAATCCAGGGCGACGGCGTCGCGAGCCCGCTCGTCGGGACCTCGGTCGTCACCCGCGGCAAGGTCACTGCGACCTTCCCCACCGGCGGCTTCGCCGGCTACTACATCCAGACCCCCGGCACCGGCGGAGACCTGACCCCCGCCAACCACACGGCGTCGGACGCTATCTTCGTCTTCTCGGCCGCCACGGCCGGTTCCGTGCAGATCGGCGACTACGTCGAGGTGACGGGCGCCGTCAGCGAATACTTCGGCATGACTCAGGTGACAGTGGCCGCCGCGGCGGACATGAAGAAGCTCACCGAGGCCGCCCCCGAGGTCAAGGCCACCGGCTTTGCCCTCCCGGCCGAGGAGGCCTTCCGCGAAGCGCTCGAAGGCATGCTGCTGACCCCGCAGGGACCCGTCACGGTCACCGACAACTACTCGCTGAACCAGTACGGCGAAATCGGCCTGGCCGGCGGTACCACCCCGCTGGAGCAGCCCACCGCCGTCGCGCCGTTCGGCTCCGCCGAATACACCGCCACCGTCGCCGCCAACGCCGCCCGCGGCATCAAGCTCGACGACGGCGCCACCACCAACTTCCTCAAGGACGCCGGCACCAAGGCCCTCGAACTGCCGTACCTGACCACGGCGGACCCCGTCCGCGTGGGCGCACCAGTGACCTTCAAGACCAACGTGGTGCTCAACTTCGCGAACGGCTCCTGGAAGTTCCAGCCCCTGACCCACCTGACCCCCGCCAACGCGGAGGCAGTCCAGCCCGCCAGCTTCGGTGTGACCACCCGCACCGAGGCTCCGGCGGCCGTGGGAGGCAACCTCAAGATCGCCTCGTTCAACGTGCTCAACTACTTCCCCACCACGGGCGACCAGCTCACCGGATGCACCTACTACACGGACCGTGACGGCAACCCGATCACCGTCCGCGGCGGCTGCGACGCCCGCGGCGCGGCCAACGCCGAAAACCTCCAGCGCCAGCAGGACAAGATCGTCGCCGCGATCACCAAGTCCGGCGCCGACGTTGTGTCCCTCATGGAAATCGAAAACTCAGCGCAGTTCGGCAAGAACCGCGACGACGCCCTGGCCAAGCTGGTCGACGCCCTGAACATCGCCACGCCGGGGATCTGGGACTACGTCCGCACTCCCGCCAACGCACCCCCGCTGGCCGACGAGGACATGATCCGCACCGCCTTCATCTTCAAGAAGTCCGCAGCGGAGCCGGTGGGCGAGTCCATCATCCACAACGACACCGTCGCGTTCGCGAATGCCCGCAAGCCGCTGGCCCAGGTCTTCAAGCCGGTCGGCGCCGCCGATGACAAGAAGTTCATCGCGATCGCCAACCACTTCAAATCCAAGGGCTCAGCCGCCACCCCGGAGGACACTGACAAGGGCCAGGGCGCCTCCAACCTCGCCCGCACCGCGCAGGCCCAGTCGCTCCTCGAGTTTTCCAATGAGCTGCAGACCACCAAGGGCACCGACAGGGTCTTCCTGATCGGTGACTTCAACGCCTACGCCAAGGAAGACCCGATCAACGTCTTCACGGCCGCGGGTTACGTCAACCAAGACGAAAAGGCCCGGAACTCCGATGGCTCCGCCAAGCACTCCTACCTCTTCGGCGGCCTGGTGGGCTCACTGGACCACATCCTCGCCTCACCTGGCGCCAACGCCGTCGTCACTGGCGCGGACATCTGGAACATCAACTCCGTGGAGTCCGTGGCCCTGGAGTACAGCCGCTACAACAACAACGTGACCAACTACTACGCCCCGGACCAGTTCCGGGCCAGCGACCACGATCCGGTGGTGGTGGGGCTCGATCTGCCCGCCACGCCCGCCAGCGTTGAGCTGAATTTCCTGGGCATCAACGATTTCCACGGCCGGATCGATTCCAACACCGTGTTCTTTGCGGGAACCATCGAGAAGCTGCGGGCCGCGGCCGCCCCCGGCGCCACGGCGTTCCTCTCCGCCGGCGACAACATCGGCGCCTCGCTGTTCGCCTCGGCCGTTGCCAGGGACCAGCCGACCATCGACGTGCTGAACGCCCTGGAGCTGCGGACCTCGGCCGTGGGCAACCACGAGTTCGACGGCGGCTGGGCCGACCTGCGCGACCGCGTCATCGCGGGCGGCAGCAACGCCACATTCCCGTACTTGGGCGCCAATGTGTACAAGAAGGGCACCACCGAGCCGGTCCTGCCGGAATACACCGTGCTCGACATGAACGGCGTCAAGGTCGCGGTGATCGGCACGGTCACGCAGGAAACGCCGTCGCTGGTCACCCCGGCCGGCATCGCCGACCTCGAGTTCGGCGACGCCGTCGACGCCATCAACCGCGTCGCCGCGAAGATCAAGGCGGACAACCTGGCCGACGTGATCATCGTGGAGAACCACGACGGCGCCGGTTCCGGTGCGCCCGAAGGCTCCACGCTGGAGCAGGAAGTCGCCGCCGGCGGCCCCTTCGCCAAGATGGTCACCGAGGTCACCCCGGATGTTGCCGCGATCTTCAACGGCCACACCCACAAGCAGTATTCGTGGGATGCCCCGGTCCCCGGCGTGGAGGGCAAGACCCGCCCGATCGTCCAGACCGGCAACTACGGCGAGTTCATCGGCCAGATCCGGTTGACCATCGACAAGGCCACCATGGCGGTCACCGGCTACACGGCCGGCAACGTCAAGCGCACCACCTCGGCTGACCAGCCGGCGGCCGACCTCGTGGCCGCGTACCCGCGGGTCGCCGCCGTCAAGACCATCGTTGACAAGGCCCTGGCCGACGCGGCAGTAGTCGGCAACCAGCCGGTCGGCTCGATGACCGCGGATATCACCACTGCGTTCACACCTGCCACCGCCACCACCCCGGCCGCACGCGATGACCGTGGCAGCGAATCCACCCTGGGCAACCTGGTCGCCGACTCCCTGGTTGATTCACTCAAGACCCCGGAACTCGGAGGCGCCGAGATCGGCGTCGTCAACCCGGGCGGCCTCCGCAACGAGCTGTACTACGCGCCGGACGGGACCATCACCTACGCCGAGGCCAACGCGGTCCTGCCGTTCGTGAACAACCTGTGGACCACCTCGCTGACCGGCGAACAGTTCAAGACACTGCTGGAACAGCAGTGGCAGACCAACCCGGACGGCACGGTTCCCAGCCGCGCCTACCAGCAGCTCGGCCTGTCCAAGAACGTCAACTACACCTACGACGCCGCCCGCGCCGCCGGTGACCGGATCACCTCGATCCGGGTCAACGGCGCGCTGATCGACCCGGCGCAGTCCTACCGGATCGGAACGTTCAGCTTCCTGGCAACGGGCGGCGACAACTTCCGCATCTTCAAGTCCGGCACCAACACCAAGGATTCCGGACTCGTGGACCGCGACGCGTGGATCAAGTACCTGCAGGCAAACAGCCCGGTCTCGCCGGACTTCGCGCGCCGCTCCGTTGCCGTGGTGAACACCACGGCCCCCGAGGTCAAGGTCGGGGAATCCATCACCCTGGCCCTCTCCAAGCTGGACCTCACCTCGCTGGGCAGCCCGGTGAACACCTCGCTGCGCGCCGAGTTCACCGATGCCAACGGCGTCGTCACCACCCTGGGCACGGTACCGGTTTCCGCCGGCGCCGCCACCGTTGGGGTGGCGGTTCCCGCCGGCGCCGCTGCGGGCACGGGCACCCTGGTGCTCACCGCCGTCGAGTCCGGCACCGTGGTGAAGACGGCCGTCCTGGTCGCGGCCAGCGTTCCGGTCCCGCCGACGTGCACCGCGCCGGTCAAGCCGGAGCGGTCCGCGGACATCGTGGGCCAGGCCGCCTACGGCAAGGCAATGGCCGCCTACCGCCACTGCCTCAAGGGCTAGCTAGTCCCGTAGCCCCGCACCAGTGAGCATGCCCTCCCCCGGGCTGCAGCGATGGACATATGGCCCATATGTCCATCGCTCAGCCTGGACGGAGGGCATGCTCATTTTTCGGGCGGGTTTCGGGCACTGATCCGGAGGGCATGCTCATTGTTCGCGGGCACGCCGCGTGCGCAGTTAGCGCCCGAGGATGGCCCGGGCAATCTCGTCGGCGTCCCGCAGGGTGCGCTGGCCGCTGCGGTACACGGGCCCGTTCTTCTGCCGGGCCTCGGCCGCGATGGCGGTGCCCCACTGCACGGCGGACAGCTGCAGTCCCAGGACGTACAGGCCCTCGGTCACCGAGCCATTCGCGCCCAGCGGCCGGTAGGGATGCGGCGTGACGTCCAGCCCGGACGTCGGCACCGGCGCCCCCTCCACCGTCATCATGAGCCGCGGACGGACCAGGCCTTCGGCGAGCAACTGCTCCAGCAGGGGCGACTCGTTGACGACGACCTTGTTGGCCGGCGCCAGCGCCTCGACCATGGCCACCGCCTGCACCACTTCCCCGGGACCGTCGTCCGCGCTGTTCCCCACCCAGGGCGAGACCGCCGTGAAGGCCCCGGTTTTGCGGTCCACGCCGAACTTCGGGTCCGGGCCCACGAACCGGACGACGCCGGCGCTGACCAGGGCAGCGAGCTGTTCGGACCGCAGCGCCGGCGGTCCGCTGGCCAGGCCTTCCACAAAGGATTCGAACCAGCCGCGCAGGCCCGCGACCCACGATTCATCGGTGATGCCGCCGTCGGCGACGGCGGTCTTCAGCACGGCCCGGCCGTGGTGCAGGGCGCCGATGGTCATCTTCACCGGGTCGTCCTCCCCCAGCGCCGAACGCCGGGCGTCGTCGAGCAGATACTCGACGACGGCGTTGTCGAGTTCCGCGCGGGTAGCGAACGACCTCCCGGCCAGCGGTGCCGCAAGCCCCAGCAGGTTGAGCCGGTGGGCGGGGCGGACGTGGATTTCCAGCACGGAGTCCACCAGGTCGTCCCATTTCGCGGCGGAGTGCGCGTGCGGATGCAGCGCCTCCTCCAGCGCCTTCAGGAACTCCTTCGGTTCCGTCAGGATGGCACCCGGCTGCGAGCGCGCCAGCGTCGAGTAATAAGCCCAGAGGGCGTCGCGGTGCAGGAGCGGCCAGAGGTCATGGTCGAAGGCAGGCCGGATCCCCGCCTCCGCGAATTTCGCCACGGCGCTTTCCGTGCAGTACCTCAGCGCCACGGCCTCGGGGTAGTACCCGGCGAGCGTCGCCTTGGCCCGGTACGGGGTGCCGCGCCGGGAGGCCGCGATGATCAGCGGTTCGCGGCCGGAGGGAAGGTAGCTCAGTCCGCCGTTCTCGCCGGGCAGGAACTGCCCGCCGCGGCCTTCGGTCAGCTGGCCCATGGCGTCGAAGAAGTTCAGGCCCATGCCGCGCACCAACACCGGCTTGACCGCCGGCACCAGGGACCAGTCGACGTCGGCCGGAACCGCCGGGGGCAGGTACAGCAGGCCGAGTTCCTCCGCGGCCGCCTGGAGGTCGCGTTGTTCGGGGCTGAGCCGCGATTCCAGGTGGCCGAGGGCCAGGACCACGGAATCGACGCCGAGGACCGCGCCGCCGGCCAGTCCGACGTCGAACCCCACCCGGCCGTCGTCCCCCGACCCGGGCGCGGCAGCGTGGCGGACGGACGTCGCCGTCGTCTCGTGGAATTCCACCGTGGCGCCCGCCGGGAGGCGCGAAAGCAACTCCTTCAGGGTGAAGCGCAGGTAGCGTCCGTAGAGGGCCCGGCTGGGGAAGTCCGCCGGCCCCAGCGCGGAGAGTTCGGCGCGCTCCTCGGC
This sequence comes from Pseudarthrobacter sp. PvP090, assembly GCF_040547365.1. Taxonomy (NCBI): domain Bacteria; kingdom Bacillati; phylum Actinomycetota; class Actinomycetes; order Micrococcales; family Micrococcaceae; genus Pseudarthrobacter; species Pseudarthrobacter sp. PvP090. The sequence goes on from NZ_JBEPPO010000009.1 coordinate 55,222, forward strand.
GGTGAGGGCGGGGTGGGGCTGTTGCCGCTGCAGTTCCCGCCAGCGGTCGAACGTGTCGCCGGCGAGCGGCCGCGCGAGGTCCGGGTCCTCGGGGATGACCGTGGGATAGAACGACTGCGTGTTCATCAGGTACAGCCGGGACTGGCCGGGCTGCCAGACATGTCCCGGCCCCGCGGGATACGGGTCGATGACGTCAATGTGCAACGTGGCGCCCGGTCCGCCGGGCACCCAGTTGGCCAGCAGCCGCTCCAGCGCGCTCGTGCCCCGGGGACCGGCGCCAATCACTGCCGTCCGGATGCTCTGCGATATGCCCACGGCATCCAGCGTATCCGCTGCCGGCACGCGTCCCGGACCCGCCGGAAGTCCCCGGGGCGGGTTCCGCGGGGCTTCGGCTTGACTTGCTACCGGTGCGCCGATGTTGTTTGGATGGAAAAATGACCACCGCTGAAGCTGCTCCCCCGCCCGAGTCCGACCGTCCCGCCGGGGACGCCGCGGACACCGCAAAGGGCACTGCGCCCGAACCCGTTGACGAGAACATCTGGCTTGAGGAGATCTACGGCGAGGAACAGCTGGCCTGGGTCCGGGAGCAAAACGCCCGGACCGAAGAGCTGCTGGAGGACGCGGAGTACACCGCGCTGGAAGGCAGCATCCTGGAGGTGCTGGACTCCACCGACCGGATCGCCATGGTGGGCAAGCACGGCGACTGGTACTACAACTTCTGGAAGGACCGGGACAACCCGAAGGGGCTGTGGCGCCGGACCAGCTGGGACAGCTACCGCAGCGGGGCTCCGGAGTGGGACGTCCTGCTGGATGTGGACGCGCTGGCCGCGGCGGAGGGCGAGGAGTGGGTCTTCCACGGCGCCAACTTCCTGCGCCCGGCCGCGGGTGAACCGCACCGGCTGGCGCTGCTGGCGCTCTCCCCCGACGGCGGCGACGCGAACCGCTACCGCGAGTTCGACGTCGAGTCCCGCAGCTTCGTGGACCCGGCCGCCGGCGGCTTTGACCTGCCAACAGCGAAGGGCAACGCCTCCTGGCTCGACGCCGACACCCTGCTGGTTTCCTCCACTGCCGAGGGGCTGCCCGCCACCACGTCCTCCTACGCCCGGACCGGCGTCAAGCTGCCCCGCGGCGGATCCCTGGCCAGGGCGGAGCGGCTGTTCGAAATCCCTGAGGACCACATGATGGCCCTTGTGGCGCACGATTCCACCCCGGGGTTCGAGCGGACCTTTGCCGTGGACTGGATCAGCTTCTTCGAACGGACCACCTCGGTGCTGCGCGATGGGCGCTGGGTGCAGCTCGACGTGCCCGTGGACGTCAACCTCAGCTCGCACCGTGAGTGGCTGCTGTTCCGGCCGCAAAAGGACTGGGCCGTCGGCGGAACCACCTACCCGGCGGGATCCCTGCTCGCCGCCGGCTTCGAGGATTTCCTGGCCGGAAGCCGGGAACTGTCCGTGCTCTTCGCCCCGGATGAGCACACCTCCCTGCAGTCCTGGAGCTGGACGCGGGACTTCCTGCTGCTGAACCTGCTCCGCGACGTGTCCTCGGAGATCCGGGTCCTCGATCCGCGGCAGCCCGGGACGGACACCGCCTGGGCCTCCACCGTGCTGGATGCCTGCCCGCCGCTGCACGACGTCAACGCCTACGCCGTCGACGACGAGGACACCGCCAGCGGCTCGGACGACGACACGGACGATGACGGTACCGACGGCGCCGCAACGGTGGCCGATGAGGAGGCCCCCGGCGCGGGGAACGACTTCTGGCTCGTGGCCACCGGTTTCACCACGCCCAGCACCCTCACCCGCGGCACCCTCCGGCGCACCGCCCGCGGCGGCGTGGACAGCACGCACGAAGTGATCCGGTCCTCGCCGTCGTTCTTCAACGAGGACGCCTACGAGGTCCAGCAGCACTTTGCCGTGTCCAAGGACGGCACCCGCGTGCCGTATTTCCAGGTGGCGTCCAAGGACCTCGTGCTGGACGGCCAGAACCCCACACAGCTCTCCGGCTACGGCGGCTTCGAGGTTTCCCGGACCCCCGCCTACAGCGGCGCGGTCGGCCGCGCCTGGCTGGAACGCCGCACCCAGGAATCCGCGGGGCACGAGGGGGAGGCCCCGCACACCCGCGGCGGCGTCTACGTCGTGGCCAACATCCGCGGCGGCGGCGAATACGGCCCCTCGTGGCACCGCGCCGCGCTGCAGGAGAAGCGGCACCGGGCCTACGAGGACTTCGCCGCAGTGGCGGAGGACCTGATCTCCCGCGGCGTGACCTCCCGCGCGCGGCTCGGCTGTGTCGGCGGATCCAACGGCGGCCTGCTGGTGGGGAACATGCTCACCCGGTATCCGGAGCTCTTCGGGGCGGTCTCCTGCGGGGTCCCGCTGCTGGACATGCGCCGGTACTCCAAGCTGTCCGCCGGATACTCCTGGATTGCCGAATACGGCGACCCTGACGTTCCCGAGCAGTGGGACTTCATCAAGACGTTCTCCCCGTACCACCTGCTCAGGGACGGGGTGGACTACCCGGAGACGTTCATCTGGACGGCGACCTCGGACGATCGTGTGGGCCCGGTCCAGGCGCGCAAGATGGCCGCCCGCATGCAGGCGATGGGCATCCCCAACGTCTGGTTCCACGAGGCACTGGAAGGCGGACATGCGGGCGCCTCGGACAACCGCCAGGCCGCGGCGCTGCAGAGCCGCAGCCAGCACTTCCTCTGGCGGGCCCTGGCGGGCCGGGGCGCCTGAGCCGCCCCGCCCACGGAAAGCAACGCGGGGTCATGTCCGGCCCATCCCGCGCCCGCTCATGGGCCGAAAGTGACCCCGCGTTGCTCGTTTTGCACTGCATGGCACCTTCTGCGTATCCTTGGTTGGCTAGTTAATAGCAATTGGAGACGTGCCAGAGCGGCCGAATGGGCTTCACTGCTAATGAAGTGTGGGGCACAACTCCACCGGGGGTTCAAATCCCCCCGTCTCCGCGTTTGGCCCCGGTCCCTGGACCGGGGCCTTTTGCGTACCCGGGCGCGTCCGGGGGCCGGACACCGGACGCCTTCCCGGCGGCCGGGTGACAGGATAGGCCCATGTCGAGCAACAACGCGTTTGACGCGATCATCGTAGGCGGCGGCCACAACGGCCTGGCCGCGGCAGCATATCTGTCCAAAGCCGGCCGGAAGGTCCTGCTGCTGGAGAAGCTGGAACACCCCGGCGGTGCCGCGGTGTCCGCCCAGGCGTTCGACGGCGTCGACGCGCGCCTCTCGCGGTATTCCTACCTCGTAAGCCTGCTCCCGCAGCAGGTCATTGACGACCTTGGCCTGCGCATCCGCCTGGCACGGCGCCGGTATTCGTCCTACACCCCCGACCCGCACGGCGGCGGGAGCGCGCTGCTGATCGACAACGGGGATGCCGCGGCCACCGCGGCGTCCTTTGCCGCCGTCGGGGCCCCCGCCGGCGAATTCGACGCCTTCACCGAGTTCTACGCCGGCTGCCGCCAGCTCACCGAGGCCCTCTGGCCGACGATGACGTCGCCGCTGCCGAGCCGCTCCGAGGCGAAGGCTCTCGCGGCCGCGGCCGGGGCTGCGGAGGTATGGGATGCCATGATCGAGCGGCCCCTCGGGGACTCCATCGCCCGGTCGCTCCAGCATGATCTGGTCCGCGGTGTGGTGCTGACGGACGCCCTGATCGGCACCTTTGCCCGGGCCGGCGACGAGGATCTGCAGCAGAACATCTGTTTCCTGTACCACCTCGTCGGCGCCGGGACAGGCGACTGGGACGTTCCCGTGGGCGGCATGGGCGCGGTGTCCGGGGAACTGGAACGCTCCGCCCGTGACGCAGGGGCAGCCATCCTAACGTCCGCGGAGGTCACCGCCGTTCGGCCGGGAGGTGTGGTCAGCTACCTGCACAACGGGGCAGAGCACACGGCCACCGCGTCCTGGGTCCTCGCCAACGTGGCCCCGGTGGTGCTTGACCGGCTCAGGAGCTCCGGGGCTGCCGGCGCCCACGCCGCCCAGCACATGACACAGCACTCCACGCGGAACCCGAACCATCTCCGGGAGGGCGCCCAGGTCAAGGTGAACCTGCTGCTGAAACGTCTCCCCCGGCTGCTGGACCCGAATGTCAGCCCGGAAGCGGCCTTCGGCGGGACGTTCCACATCAACGAGACCTGGTCGCAGCTCGACGCCGCCTACCTCGCCGCCGCGGCCGGAACCATCCCGGACCCGCTGCCCTGCGAAATCTACTGCCATTCCCTCACGGACCCCAGCATCCTGTCCCCGGAGCTGCAGGCCTCGGGGGCGCAGACCCTCACCGTGTTCGGCCTGCACGTCCCGGACCGGCTGATCACGGCGGAGAACAATGACCAGCGCCGGGCGGAACTGCAGGCCGCGGTCCTGAAGTCCCTGAACTCGGTCCTGGCCGAACCCATCGAGGAGCTGCTGCTGGCCGGTCCGGACGGGCAGCCCTGCATCGAAACCAAAACCACCCTGGACATTGAACGCGCGGTCGGCATGCCGCGGGGCAATATCTTCCACGGGGGCCTCGACTGGCCCTTCGTCGAGGACAACGCACCGCTGGACACCCCGGCACAGCGCTGGGGCGTGGCGACGGATGACCCGCAGATCCTGCTCTGCGGATCCGGGGCCCGGCGCGGCGGCGCCGTTAGCGCCATCGGCGGGCACAATGCGGCCATGGCGGTGCTGGAGTCCGGGGCGCTGGCATCCGATCCGGTGGATTCCGGCCGTGCCCCGCAGGGCTGAACCCGGCGCCGCGGCGGTCCGGGCATGAGCAAGTCTCTGCCGCCTGCCGTCACACCGGCGGACACCTGGAGCCCACGCCTGGCCCTGCTGGTCGCGGCGACGTTTTTTATGGAGTTCCTGGACGGCACCGTCCTGACCACCGCGATCCCCAGCATCGCGGCGGACTTCTCCGTCCCCTCCGCGGACGTCAGCATCACCATGACCGCCTACCTCCTGACGGTGGCCATGGGGATCCCGCTCAGCGGCTGGCTGGCCGAACGATTTGGTGCGCGGCGGGTGTTCTGCCTGGCCATTGCGACGTTCACGGTGGCCTCGCTGCTGTGTGCTCTCAGCCAGGACCTGACGATGCTGACCCTGAGCCGGGTGCTGCAGGGCGCCGGCGGCGCCATGATGGTACCGGTGGGCACCCTGGTTGTACTCCGCGGGACGGCCAAGAAGGACCTGCTCCGCGCCACTGCCTACCTGGTGTGGCCCGGACTGCTGGCGCCGGTCCTCGCCCCGCTGGTGGGCGGCGCGCTCACCACATTCCTGTCCTGGCACTGGATCTTCCTGATCAACCTCCCGCTGGGACTCGCGGCGTTCCTGGCGGCGCTGCGGCTGGTCCCGAGCACCCGGGGTGACCGCACACGGCGCCTGGACTGGCGGGGACTGGCCCTCACGACCCTGGGCGTCGGGTCCGTCGTGGTGGGCCTGGAGCTCGCCGGCGGCCGCGAGTCCGGCCTGGCAGCCATCAGCATCACCGCGGGTTTGCTGTTCCTCGTCACAGCTGCCTGGTGGATGCGGCGGGCCCGCTCCCCCCTGTTTGACCTCGGGGTCTTTTCCGCCCGGACGTTCCGCGCCACGGCGACCGGCGGATTCATCTACCGCCTGACCATCAGCGCCGTGCCCTTCCTGCTGCCGCTGATGTTCCAGAACGGGTTTGGCTGGGATCCGCTGCGCGCCGGGGTCCTCGTAGCGGCAGTGTTCGTGGGCAATATCGGGATCAAGCCCGCCACGACCCCGCTCATTCGGCGCTTCGGCTTCAAACCCGTGCTGGTCTTCGCATCCCTGGCCTCGGCGGCGACCTTCGCGCTGTGCGCCCTGCTCGACGCCGGCACCCCGGAGCCGTTGATCTTCGCGTTGCTCGTGGCCAGCGGAGCCTTCCGGTCCATCGGTTTCTCGGCCTACGCCTCGGTGCAGTACGCCGACGTCGTTCCCGCCCGGCTGCCGTCCGCCAACGCCGTCTCCGCCACCCTCGTGCAACTCGCGACGGCGGCCGGGATCGCCATCGGGGCCCTGCTGATCCGGGCCTACGAGGCCAGCGGCCCCCTGCTGGGCGGGGCGGGTGCCGCCAGCGGGGATCCGGTGGCGCCTTACCGTGCGGCGTTCCTGGCGCTGGCCGTGCTCATGCTCCTGAGCACCCTGGACAGCCTGACGCTGCCCCGCCACGCCGGGGCCGACGTCAGCCGGCCTGGCCCAGCACCAGCGGCAGCACCGCGCCGGCGCCCGCAAGCCTGAGCGCCCGGCCGGCGACGGTCACGGTCCAGCGGCTGTCGACCAGATCGTCGATCAGCATCACGCTCTGGCCCTGGATCCCGGCCAGCGCTGCTTCCAGTTCCGGACCCACCACGAGGCGGTCCCAGACCCCGGCAAGCCGGTAGGCGCTGTTGCCGCCGCGCCCGCCGGTCGGTCCGCCGTGCTCGAGCTGCAGCTGCCCCAGGTAGGGGATCCGGCCGATCTCCGAGATGCCCCTGGCCAGCGAGTCCACCAGGGCAGGCTTGCCGCGGGACGGGACGCTGATGATGGCGGCGGGCCGGCCCGCCCCGCTCCAGCCGGGCGTGCGGGGGTCGCCGGCGCCCCACTCGCGCAGCACCTGCACGCACGCCTGCAGCATGCCGGGGTCCACGGCACGGTCCGGGGCTCCCGCGGCGAAGGCCTCGCGCAGGGCCCCGCCCCAGCCCAGGTCCGTGAGCCGGGCCAGCGCACGGCCACCGGCGACGCTTTCGTCGGGCTTGATCTTGCCCTTCACGGGCACGCCCAGCCGGTCCATGCCGCTGGGCCACTGCAGCCGGGGTTCCAGCGGCACACCGGCGCGGCTCAGCGTCTGGCCCGCGGCTTCGGTGGCCGCAGCGGCAATGTCCGCCGGGAACCACTGTCCGGCGCAGTTGTCGCAGCGGCCGCAGGCGCGGGCGGTCTCGTCATCGAGGACCGAGGTGATGTATTCCATCCGGCAGCCGGCGGTGTCCTGATAGATGACCATGGAATCCTGCTCGTCCACCCGGGCCTCCGCGATCCGGCTGTACCGCTCGGCGTCGTAGGTCCACGGCCGGCCGGTGGAACGCCAGCCGCCGCCGACGCGCTCCACGGCGCCGTCGACCGCCAGGACCTTCAGCAGCAGCTCCAGCGGCGTCCGGCGCAGATCCACGCGGGCCTCCAGCGCGACCGTGGACACGGCGGTCCCCGCTTCGGCGAGGGCGGTCAGCACCGCACCGGCCTTCTCCTCCGACGGCATGGACGCGGTGGCGAAGTACTGCCAGATGTCCCGGTCCTCGGAACCGGGCAGCAGCAGCACATCGGCATTGGCGGCCCCACGGCCGGCACGGCCGACCTGTTGGTAGTAGGCCACCGGCGAGGACGGCGCCCCCAAGTGCACCACGAACCCGAGATCCGGCTTGTCGAAGCCCATGCCGAGAGCCGACGTCGCCACGAGGGCCTTGACCTGGTTGTCCTTGAGAAGCTGCTCGGCGCGTTCCCGGTCTGCGGGGTCGGTGCGTCCGGTGTAGGCCAGCACCTCGTGGCCGGCTTCGGCGAGCAGCCGTGCGGTGTCCTCGGCGGCGGAGACCGTCAGGGTGTAAATGATGCCGCTGCCGGGCAGGTCTTTCAGGTGGGTGAGCAGCCAGCCGAGCCGGTCGCGGGAGTCCGGCAGGCTCAGCACACCGAGCCGGAGCGATTCACGGCCCAGGGCGCCGCGGATGGTCAGCACACCGGCGCCCAGCTGCTCCTCGATGTCGTGGACCACGCGGGAGTTGGCCGTCGCGGTGGTGGCCAGCACCGGAACCGATTCGGGCAGCTGGGTGATCAGGTCCGCGATGCGCCGGTAGTCGGGACGGAAGTCGTGGCCCCAGTCCGAGATGCAGTGGGCCTCATCGATGACCAGCAGCCCGGTGCGGCGGATCAGCTCGGGGAGCTGATTCTCCCGGAAGGAGGGATTGGTGAGCCGCTCGGGCGAGACCAGCAGGACATCGACTTCATCTGCAGCGAGCTGTTCGCGGACGGTGTCCCAGTCCAGCTGGTTGGCGGAGTTGATGGCCACGGCCCGGACCCCGGCCCGTGCCGCGGCGGCCACCTGGTCACGCATGAGGGCCAGCAGCGGGGAGACGATCAGGGTGGGCCCGGCGCCGCGGCGCCGGAGCAGCAGGGACGATACAAAGTACACCGCCGACTTTCCCCAGCCGGTGCGCTGGACGACGAGGGCCCGCCGGCCGCCGTCGACGAGGGCCTCGATGGCCTCAAACTGGCCGTCGTGGAACTCCGCGGCCGGGTGCCCGACCAGCTCGCGCAGCACTTCCTGGGCCTGCTCCCGGGTTCCGGCGCCCCCGGCGGGATCAGCGGAAGCGGAAAGGACTGCAGCGTTCTGGTTATTGGCCATTGCTTCAGTATCCCAGCCCCCTCCGACAGCTGCGAAGCCGAGGGCGCCGCTATGTGGACAATCACAGCGGATTCTTCAGAGGTCCGGCGGCAGGAGGACCGCACGGCCGCCCCTGCACGGCACGACCCGACGTCCACGTCAGATTTGTACGCCAACGTAAGATAAGACGCGTGACTATGGACCAGACAAAGACTTTTGACCTCTCGGCCTCCTTCAAGGCCTACGACGTGCGCGGCATTGTCGGCGAATCAATCACCGCCGAAATCGTCGAGGCGGTGGGCGCGGCATTCGTCGACGTCCTGCAGCTGGAGGGCAAAACGGTGCTGGTGGGCGGCGACATGCGCCCGTCCTCCCCCGAGTTCAGCAAGGCCTTTGCCGACGGCGCCGCGCGGCGCGGAGCCAACGTCCAGCTGCTCGACCTCATCTCGACCGATGAGCTCTACTACGCCTGCGGCTCGCTCAACGCGGCCGGCGCCACGTTCACCGCCAGCCACAATCCCGCAGAATACAACGGCATCAAGATGGCCAAGGCCGGCGCCGAGCCGATCTCCTCCGAATCCGGGCTGAAGGAAATCCAGGCCCGCGCCGAGGAATACCTCAACTCCGGGTCCATCCCCGCCGCCGCCACACGCGGCCTGATCGGCGTGCACGACGTCCTGAAGGGCTACTCCGAGTACCTCCGCAGCCTCGTGGACCTCCGCGGCTCGCGTCCTCTGAAGGTCGTCGTGGACGCCGGCAACGGCATGGCCGGCCTCACCACCCCCGCCGTGCTCGGCGACGCCCTGCTGCCCAAGCTCCCCCTCGAGATCATCCCGCTCTACTTCGAGCTCGACGGCTCCTTCCCGAACCACCCCGCCAACCCGCTGGAACCGGAGAACCTGCGCGACCTGCAGGCCGCCGTCGTCGAGCACGGCGCGGACATCGGACTGGCGTTCGACGGCGACGCCGACCGCTGCTTCGTCATCGACGAAAAGGGCGAACCCGTCTCGCCGTCGGCGATCACCGGCATGGTGGCCCGCCGCGAGATCGGCCGTGCCCAGGGGCTGGGCGAGGCCAACCCCACCGTCATCCACAACCTGCTGACCTCCCGCGCCGTCCCCGAACTGGTGGAACGCCACGGCGGCCGGGCCGTGCGCACCCGCGTGGGCCACTCCTTCATCAAGGCCGTGATGGCCGCAGAAGGTGCCATCTTCGGCGGCGAACACTCCGCGCACTTCTACTTCCGCGACTTCTGGAACGCGGACACCGGCATGCTCGCCGCCATGCACGTCCTGGCCGCCCTCGGCGAGCAGGACGGTCCTCTGTCCGAGCTCGGCCGCGAATACGAGCCGTACATGTCCTCCGGCGAAATCAACTCGGAAATCGATGACAAGGCCGGCGCCGTTGAACGGGTCCGCCACGACTTCCATGCCGAGGACGTCGAGGTGGACTACCTGGACGGCAGCACCTTCATCGCCACGGACGGCAGCTACTGGTTCAACCTGCGGCCCTCCAACACCGAGCCGTTCCTCCGCCTGAACGTCGAGGCCACGGACCGGGCCACCATGGAGCGTGTCCGCGACCGCGTCCTGGCACTGGTCCGGGGCTAGAACCGTGTCGGAACGGCCGGCGGAAATCGCAACCGAGACGGCTGCTGTGTCCACCGACGGCTCATGGCGCGGCAGCGTCCCGGAGGCCAGCGCCACCGATCTGGAGAACCTGCTCGGTACCGGAGTCGGCGCCGCGCAGGAGCAGCTGGAGCGCAACGGCGGGTTCCTGCCGTTCGCCCTGGTGGTCGAGAACGACGGCGAGGTCCGGCTGGTCGCCGTCACTCCCGCTGATGCGGCCGAGGGTACGGACGCCGACTTCGACGCGGACTCGATGATCAGCGACCTCACCGAACTGCTGCGCCAGCACCGGGACGAGTTCCGCGCCGCCGCCGTCGTCTGCGACATTACCCTCCTGGAGGAGGCCTCGGACGCTATCCACGTGGCCGCCGAACACAGGGACGGCTCCCTCTTCGCCGCCGTCCTGCCGTACGCCGCGAACGCCAGAACCCACGAACTGGAATTCGGCGAGCTCTCCGCCGATACCAACGAGCCCGCCGTCTGGGTGGACTAAACCGGCACGGCAAGAAGGGCTGTGGTGGTGGTCCACCACAGCCCTTCTTCGTGTGCGCCGGGCGAGCCCGCCCTTACCCGACCGGCACCGCCGTGGCCATGGACGGCACCACCGACGTTCGACGGGATGCTACCCAGCCACTTGCACGCCGGCGGAGGTTTTTGTCGTGGTGGTGTAGCCGGTCTTGGAACCGGTGACCTTCACTGTAATGGTCCGCCCGACATCACCGGCGCCGGGCGTATAAGCAGGGGCCGTGGCGCTGGCGCCGATGATCGCGGTACCCGAGCGGTACCACTGGTACGTCAGGGCCACGGGAGCCGGGCCCCAGTCACCGGGCACAGCGGTGAGGGTGGACCCGGCGGCCGCCGTGCCGGTGATAGTGGGCACGGGCGACGTGAGCGTGCCTTTTGCTATCGCGGCGGTCCCGACCGACGTCTTGGCAGCGGTGGCGTAGCCGGGCTTGGAACCGGTGACCTTCACCGTGATGGTCTGGCCGGCATCAGCGGTGCGGGCCTTGTAGGTGGCGCCGGTGGCGTCGCTGATCGCGGAGCCCGAGCGGTACCACTGGTACGCCAGTGTCACGGGGTCGGGGCCCCAGGCACCCGGTACGGCGGTCAGGGTGAACCCGACCTGGCGGGTGCCGGTGATCGTGGGCGCCGGGGCCGACAGGGTGCCCTCTTCGATGGCAGCGGTCCCAACGGACGTCGTGGAGGCGGTCGCGTAGCCGGACTTGGTGCCGGTCACTTTCACTGTGATCGTTCCACCCAGATCACCGGCGGCAGGGGTGTAGGCAGTCCCGGTGGCGCCGCTGATCGCGGTGCCCGAGCGGTACCACTGGTACGCCAGTGCCACGGGGTCAGGGCCCCAGACACCGGCCACGACGCTCAGGCGGGACCCGACCTTCGCGTCGCCGCCGATCGCCGGCACCGGAGCGGTGAGGGCGCCGTAGACGATCCTGCCGGTGGAGGTTTTTATGGTGGTGGTGTAGCCGGTCTTGGAACCGGCGACTTTCACGGTGATCGTCCGTCCCATATCACCGGCGTCGGGCGTATACGTAGCACCGGTGGCCCCGACGATAGCGGTTCCCGAGCGGTACCACTGGTATGCCAGGGACACCGGCGCCGGACCCCAGGCCCCAGGCACCGCGGTCAGGACGGACCCCACAGTCGCGTCACCGGTGATCGCAGGCACCGGGGCGGCCAGGGACCCCTCCGCAATGGTGGCGGTGGCGGCGGAGTTTTGGGAGGCGGTGGTGTAGCCGGTCTTGGAACCGGTGACCTTGACGGTCACGGTCTGGCCAAGGTCACCCGAGCGCACCTTATAGGTGGCCGCGTTGGCGCCGAACACCGCAACGCCCGAGCGGTACCACTGGTAGCCCAGGGTCACCGGCGCCGGGCCCCAGGCACCCGGCACAGCGGTCAGGATGGACCCGACCTTCGCCTCGCCGGTAATCGACGGCACCGGCACTGTGAGTGCACCAGCGACAATGCTGCCGGCTGAAATCCTGGAAACGGTCGTGTAGCCGGGCTTGGCGCCGGTGACCCTCACGGTGATCGTTCGACCCAGATCACCGGCGGCAGGGGTGTAGGCAGTCCCGGTGGCGCCGATGATCGCGGTGCCCGAGCGGTACCACTGGTACGCCAGTGTCACGGGGTCCGGGCCCCAGACACCGGCCACCACGGTCAGGGGGGACCCGACTTTCACGTCGCCGCTGATCGCCGGCACCGGAGCAGTCAAAGACCCCCGGCCGAGGGTGGCCGTGCCCGTCGAGACTCGCGAGATGGTGGTGTAGCCGGTCTTGGAACCGGTGACTTTCACGGTGATCGTCCGTCCCATATCACCGGCGTCGGGCGTATACGTAGCACCGGTGGCCCCGACGATAGCGGTTCCCGAGCGGTACCACTGGTATGCCAGGGACACCGGCGCCGGACCCCAGGCCCCAGGCACCGCGGTCAGGACGGACCCCACAGTCGCGTCACCGGTGATCGCAGGCACCGGGGCGGTCAGGGACCCCTCCGCAATGGTGGCGGTGGCGGCGGAGTTTTGGGAGGCGGTGGTGTAGCCGGTCTTGGAACCGGTGACCTTGACGGTCACGGTCTGGCCAAGGTCACCCGAGCGCACCTTATAGGTGGCCGCGTTGGCGCCGAACACCGGAGCGCCCGAGCGGTACCACTGGTAGCCCAGGGTCACCGGCGCCGGGCCCCAGGCACCCGGCACAGCGGTCAGGATGGACCCGACCTTCGCCTCGCCGGTAATCGACGGCACCGGCACTGTGAGTGCACCAGCGACAATGCTGCCGGCTGAAATCCTGGAAACGGTCGTGTAGCCGGGCTTGGCGCCGGTGACCCTCACGGTGATCGTTCGACCCAGATCACCGGCGGCAGGGGTCCAGGCGGCACCCGTGGCGCCGATGATCGCGGTGCCCGAGCGGTACCACTGGTACGCCAGTGTCACGGGGTCCGGGCCCCAGACACCGGCCACCACGGTCAGGGGGGACCCGACTTTCACGTCGCCGCTGATCGCCGGCACCGGAGCAGTCAAAGACCCCCGGCCGAGGGTGGCCGTGCCCGTCGAGACTCGCGAGATGGTGGTGTAGCCGGTCTTGGAACCGGTGACTTTCACGGTGATCGTCCGCCCCAAATCACCGGCGTCGGGCGTATAAGACGCACCGGTGGCCCCGACGATGGCGGTTCCCGAACGGTACCACTGGTACGCCAGGGACACCGGCGCCGGACCCCAGCCACCAGGCACCGCGGTCAGGATGGACCCCACAGTCGCGTCACCGACGATCGCAGGCACCGGAGCGGTAAGGGATCCGGTATCAGCGATCGTCGCGGCAGCCTGCGCGTATCCGGACAGGTACGTTTTGCCCAGATATTCGACACCGATCCGGGAAAAGTGGATTATGTCGCCGGAATTCGTTCCGCCAGCCGTGGAACCAGCAAATCCGGTCGAGGCTACCCGCGAGGGTGTTTCCCGGTGGCTCCTGTCGACATTGAGCCGGACCGGGTCCGCCGCGATGCCTTCCGGCGCCATCTGTCCCACCACAACGGGGAGGTTCGGTGCAGCCAGCTGGGACCGGAAGAAACCGATGAGTGCGTCGAGCCTGGCACTGTAGCCGGAGGTGGTCAGCGTCGCGTTGTTCTCCCCCTGATGCCAGAGAATGCCTTTGAGGTCCGTTTTGTGGCCGGCAGCCCTCGCCGCCGCGATGCCCTCGAGGGTCTGTGTTACCGCGAGTTCGGGCAGACCGAGTTCCGGGGCGGAGGCCGCGCCGGGAGTCCACGTGAGGGTTCCCTCGGAGCCATCGAGGGCAGCTGCGGCGCTGGTGAATCCGGTGCCGCCGTGCGCCGCGGGAATGATGAGCACGCCGACATTGGCGGGCTGGGTTTTCAGGTACTCGCGCGCGAAAGCCGTGGCGGGCGAGATGCCGCTCGCGTTATCGTGCATGTCCAAAGGGACCGTTCCGGGCCGGAAGGTGCGGACTTTGGCTCCGTACTGGAAGATCCGCGGGTCCACCTGATCTTCAGAACCGCCGCCGGGAAGACCCCGCCCGGACATATTGGACTGCCCCGCAGCCAGGAACACGTGCAGAACGTCCACCGTCTCGGCTGCCTTGGCAGGCGACAGGCCGGCAAGCATCAGGGCACAAACCGCCAGTCCAACCATCAGACTTCGCAGGCCCCTGGCCATATTTTCTATCACGGATCCCCATCCCGGTATTGGGTGCCAGGGCGGCGTTATATGCAGAAATGCAGATCCCGGCCGCGGTTTTCTCCGGCGCCCGGCTCGGCGCGCCGTGCCAATGCTACGGCATAGCTGTGGTTCATACGTGATCGCGAGGCGACGAAACGACTCCGGCATCACGGTGGACTAGACCGCCCTAAGCTGGTGTTATGAAGATCAACGCCTTCGCGGATGTGAGCCTGCGCGCCATGATGGTCCTCGCCGCCGCTCCCGACGGCGGACTCCTCACCACCCAGAGCATCGCCGACGCCGTCGCGACTCCTTACAACCACGTCAGCAAGGCGATGGCGAAGCTGCGGGAGCTGGGCCTGATCGACGTCGAGCGTGGACGGCACGGCGGTTCCCGGCTCAGCAGCGCCGGTCGGCTCGCCACTGTGGGCCAGCTCCTGCGCCAGCTGGACACCCGCACGGACCCGGCTGACTGCGTCGGCGCCGGCGGGGCGTGTCCGCTGATCAACGAATGCCGCCTCCGCGGAGCCCTCTCCCGAGCGCGCGAGGCTTTCTACCGCGAACTGGACGACATTGTCGTCGCGTCCCTGCCGACCGCCCGGCAAATGGCGCCGGTGTTCCAGGCGATCGGCCTGCGCCCCGGCCTCTGATGGCGCGCCTCCGGCTCTTTATGCCGGACCCTGAAGAAGTGTGGAATTCTCCTCCTACTGGGGCCCGGGGGAGCCTCATTTTCTACCGGCCACGCGAAAGGCCGGAAATGAAGAGACTTCGCAGGCTTGCCACTGTCGGCGCCGGTGCACTTCTTCTCTCCCTGGTGACCGTCCCCACGGCCCATGCGGTGCCGACGGTGGTGGCGGTGGGGCCGGTTGCGGACACCTATACCTCGTCTTCGGCACCCACCACGGACTTTGGCACCAGCGGCTCGCTCGCCGTCTATGGCTCACCCGAGATCACGACAGTACTGCGGTTCCAGTTCCCGGCCGCCCCTGCCGGACAGACACTGACCGGCGCGAGCCTGCGCCTGCGCACAACGAGCCTGTCCTCCGCCGGATCCGCCAACACGCTCAACGTCCGCGCCGCAGCGGACACGTGGTCCGAAACCGGCACGTTCTACGCCAACCGCCCGGCAGTGTCCGGGCCCACCCTCGGGTCCCTGCCCGGCGGCGGCGTGCCCAACACGACCTACGACATCACCCTGGACACCAGCCAGATCGCCGGCTGGACCGGCTCCAGAACCCTGGCCCTGACCGGCACGGGCACCGACAGCGCATGGTTCTGGTCACGACAGGCCTCCACGTCACTGCGCGCCGTCCTCAACCTCACCTACACCGGAGGAAACCCGCCGCCCCCGCCGCCCGGAGGGACAGCGACCGTGCTGGCTGTCGGCGACATCGCTTGCGCCCCCGGCGTGGCCGTCACGTCTTCGACGTGTCGCCACGGCGACGTCGCCGCGGTAGTCGCGTCCGAGTCGCCCGACCGCTTCATCGCCCTCGGGGATCTTCAGTACCAGAACGGCACCCTCGCCGAGTTCATGGGCACCGGTAGCTACAACGACACCTTCGGGGCGATCAAGTCAATCACCCTGCCGGTGCTCGGCAACCACGAATACGGCGACAACACCCGTGGCTATTTTGACTATTTTTACGGACCGGGGGTCACCAGTGGCGCTTCCGGGGCGCGTCCGGATGGGTACTACGCCACGACCATCGGCGCGTGGACCTTCATCGCCCTGAACAGCGAATGCGACGCCGGCAGGGTGACAGGCGGTTGCGGCGTCGGCAGCCCGCAGTATCTTTGGCTGCAGGACCGACTCACAAATTCACCGACCGCGTGCACCCTCGTAGCGACCCACCATCCCCGCTGGTCGACGGGCTTGAAACATGGTTCGTACCCGCAACTGGGACCAATGTGGGATCTCATGGCCGGCCACGGCGTAGACGTCATGATTTCGGCGCACAACCACGTAAGTGAAATCTTCAGGCCGATAGGCCCGTCGGGGTCCAATACCGCACCGGTGTTCTCCGAGGCCGGGATCCGATCCTTTACGGCGGGCGGCGGGGGCAGCGATCTCCAGGCGCTCACACCGAACTCGGACCCGCTGCTATCGGCACTCGTGGCCCGGAACCGTGGCGTCTTCGGGCCGCTCAAGCTGACCCTCAACGAGGGCTCCTATTCCTGGCAGTTCCTGCCCGTGCCGGGAATGACCTTCACGAACTTCGGCACGACCGGCTCCTTTTCCGGCAGCGACAGCTGCCACTGACACTGAATCAGGGGCCTCCGCACCCGCCAGCCCGAGAAGCGAGAACGGCCACGCCACGCCCGGGAATACCCTCGATTTGAAGTTGTTTTCTACGCCATGTAGAACTGAGGTACAAATACTTGTATTTCGTATACAGGTATTTCCATCGGTCCGGTTGAAGACCCCCGGGCCACTATCTCAGGAGTCAACATGCTCTCGGACAAGTCCTTCCCCGTCATCGAGGCCACCCTCCCGCTGGTCGGATCCCGGATCGGTGAGATCACCCCCAAGTTCTACGCCCGCCTCTTCGCGGCGCACCCGGAACTGCTGGACGGGCTCTTCAGCCGCTCGAACCAGCGCAACGGCAACCAGCAGCAGGCCCTGGCCGGAAGCATCGCCGCTTTCGCCACCCACCTGGTGAACAACCCCGGAACCCTGCCGGAGACCGTGCTCGCCCGGATCGCCCACCGCCACGCCTCCCTCGGCATCACCGAACCGCAGTATCAGGTGGTCTACGAGCACCTGTTCGCCGCCATCGCCGAAGACCTGGCCGAGGTCATCACCCCGGAAATCGCCGAAGCCTGGACCGAGGTCTACTGGCTCATGGCGGACGCGCTGATCAAGCTGGAGAAGGGCCTCTACGCGGCCCAGGCCAACAGCACGATGTGGAGCCCATGGCGGGTCGCCGCCAAGACCGCCGCCGGCACCGGCTCCATGACCTTCACCCTGGAACCGGCCGACGACACCCCCATCACCGCAGCCCTGCCGGGCCAGTACGTCAGCGTCAAGGTCACCCTCCCGGACGGCCTGCGCCAGGTCCGCCAGTACTCGCTCTCCGGCGACGCCGGCACGAGCCGCAGCTTCACCACGAAGAAGGACGACGGCGGCGAAGTTTCCCCCGTCCTGCACGACACCGTCCAGGTGGGCGACATCCTCGAGATCTCCAACCCCTACGGCGAGATCACGCTCAAGGACGGCGAGGGCCCCGTCGTCCTGGCCTCCGCCGGCATCGGCTGCACGCCCACCGCCTCCATCCTGCGCTCCCTCGCGGAGGCCGGCTCGGACCGCCAGGTCCTGGTGCTGCACGCGGAAAGCGACCTGGAGTCCTGGGCGCTGCGCTCCCAGATGACGGACGACGTCGAGCGCCTCGACGGCGCCGACCTCCAGCTCTGGCTCGAGCGGCCGGTCGAGGGAACCAATGAGGGGTTCATGTCGCTGCGCGAAGTGGACCTGCCGGCCAACGCCTCGCTGTACCTGTGCGGTCCGCTGCCGTTCATGAAGAGCATCCGCAACGAGGCCATCAACGCCGGCATCCCGGCCACGAAGATCCACTACGAGGTCTTCGGTCCGGACATCTGGCTGGCCAGCTAAAGTACTCATCGATTGCTCCGCAACGGCCCTTTTGAGGGGTGAAAAGGGCCGTGGCGGCGGGCCCACGCCGGCAGGGTTCCCTGGCCGAACTTGTGAGGCTAGGGAGCCGGTGGGGACAATCGATGGGAGTTCGACGGCGGCCCCGCACCTTTCACAGGGTGCGGGGCCCGCCGCCGTCGTGGAGGGTGCTGCGCTGCGCAGCGCAGCACGAGTGTCAGGTCGCGGACGGCACACCGGTGATCGTGTGGCCGAAGCGCAGGAGGTTGCCCGGGTCGTAGCTGGACTTCGCGGCCCTCATCCGCTCGTAGACGGCGGGCGACCAGGCCCGCGCCCGGTCAGTTTCATCGCCGGGCTCGCCGTGGAAGTTGACCAGCGTGTACCCCGTGGCGTGGGGAGCCATCCCAGCCAGGACCGCGCGGATGGAGGCGGTGACCGCTTCGGCGACCGGCGGCATCTTGAACCCGAGAAGGAACAGAAGGAACGCCGCGTCACGCCCGGACACGGCGTCGGGCAGTTCCCCGGACTGGGACAATGCAGAACGGGCCAGGGCCCCGCCGAGCGGCCGGATCTCGACGAGGAGCAGCGGACAGTCCGAGCCCTCGCCGGTGAGCTTCAGCAGGTCCGCGGCGGTTTCCTCGCCGAGGTCCTTCAGGAGGGCCCCGCCGGCCGTGAAGGGGAGCGGATCCGCCGGATCCATGTGGATCTGGTCCACGTCGAGGTAGCTCATGGGTCCGGCCGTATCCATCAGCGGCCGCGAGACCGCCCGCATCGGGGCAAGCAGGCTGTCGCCGTCCTCGCGGGTCCCCAGGAAGGCGAATCGCAGGTGCACCACGAACTGGCCCCGCAGCGGCGCGGGGACGAACTCCATCTCCGGAAGCCGGAGCAGGGAGATGGAGGGCGAGGCGTCGTCGGGCAGTGTGGGCAGCCACTTCCGGAACGCAGCCAGGATGAGGGCCGCATCCGCCCCGGGATAGATGATCCCACCGCCGTAGAAGTCCCCCAGCGGAAAAAGGCTGAACTCCAGTTCGGTTACGATCCCGAAGTTGCCCTTGCCCCCGCGCATCAGAGCGAACAGCTCGGCCTCGGCCCCGGCGTTGATCCGGCGCAGCGCGCCGTCCGCGGTCACGACCTCCATGCTGCGGACATGGTCCGCCGCAAAACCATGGGCCCTGCCCATCACAGGCAGCCCGCCGCCGAGGGTGTAGCCGACGACGCCGACGTCGGTGCTTGAGCCGTGCAACCCGACCAGCCCGAGCGGTACGCTCGCTTCGAGGACGCTGCGCCATTTTACGCCGGCCCCCACCCGCGCGGTGCGTTCAACCGGATCGATCTGCAGATCCTGCAGCCGTCGGGTGTTGATCAGCAGGCCACCCTCCACCACCGAGTCGGCGCCGTGCCCGGTGGACTGGACCGCCACAGGGAGCCCGCGCGCTGCCGCCCATTTCACCCCGGCGGCGACATCGTGTGCGTTCGCGGCGCCCAGGACGACGTCGGGCCGGTGGACGGTTGCGGCGTTGAACGCGGCCGTTTCGGCGGTGAATTCGGGGCTGTCCGGCAAGGCGACAGGGCCGCTGACCGCCGTGGACAGGGCGTGGATGTCGTCGATGGCAAGCATGATGGGCTCCTGAGCTCTCGCGTACTGCGAGCAGGTTGAGGGCACGGCGGCGCACGCGTGGAATGGCCCCCAGCATCCTCCCCAGTCGGCTGTCGGCCCGGCTGATGAATGCGTTTGAGCCTAGGGTCCCCCCCGGCTGCGGTCTAGGGACCAAAGTCCCGCCGGCTTGCTCCCCGGCCAAAGTACCCATCGACTGCTCCGTAGCCGCCCTTTTGAGGGGTCAAAAGGGCGGCTACGGAGCAGTCGATGGGAGCACGACGGCGGCCCCGCACCTTTCGCAAGGTGCGGGGCCGCCGTCGTCGGATCAGTTGGCTGCTAGTGCTCTGCCATGCGTTCCTTCAGGCCCTCAAGCTCTGAGCGCAGGGCATCGGGCAGGGAGTCGCCGAACTTGGCGTACCACTCCTCGATTGAGGCGAGCTCGGTATCCCACTCCTCGCGGTCCACGCGGACTGCGTCTTCCACGTGGGCGTGCGTCAGGTCCAGGCCGGTGAGGTCCAGCGAGTGCCCGGCCGGCACGAAGCCGATCGGGGTCTCGACGGCGTCGGCCTTGCCTTCAATGCGCTCGATGGCCCACTTCAGGACGCGTGCGTTGTCGCCGAAGCCGGGCCAGGCGAAGTCGCCGTCGGCCGTGCGCCGGAACCAGTTGACCAGGAAGATGTGCGGCAGGCGTTCCGGGTTGGCCTTGCCGGAGACACTGATCCAGTGCTTCAGGTAATCGCCCGCGTCGTAGCCGATGAACGGCAGCATGGCCATCGGGTCGCGCCGCAGCACGCCGACCTGGCCGGCGGCAGCAGCCGTGGTCTCGGAGGAGAGCGTGGAGCCCATGAAGATGCCGTTGGTCCAGCTGCGGGCCTGGGTGACCAGCGGAACCGTGGTCTTGCGGCGGCCGCCGAAGAGGATCGCGGAGAGCTCCACGCCGTCCGGGCTGAAGTACTCCTCGGCCAGCATGTCGACCTGCGAGATCGGCGTGCAGAACCGGGAGTTCGGGTGGGCTGCGGGCCGGTCCGAATCAGGCGTCCAGGAGTTGCCCTGCCAGTCGGTCAGATGGGCGGGGGTGTCTTCGGTCATGCCCTCCCACCAGACACCGCCGTCGTCCGTGAGGGCGACGTTGGTGAAGATGCTGTGGCCCTTGGCGATGGCGCGCATGGCGTTGGGGTTGGTGCCCCAGCCGGTGCCCGGGGCGACGCCGAACAGGCCGGCCTCGGGGTTGGTGGCGCGCAGTTCGCCTTCCTTGCCGATCCGCATCCAGGTGATGTCGTCACCGAGGGTTTCGACCTTCCAGCCCTTGATGGTCGGGTCCAGCAGGGCGAGGTTGGTCTTGCCGCAGGCCGAGGGGAAGGCCGCGGAGATGTAGTAGTTCTTCTGCTCCGGCGAGGTCAGCTTGAGGATGAGCATGTGCTCCGCGAGCCAGCCCTCGTCCCGGGCCATCACGGACGCGATGCGCAGGGCGTAGCACTTCTTGCCCAGCAGGGCGTTGCCGCCGTAGCCGGAGCCGAAGGACCAGATGGAGCGCTCTTCGGGGAAGTGAACGATCCACTTGTCAGGGTTGCAGGGCCAGACGACGTCGGCCTGGCCGGGGGCCAGCGGTGCGCCCAGGGAGTGCAGGGCGGGGACGAAGAAGGCGTTCGTGGCGGTGATCTTGTCCAGGACCTCGGTGCCGATCGTGGCCATGATGCGCATGGAGGCGACAACGTAGGCGCTGTCCGTAATCTCCACGCCAAATTTGGGATCCTCGGCGTCAAGGTGGCCCATGACGAACGGGATGACGTACATGGTGCGTCCGCGCATGGAGCCGCTGAACAGGCCGCGCAGCTTCGCCTTCATCTCCGCCGGAGCCATCCAGTTGTTGGTGAAGCCTGCGTCGCGTTCGTTCTCGGAGCAGATGAAGGTCTGCTCTTCGACGCGGGCCACATCGGCCGGGTCGGAGAATGCCGCGAAAGACTTGGGGAACAGTTCCTCGTTGAGGCGGGTCAGCGTGCCCGCGGCGACGAGCTCATCCGTGAGCCGGGTGTTCTCTTCTTCGGAGCCGTCTACCCAGTGGATCCGGTCCGGCTGGGTCAGTTCAGCTACCTCTTCAACCCATGCCAGCAGGCCAGCATGTGTGGTGGGTGCTTTTTCAAGCAACGGCAGTCGCGCCAGATCTCCCATTACGGTTCCCTTCCTCGGGTTCAGTCGTGTGTCCTAAATGTAGGGCTAGATCACCCCTCGAAATCGTGGCCAGATGTGGGATGTCCGGGAGCCCGGAAATCAAAAACCGCGGAAATACAAGGAATAGACGGTACGAAGTGGTCCTATTTTGTGACTAAGGTCACGTAGACCGGTCTAGTCGGGTAGATTACACCCGTTTCGATTTGTCACTACGGCCCCTCCTCGCGTAAAGTAATTCGAGGTTCGGGGAGCGAGAAGCTCCAAGAACAGAAAATGCGCCCATAGCTCAGCTGGATAGAGCGTCTGTCTACGGAACAGAAGGTCAGGGGTTCGAATCCCTTTGGGCGCACAGAGAAAAAGATCCGCACCGGTCCGCCGGTGCGGATCTTTTGTTTAACGCCCGGGGCGCTGCGGTGCGACTGTTTACGCCCGACGGGGGCGCTACGGTGCGACGGCCTGGCTGATCCGGAGCCGCATGCCGTCGAAGTGGCCGTTCAGCCGCTGCGCTGCGAGAACCTTGTCCCCTGTCGAGACGGCCTCATAGATCCCCCGGTGCAGGGCCGCTGTTTCCAGGAGATCGACGCCCTCGGCTCCGCCCAGCTCCACGTGGAGCCGCCGGTAGACCTGCCAGAAGACACCGAGCAGACTGACCAGCAGGGCGTTATTCAGCGGTTCGAACAGCCGGCGGTGGAACTCGGCGTCCGCTTCGACGAAGTTCGCGCCGGCGTCGGCCAGCACCTCCATGCGGAGCACTGATTCCTCCACGGCCGTCAGGTGTTCCGGGGTCATCAGGTCCATGGCGGCCGCAATCAGCCCGGCTTCCAGCGCCTGCCGGACGTCCACCAGCTGCAGGGCCTCCTGCCCGTGATGCCGCAGCGACAACCGGCCCCGGAACGTGAGTCCGTCGGTGAGGGCGTCAAAATTGCTGGGCGCCACGAACATGCCGAAGCCGTGGCGGATCTCGATGACCCCCAGGGCCTGGAGCACCTTCAGCGATTCCCGCAGGGTGTTCCGGCCGACGCCCAGTGCGGCGGAGAGCTCATGCTCGGTCGGCAGCGGATCCCCGGCGTCCAGCTCACGTTCCAGAATCAGTTCCATGATGTCCGCCTGCAATGCCCTGAGCCTGGCTTGCGCGCTGAACCTCGCCGGCGGCATAGGTACGGCTCCGGTCACGCTTGCGGCGCCGGGGCCGCCCGCTCCATGGCCGCCCGCCCGGCCCGCACCGCCGGCGGTCACGTTGCCTTCCGTCATGGCCCTGCCCTCCCCCAAGTCTGTTCCCAACAGTAGCGGTGGTCCCACGTCCTGCAAAGGGTGTTGGTCAAGGTCCGCGGCCCGCTGCCCGGCGTAGGCTTTTGCCATGACGGCACAGCTTGAACGGGAATTCGATGTCATTGTGATCGGCGCCGGCGCCGTGGGCGAAAACGTGGCGGACCGCGCCGTGCAGGGCGGGCTGACCGCGGTGCTCATCGAGGCCGAACTGGTGGGCGGCGAGTGTTCCTACTGGGCCTGCATGCCCTCCAAGGCGCTGCTGCGCCCCGGCACCGCCCTTCACGGCGCCCAGACCGTGCCCGGCGCCGCGGAGGCCGTCACGCGGACCCTGGACACAGCCGCTGTCCTGAAACGCCGCGACTACTTCACGTCCAACTGGCAGGACGACGGCCAGGTCAAGTGGCTCCAGGACGCCGGGATCGAGCTCATCCGCGGCCACGGCTGGATCACAGACACCCGGAGGGTTGAAGTCGCGGGCCTGGACGGCAACCGCTGCGCGCTCTCGGCAAGGCACGCCGTCGTGGTGGCCACCGGGTCCTCGCCCACGGTGCCGCCCATTGAAGGTTTGTCCGATGTGGACTACTGGACCACCCGGGAAGCGACGTCCGCGCGCGAGATCCCGGGCCGGCTGGCGGTGCTGGGCGGCGGCGTCGCCGGCACCGAACTCGCCCAGGCCTTCGCCCGGCTGGGCGCCGCCGTGACTCTCGTGGCACGCGGCAGCCTGCTGGGCGCCTTCCCGGAGGAGGCAGCCGCGCTGGTCGCCGCCGGGCTGCGGGCGGACGGCGTCGGCCTCCACCTTCACACCGGAACCGACAGCGTCCGCGAGAACGACGACGGCTCCCTGACCCTCAAGCTGGCGGGCGGCGGCACCGTGACGGCGGACAGGCTCCTGGTCACCACCGGACGGCATCCCGCCCTCGAAGGGATCGGCCTGGAGAGCGTCGGGCTCGCCGCCGCGGACGGCGGGGAACTGCGGCTCAGCACGGACTCCACCGGTTTGGTGTCGGGCGGCACCGGGAACGGCGTCGAGCCGTGGCTGTACGCCGCCGGCGACGCCGCCGGGAAGGTCATGCTGACCCATCAGGGCAAGTACGGGGCGCGGGCCACGGGCGACGCCATCGCCGCCCGGGCCAGGGGCGAGCTCGGCGGCGGGGCCGCGCCGTGGAGCCGGTACGCCCGGACTGCGGACGACCACGCGGTGCCCAACGTTGTGTTCACCGATCCCGAACTGGCCAGTGTGGGGCGGACCGTGCAGCAGGCGGAACAGGACGGCTTCAGCGTGTCCTCCGTGGAACTGCCCATCCAGGTGGCCGGCTCCTCGCTGCACGCCGAACGGTATGAGGGCTGGGCGCAGTTGGTGGTCGACGAGGACCGGAAGGTACTGCTGGGCGCCACGTTTGCCGGCCCGGATGTGGCCGAACTGCTGCACGCCGCCACGATCGCCGTCGTCGGAGAAGTCCCGCTGGACCGGCTGTGGCACGCGGTGCCGGCTTACCCCACGATCAGCGAGGTCTGGCTGCGGTTGCTCGAGGAATACGGGCTCTGACCCGGCGACGTGTGCCTTCGCGCTGGTGTTCTGGACGGAAATCGGCGCGAAGTCCCACCTCGGCGGAACCGCCCGCCGGGCCGGGCCCGGTCTGGTTGATCACACTCCCTTGATTCTATTTGAACTGACCGGTCAGTTTAGTTAGCCTTTATGCAGACATTCTTCTGCGAAAGGCTCCCTTTGCTCCGCGTGCAACAACTCTCCGTGAACGGCAGACGGGACGTGCTGCTGCCGGCCACGTCGCTCCAGGTCCGGCGCGGCGAACTTTTGCTGGTCTCCGGCAGCCGACAGGACCAGCGCACCGCCCTGGCCCTGGCCCTGAGCGGACGCCTCAAACCGTCCGGCGGCCACTTTGCATGGGACGGCGCGGAGTGGAACGGCAGCACCCGGATCAAGACGCTGCGGCAGGCGAGCGCCGTCGTGGACTCCCCCAGGGTGAACGAACCCGAGCAGCACCTCAGCGTCCGCGACCTCGTCACCGAGGACCTGGCCCTGGTTCCGCGCAGATACCGCGGTTCCCTGGTGGGCAAGCCCTGGCTCAAGGTCAACCGCTTCGAGGACATCGCCGGGCTGTGGACCGAGCAGCTCCCTCCCGCGCGCCGGATCGGGCTGCTCACTGCCCTTGCCCTGGCAAACCCGCACACGGATCTGCTCGTGGTGGACTCCCCGGACCGGCATGGCGATCCGGAGGATTGGCTGCCGCGGCTGGAGGAGCTGGCCCACGACGCCGGGCGTCCGCTCGCCGTCGTCGCCACCGTCATGCGCGTCCCGGACGGCTGGACCGGGCCGGCCGCCGCGATCGGCAACGCGGGTTCCGCTGCCGGCGGGGACCCTCCCCTGGATCTCCTTCCTGCATCCACCACACCCGAACTGGAGGACGCACTGTGACTGTGCTGCGGCTGGCCCGCTCCGAACTCAAGCGCATGACCGGCGGCCTGCTGCCCAGGCTGACCATCCTGGCGCTGACCATGGTGCCCCTGCTCTATGGCGCCGTCTACCTCTACGCCAACTGGGATCCCTACGGAAAGCTGAACCAGGTCGACGCCGCCCTCGTCGTGGAAGACACCGGCGCCAAGTCCGCCGACGGAACCCGGCTCGAGGCCGGCCGGAAGGTCGCGGAAAGCCTCAGGGACGGGCATGTCTTCAACTGGCAGACCGTCTCCGGAACGGAGGAGGCGGACCAGGGCGTGAGCACCGGCAAGTACGCCTTCGCCTTGAAGATCCCCAAGGATTTCTCGGCGAACCTCGTCTCCCCCGGCAGTTTCGACGCCGCCAACCAGGCCATGCTCAACGTCACCACCAATGACGCGAACAACTACCTGCTGAGCACCATCGTGGACAAGCTCACCACCGC
The DNA here is from genome assembly GCF_040547365.1 of Pseudarthrobacter sp. PvP090. NCBI lineage: Bacteria > Bacillati > Actinomycetota > Actinomycetes > Micrococcales > Micrococcaceae > Pseudarthrobacter > Pseudarthrobacter sp. PvP090. The sequence continues at coordinate 80,923 of NZ_JBEPPO010000009.1, forward strand.
CGTGCACACCACGGTGTCCACCGAGGTCGGCGAGGAAACCGCCAACCAGCTCCTCACCGGCTTCGGGACCATCCACTCCCAGATGCTGAAGGCTTCCGACGGCGCGGGGCAGCTCGCCGACGGCGTCGCCGGCCTGCACAACGGGACCGTTGCCCTGCACCAGGGCACCGGCGATCTCAAGACCGGCGCGGCCGAGCTCCAGGCCGGCCAGCTCAAGCTCCGCGACGGTACGAATACCCTCAGCAGCGGCGCGGGGCAGCTCAGCGCCGGACTGTCCCAGCTCAAAGACAAGACCGCCACGCTGCCTGCCGATTCCCGGGCACTGGCGGACGGGGCCGCGCAGGTGGCGGCCGGCAACGCCGCCCTCAACACCAAGGTGCAGGGCCTGGCCGGCCAGCTGGCAGCCTCCGAACAGGCGTCCGCCCAGGCGCAGCGCAGCCGGGTGGCCGCGTCCAACAGCCGGCTCGTCGCCGCCGGGGCCATCACCCAGGCCCAGTCGCGGGCCATCCTCGCGGACTTTGATGCCAATGCCGCCCCGCCGGCCTCCCCGGGGTCCGCTGCCACCCTCAAGATCGCGGCAGCGCAGACCCAACAGCTGGCGGACGCGTCCGCTGCGGTCAGCGCAGGGGCGGCCCGGCTGGCAGCGGCCACACCCGCGCTCAGCGGCGCCATCACCCAGTCGTCCACCGGCGCCGACCAGCTGGCCGGCGGCGCCGCCGCCCTCGCCGCCGGGCAGCAGGGCGCACTGGACGGCGCCGCAAAACTCTCCGAGGGCGCGCAAAAGCTCGACGACGGCGCCGCCCGGCTGGAAGGCGGGGCGGCCACGGCTTCCGAGGGCGCCGGGACCCTTGCGGCTGAACTCGCCAAGGGCGCCGGCCAGGTCCCCCACCCGAACGGCACCCAGAAGGACAGCCTCGCCAAGGTGATGGCCGATCCGGTCGCTGTCAGCAACGTCTCGCAGGCCAAGGCAGGCTCATACGGCGCGGGCCTCGCACCGTTCTTCCTCACCCTGGCCCTGTGGATCGGCGTCTTCATGCTGATCCAGGCGATGCGGCCGGTCACCCAGCGGGCGCTGGCGTCGAATGCCCCGGCGTGGAAAATCGCCGTCGGCGGCTGGCTTCCGTTCCTGGCCGTCTCGGCCGTCCAGGCGAGCCTGCTGACCCTTGTGGTCGACGTGGGGCTGGGCCTCAGCCCCGCCCACCCCTGGCTGATGTGGTTCCTGATGCTGGCTGCCGCGATGGCGTTCAGCGCGATCATCCAGGGCGTCGTGGCATTGCTCGGCTCCCCCGGCAAGCTCGTGGTGCTCATCCTCTTGGTGCTGCAGCTGGTCTCCTCAGGGGGCACCTTCCCCTGGCAGACCACGCCCGAGCCGCTGCATGTGGTGCACCAGCTCCTGCCGATGGGGTACGTGGTCAACGGCATGCGGCACCTGATCTACGGCGCGGACCTGGCCGTCATCCTGCCCACGATGCTGGGGCTGCTTGGCTACACTTTGCTGGGGACAGCCCTGTCCACCCTGGCCGTCCGGAAGCACAAGTACTGGACCCTGAAGACCCTGAAACCGGAGATCACCGTATGAGCAGCAGCACGGCGCCTTCCGGCGGCGCGGCGAATCCCGCGGATCCTGCGGGAACCGCGGAACCCACGGAAACCGTGAAGAAGCTCCGGCCGGCCCGCACCAACGCGACCAGGCAGAAGCTGTTCGAGGCCTCGATGGACCTGATCGGCGAGCGCGGAGTGGCCGGGGTGACCGTCGATGAGATCGCGGCGGCAGCCGGAGTCTCCAAGGGCACCGTGTATTACAACTTCGGCAGCAAGTCGGACCTGATCGCCCAGCTGCTGCGCCACGGTGTGGACATCCTGCTGGCCCGGCTCCTGAGCGTCAGGGCCGATTCGGCAGACCCGCTGGCGGCGATGGACGAGATGATCGGCCAGGCCATGGACTTCATGGACGAATACCCGTCCTTTGCCCGGCTGTGGGTCAGCGAGAACTGGCGGACCCCCAGCGAGTGGCAGGACACCTTCACCGAGCTCCGGGAACGGCTGCTCACCGTGGTCCGCGCGGCGATCGATGCGGTGGCCGCCGTCTACCCGGTGGATCCTGGGGTATCCCGGGGCAGCCTGGAGACGGCCATCTTCGGGGCCTGCTTCGTGGTGGGCCTGGACCGGCAGACCTACAACCCGGAGCGGACCCGCGAACAAAGTGTCACCGCGATCATGGCATCCATGCGCGGCTACGTCAGGAAGTAGCCCCTCTCGGGGATGATTAACCACATGGGCCACATGGGTAACAACACCAAGATTGCCATCGGCGCGTTTTTCGCCGCCCTGGCGCTGTTGGCACTGGCGGGGATCACCCTGCACGAGACCGTGTTCCTGTGGTTCCTGGCGGCCTGCGCGGCAGCCTACATCGCCTGCGTCTCCGAGGTGGTTATCCGCCGCCGGCACCGGACCTTGGCTGCCAGCGGGATCGGAAGCATCCTGTTTATTGCCTTCAGCATCGCGTTCCTGCGGCAGTGGGGGCTGGCCTTCAACTCCGATCCGGACGCGATCTCGACGCGGGTGGACTCCGACCATCCGGACCTCTACTTCTACCTCGCCGCTGCGGCCGGCACCGCCACCCTGCTGCTGCTCGTGGCCGGAACCGTCCTGCCGGGGCGGGGCCGGCGGCCGCGCGCCGCCGGACATGCCCCGCGGCGGCGACCCGCGTCGGGCGCGAGGGGCCCGGCATCCCGGCCGGCGGCCGCCCAACGTGCACCATCCCGGACCGCACCGTCCCGGACCGCCACCCCGCGTCCGGCGTCCAGGTCCGCGGCCGGAACGAAGGCTCAGACCGCCAAGACTCAGTCGGCCCGGGTTCCAGCCCCGCGGGTGGCATCCTCCGGCCTCAAGCGGCCGGCGTCCTCCGCCGGGGGGAACGCTGCGGCCAAGTCCCCTGCCAAGTCCCCTGCCAAGTCCCCTGCCACATCCTCCGGGCGCCCTCCGGCGCGGACCTCGCCCCGCCGCTGAGCGCGCGGACGCGAATCCCGCCGTCGGAACTTCCAGGGGCGCAGCACGGCTGTCGCCACGCCGGCGAGCAGCAGGAGCCCGCCGGTCACCTCGGCGGGGGTCGGCACCTCGCCCAGGACGAGCCACGCCGTCGTCATCCCGACCACCGGAACCAGCAGGGTGAACGGCACCACCGCGGAGGACGGGTACAGCCCCAGCAGCCTGTTCCAGATGCCGTAGCCCACCAGGGAGCCGAAGATGGCCGTGTAGAGGGCGCTCACCAGGGTGACGGGCTGGACTTCCAGCAGGGCCTGCGACACCGCCGCGGGCCCGTCCACCAGCAGGGACAGGCCCAGCAGGGGCAGCGGCACCACGGCTCCTGACCACACCACGAGTCCCAGTCCGGATGCCGCCTTGGCCTTTCGGGCCACGATATTGCCGGCGGCCCAGGACAGCGCCGCGGCGAGCACGATCATCAGCGGGAGCACCGGGGCGACCAGGCTGCGGCCGACGGCCACCACGGCGAGTCCGGCCACGCCCAGCACCACACCGGCGAACTGCCGCCGGCTCGGCCGCTCGCCAAGGAAGCCGGCGGCCAGTAGCACGGTCAGCAGCACCTGTGCCTGCAGGACCAGCGAGGCCAGGCCCGCGGGCATGCCCAGGGCCATGGCCAGGTACAGAAGCCCGAACTGTCCGGCGCTCATGAACAGCCCGACGCCGATGATCGCCTTCCAGCCCACCTCGGGTTTGCGGATGAAGAAGATGCAGGGAAGGACCACCAGGGTGAACCGCATGGCCACGAACAGCAGCGGCGGCATCTCCGCCCCGTCCGGGTGCAGGCCAAGGTCGATCGCGACGAAGTTGACGCCCCACAGGACAGCGACGAGCAGGGCCAGGGCGGAATGACGAGGGTTCACTCTGCCACTATGCCGGTTCCGGCCGGGCGCCGCAGCCGGATCGGGTCTGCGTGCCGGAGATTAGGCCGGAGATTAAGTGGTGCGTGAATGGTTAGAGGTTCCGGGGGTTGTCACCGCGGGGCTCGTCGGTGCGGGCCGGTTCGTGGGGTGCGGGCTCCGGGGGAACCTGGCTTCCGGGAACCTGGCTGCCGCCCGTGGTGGAGGCCGGAGTGCCGCCCGGGGTGGAGGCCTGTTCGCCGGTCGAAGGGTTCCGGTCACTGCGGTCCCGGCGCAGCTCCTCAGTGCCGGTGGCCTCCCGGGGCGCCTGGTCCCGGCTCTGGGCATCGCGTTCGGTGATGACGACGTCAGGGTCCAGCTCGTCAGCCTTCCGCAGCTGTTCCTGCGCGCCGGCGCGGACCTTCTCGGCCTCTTGCTGCCGTGCGCTGGCTTCCTCCCTGAGCCGCTCGGCCTCGACCTCTGCCTGCTTGGCGTCTGCTTCGGCCCGGGCAGCCTGCGCTTCGCGCTCCCTGGCGCCGATCTCTTCGGTCCTGGCCTGTTCACGCATTTCGACGGCCTTGTTGCGGTTTGCCTCCACCTTGCGCTTGCGGCTGAGCATGGTTACCACCACGACGATCGCGATCACCACAACGACGCCGATGATGATCCCTATGAGCTGTCCTGAGTCCACGATGATTCCGCCTTTTCTCTCGATCGCCATAAGTCCACGAGTAAACAGCATCAGTAAACCGCAGAATCGCCTGTATGACTATGCATCCGGGAATCGGGCAGTGAGCACCGTGCCGAGCGCCTATTTGGCCCGGGGAACCTTGAAGTGCGTGAGCCGCGCGTCCTGGCCGTCGAGTTCGTCCCAGGACTTCTCCGTCTCCATGACGGTCAGCGCGCTCGTGGGCCATCGCGTGGCGGCGTCCATGTAGGCGTCGTGATTGGAATCGCGGGACGCAAGGTGCATGGCGAGGTCCTGCACGCCGGGCATGTGCGAGATCAGCATGAGGGTGGTCACGGTGTCCGGGACGTGGTTGATGACGGTCAGCATCCGCTTCGCCGAGGCCGCGTAGAGCCCCTCCTCGAGTTTCGGCGTCGGAGCCTTGTCGCCGAGTTCGCTGCACACCCAGGTGCACGTCTGCCGGGTGCGCAGGGCGCTGGAGCAGAGGATGAAATCGGGGACCACGCCATGCTTCAACAGCCATTTTCCGGCCTGCGGGGCATCGCGGTGGCCGCGTTCTTCGAGCGGCCGGTCGTGGTCCGCGACGCCGCCGGGCCAATCCGACTTGGCATGCCGCATGATCACCAGCCGTTTGATGTGATGCGCGCTCATGGATCAATCCTAGTGCGGGGCCTGATCCCCGAGCACGCATCCCACCAGCGGCCGCTCAATCGTCCAGGACAAAGGTCACTTCCAGCACAACGTGCCAGGCCACGACGGCGCCGTCGCTGATTTCAACCTTCTGTTCCTTCACCCACGCCCCCGTGACGTTGCGCAGGGTCTTGTTCGCCCGGTCGATGCCCTCCTTGATGGCAGCATCAAACGAGGTCTTGGAGTTCGCGCTCAGGGTAGTTATCCGTGCAACAGACATGTCTTCCTCCCAATAGTCGGCTCAACGGGTCCGAGACTACGCCGAAGGGAGGAAACACAACAGGGTCCAGAAGCCGCCCCGAGCGGAAATCCGCTGAAAGCTCCCGGAGACAGCAAAGCGCCCGCCCCAGCTGAGGGTCGGGCGCTTTGCGCAGGCAGAACCTAGATCGAGTATTCCGGAGCGGCCCAGACAACAACTTCCGGGTGCTCATAGAAGCGGTAGCCCTGGCCGCGGACCGTACGCACGGTGTTGGCGAGGCGGCCGAGCTTGGAGCGCAGGCGGCGGATATGCACGTCGATGGTCCGCTCGTTGGGCACCTCTTCGGCGTTGCGCCACAGGCCCTCAAGCAGCTCGTCGCGGCCCACGGTGCGGGTGCCGTTCTCCACGAGGTAGTTCAGGAGCTCGAACTCCTTGAACGTGAGGTTCAGGGATTCGCCGTCGAGCGCCACCTCGCGGCGGGCAAGATCGATCAGCACGCCGGAAGGACGCGGGTCCTGCGGCTGCTGCAGGCGGGCGGTGTCGGACCGCTGGCGGGCACCGACGGTGGGGTCACCGAAGGTGGAACGGACGACGTCGAGCGCGGAGCCCGGGGCGCTGGCCGGGGCGACGGCGACGGCAGCGTAGCTTTCGGCGCCGGAAACCAGCGACTGGGCATAGGCCCGGATTTCCTGGGCCAGCTTGGCAATGGACGTGCCGGCGGCCGCGGCGGTTTCCTCGTCGATCCCCATGTAGAGGACGAAACCGCGGGCGACGTTGTCGTTCGGGACGGGACGGACGGGGCTGCCGTCGCCGGGAGCAATCACAGGAGTCGGGGCCGTGGCCGGTGCCGGCGCAACGGCGCGGAGCTGTCCGTAGGAGTTGGGGTTGTAGCCCTGCGGGGCATAGCCCGGGGCGGGGAAGCTGTTGCCGGATCCGGCAGGGGCGAACGATGCCCGGCCGCCGAAGCCCTGGCGGATACCGGAGGCCTGGCCGGCCTTGCTGGCGTTACGGACGGAGATGTGGACGTATCCGGATGCAACTGACATGGATTGCTTACCTCAATGTGAATGGCCGTCATCGCGGCTCGAATGCTACTTTTCCCCGCAATGAATACTGGGGAGGGCGCCCGACGCTGGGCTGGGGGCGAATGCCTAGAAACCTTTGGGGTGTAAAAGTTAGGCGTGCATTCGACAACAGTGCTTCTCGGTACCAGCGGGTGCGCTGATCCAAAAAACTGCGGCTGCAGGTGCTGTTGAGTTCTTGTTCACAATTGAAGTGTGCAACGTAACAATGAAAACTTGCAAGTAACAATGGACGCGAAAGTCCACGATATGAGACAGAACGCGGAAATGTAGTGCAGATCACAATTCTGCGCCGTCAATAAAATAACAACTGTTCTAGTAAATGGGTGCCCGTTCGGCGCCATTAGCCGAACTTAATTCGCGGCGAACAGCCGGTCCGCCAGAATCGTTCACTGTAAGTCGAAACCGGCAAACCCTTCGCCTACTTAGCATTGGAAGTCCAGAGTTCCACAGAGTGGTCACCGCAGGACAACAAAAAATCCGGGCCTGCGGGCAGTTCCGTGGATGTCCAGCTCGCTAGGCTGGGATTCACAGGCGCCGCACAGGATCCCCAAAGCCGCACTTAACCGGCAGATCGGAGAGTTGTCCCATGGCCACTTCGCACTCCATGACCAACAATCTCCCCCAGCTCACCCATCCGGATGGCTCCCCCATCCGCGCCCTGGTCGTGGACGACGAACCCAGTCTCTCCGAGCTCATGAGCATGGGGCTGCGCATGGCGGGATGGTCTGTTGCCGTCGCCGCCGACGGCCCCGAAGCGGTGAAGCTTGCCAAGGACTTCCGCCCCGACGTGCTGGTGCTCGACGTGATGCTTCCCGGCTTCGACGGCGTTGAGCTGCTGGGCAGGATCCGCGCCTTCGCGCCGGAGGTGCCTGCCCTGTTCCTGACAGCAAAGGACGCCGTCCAGGACCGCATTACCGGGCTGGCAGCGGGCGGGGATGACTACGTGACGAAGCCGTTCAGCATGGAGGAAGTGCTGCTGCGTCTGCACCGGCTGGTCCAGCGATCCGGAGTGGCTGCGATGGACACCGCCGAACTCGTCGTCGGGGACCTCGTCCTGAACATCGACACGAGGGAGGTCCGGCGCGCGGGCGAGGAACTGCACCTCACAGCCACCCAGTTCGAGCTGCTGCGCTACCTCATGGAGAACCCGAAACGCGTCGTCAGCAAGGCCCAGATCCTTGACCGGGTCTGGGATTACGACTTCGGCGGTCAGGCCAACATCGTGGAGCTGTACATTTCGTATCTCCGCAAGAAGGTCGACGCCAGCCACCCGCCCATGATCCACACGGTGCGCGGCGCCGGCTACGTCCTGAAACCGGCGGACTGATCCGTGCCTGAACGCTCCGCCGGGATCCGCCCCGCCGGGCTCAACTGGCGCAACCCGTCCACCTGGCACCTGCGCACCCGCCTTGTCCTCGTCGCCATGGCCTTGCTCGTCGCGATCTGTGGGGCCGTCGGTATCGTCAGCTATGCCTCGATGGACTTCTTCCTGACCAGGCAGCTCGACACCCAGCTGACGCAGGCCGCTGCCCGTGCCCGCGAGTTTGGCCGCTCCGGCCGCTCCGATCCCCTGGAGGCCCGGGGACAGGCCATCGGCACCCTGAACGCGAGAATCACTGACGATTCGGTCCGCAGCGCCGGTTTTCTCTCCGAGGATGCCACCAGGGAATCCCTCACCGATGAAGACGACGAAGTCCTCCTGGCGCTCACGCCGTGGAGCGAACCGGTGGACCGGACGTTGTCCGCCGGAGCCTACCGGCTGGTTGCCGCCGAGACCCCGGACGGCGACGTGATCGTGACCGGCCTACCGCTGGCAGAGAAGCAGAACACGCTGGCCACCATGGTCTGGACCATGGTGCTTGTGTCCACGGGCGGACTCCTGGTCATCGGACTGGCCGGGACGGCGCTGATCCGCCGGACCATGAAGCCGCTCGACCAGCTCTCCGAGGTGGCGACGCAGGTCTCCCGGCTGCCGCTCGACGCCGGGGAAGTGGGACTTGCCGTGCGGGTACCGGCGTCCGCAGCGCATCCGGGAACCGAAGTGGGCAGTGTTGGCCATGCACTGAACATGATGCTCGACAACGTCTCCAATGCACTGGAAGCCCGGCAGAAGAGCGAGATGAAGGTCCGCCAGTTCGTCGCGGATGCCTCGCATGAGCTGCGCACCCCCCTGACCGCCATCCGCGGCTACACCGAACTGATGCGGATGACCGAACACTTCACCCCTGACGGCCAGAAGTCCCTGGCCCGGGTGCAGAGCCAGTCCGAACGCATGACCACCCTCGTCGAGGACTTGCTCCTGCTCGCGCGGCTGGATGAGGGCCAGCCGCTCAAGCTCAGCGACGTGGACCTCACCCAGCTGGCCATCGAGACGGTCAGCGACGAGAAGGTCATGGCACCGGACCGGGTCTGGCACCTGGAACTCCCGGAAGAGCCTGTGGTGGTCCGCGGGGATGCGACCCAACTGCATCAGGTGCTGGCCAACCTGCTCTCCAACGCCCGCAAGCACACTGGCCCCGGCACGACGGTGGTGACCGGCGTGAAGCGGTTCCCGGACGGACATGTTGTGATGACCGTGACTGACAGCGGCCCCGGGATTGACCCCGAGTTCGTGGACCGCATCTTTGCCCGCTTCACGCGGGCGGACGCTTCCCGCAAGAATCCGGTATCCCCCACGACGCCGGCAACAGGCAGTGGGGCCCTTCCGCGGCGTCCGCTGCACCCCCCGCGGTCGTCGGGGGCAGCCTCCGGGGTCGCCACAACCACTGTCCCGGCCCCGAGCACGTCCGCCGAGGGAACGAGCGGGCTGGGGTTGTCGATTGTGCAGTCGATTGTCGAGGCCCACGGCGGGACCGTCGGCGTGACCTCGGTGCCCGGCCGGACCGAATTCACCGTTCGGCTGCCGGCGGCTCCGCCGCCTGCCTGAGGACAAGTCGCCGCCGGTCAGGGCGCAAGCCGCCCCGCCGTCGTCGTGATTCCTGTTACCGAAATGTGACTTAGCCTTAGAACTCCTGTACGGTTTTTAGGGTGCGGCCATCACTAGGGCTGCATATCCGGATGTACGCCGAGCTCTGCCGCCTCCCGGATTCCGCTGGACCAGGCAGAGGCGGGGGACCCAGAGTTCCCGGGCATTTCTGCACATTGCGCCCCTGGGGTGAAGCCGACACGTGAGATTCCGTGCGGCCGGGTGACCTCACCCGAACCCGACAGCTAACTCCGCAGGCGTTGAGAGGCAGTCATGACTGAATTCAAGGCACAATCGCGCCCTGACGGCGCCGCAAGCTCAACCCGCCCCCAGCTATCGCGCCACCGCGCCGAGCCGGCAAAGCCCGCTTCAGCCGCGGCCCGGTTTGCCAAGAACGCAGGCTCGACGGGCCGCCGCGTGGCCGTTGTTGCTGCTGCCTGCGCGGTACTGGTGGGGGTAGGCGCCGCCGGACATGCGTCCGAGACAGCCGCCCGCAAGGCCGACGCGGGCAGCTCCACGCAGGCAGCCACGGCGGCTCCCCTGACGCAGCTTGACTTTGAACGTGTCCGGACGGCGAACCAGGCCGCCAACCCCACTGGCGACGCCCCGGCCCCGCCGGCCAAGGTGGCACCCGCCGAAGCACCTGCCGCTGCCCCGGCGCCCGCTCCCGCGCCGGCACCTGCCCCCGTTGCCATTGACGACCCCGCCGGCGCGCAGGCCTATGCGGCCAGCCAGCTGGGGTCCTATGGCTGGGCCCCGAGCCAGATGCCGTGCCTGACGAAGCTCTGGACCAAGGAGTCGGACTGGAAGACGACCGCCACCAACCCGAGCAGCGGCGCCTATGGCGTGGTCCAGTCGCTTCCGGCCGAGAAGATGGCCAGCGCGGGCGCGGACTACCGGACCAACTACCGAACCCAGATCAATTGGGGACTGGAGTACGTCAAGGATCGCTATGGCTCACCGTGTGGCGCACTGAACTTCCATTACGCCAACAACTGGTACTAAACCCCAGGCGCGGCGCTTAGCCGGCGGGGCGGTTGGGGAGGTACTGGACGGCCCATTTGTTGCCGTCGGGATCGGCGAAGTGGACAAAATGCCCCCAGTCCTGGACATCGACGTCGCTGACGTCCACACCGCCGTCCTTGAGCTGCCGGTGGGCGGCCTGGATGTCGCTGACCACGAGCTGCAGGCTGGGGGCGGTGCCCGGCGGGGCGTCCGTGAGGCCCTCGCCGATGGCGATCGAGCAGCCTGAGCCCGGCGGGGTCAGCTGCACGAATCGGATGCCCTCCATGGGCCGCTCGTCGAAGTCGGCATTGAAGCCCACCTTGTTGACGTAAAAATCCTTGGCGCGGTCCACGTCGGACACGGGAACAAAGACAAGTTCAAGTTTCCAGTCCATGGGGCTCAGGCTAGTACCGGGCGGTTTAATCCGGTAGGCCGGGCTCCTTTGCTGGGCCCCCGCGAGGGAGCTGGCCGCCGACGGCAGGGTCAGCGCCGGGCGCTGGCCTAGCCGGCCACGCCGTAAAGGCGGTCGCCCGCGTCGCCCAGCCCGGGCACGATGTAGGACTTCTCGTTGAGCTTCTCATCGATCGAGGCGAGCACAATCGTCACATTGGCGTCGGCGAGCTCTTCTTCCAGCTTGGCGAGGCCTTCCGGCGCGGCCAGCAGGCAGATGCAGGTGACATCCGAGGCGCCGCGCTTGAACAGGAACTTGATGGCCTCGCGCAGCGTGCCGCCGGTGGCGAGCATGGGATCCAGAACGAAGATCTGACGGTCGGTGAGGTCCTCGGGCAGCCGCTCCGCATAGGTGATGATGTCCAGGGTCTCTTCGTCGCGGGCCATGCCCAGGAATCCGACCTCGGCCGTAGGGACCAGCTTGGTCATGCCCTCGAGCATGCCCAGTCCGGCGCGGAGGATCGGGACCACCAGCGGCGTGGGCTTGGTGAAGGCGGTGCCGATGGTGGTGCTGACCGGCGTTTCGATGGTCACCGGTTCGGTGCGGACTTCGCGGGTGGCCTCGTACGCCAGGAGCGTGACGAGTTCCTCCGTGAGCTGGCGGAAGACCGGAGACGGGGTGTTCTTGTCCCGCAGAACGGTGAGCTTATGGGCGACCAGCGGGTGGTCCACAACGAAAGTGCGCATGGGTCAAAACTATCACCCGGCGGCTGGGGGCTTTCCCGTGGGACCGCGGACGCCGACGTCGTCCTTGGTAGTCTCGCCGCTCCCTGCACCGCGTCCGCCGGGGCTCCCGGCGGCGCTGCCCGGCCGGTCGACGCGGCCGTCGCTGAGGTGCGCGGGGTGATCGAAGGTGGGCGCGGGCCCGGCATGTTCCCGATGCCGGATCACGTGGAAGAGCCGGTGGGCCAGGATCACGATGCCCAGCCAGGCCAGGCCCAGCAGCCACGCGGCGATGACGTCGGTCATCCAGTGATGTCCCAGGAATACTCTGCTCAGGCCCATCGCCAGAATGAAGACCAGTCCCGCGGTGATCACGGCGACGCGTGCCCAGGTCTTCTTGAACTGCAGGCAGGCCAGGTACACGAGCACACCGATGACTACCGTGGAGTTCAGGGCGTGTCCGCTGGGGAAGGACGGGGAGGTCTCATACGGCGGGACGGCGTTGATGAAATCCGGACGGGCGCGGCCAACAAGGTTCTTGCCGAGCGTCGTGGCCGTGATGGACACGGCCGCTGCCCCGCAGACCAGGATGATCGGCCGCCAGGTGCGGTTGACCCAGGTGAGCCACGCGGTGAGGAGGCTCGCCAGGATCGGCATGCCGATGCTTCCGCCGATATTCGTGAAGCCGGTCACGGCCACGTTGAGCTCGGGGGTGCGCAGGTCCTCGGCCAGGGCGAGGGCGGGTTTGTCCAGGTTCGCCAGTCCCGCCTCGTCCACGACGCTGTCGTAGACCTCAGCGCCCAGGAGCGCCAGAACGACGACGATCACACCGCCCACGAGCATGGTGATCCACAGGGCCGCGTAAGGGACCACCCACTTGCCCCAGCGCTCAGTGAAAGCACTCACGGCTGTCTCCTGACTCCTGTTGGCTGCACAGCTTGCTTAGTACCGAAACTATCATTGAGCCATGACTTCCCCCGAGCCCCGGCATGCCGAATGGATGGGCCTTGCCCTCACCGAGGCGCGTGCCGCGCTGGTCACGGCGGACGTGCCGATCGGCGCCGTCGTCATCGGTCCCGACGGCACGGTGCTCGGCAGCGGGCGCAACGAACGGGAGGCGCTCGGGGACCCGACGGCGCACGCGGAGATGGTGGCCATCCGCATGGCTGCCGCCCGGCTGCAGGAACTCAGCGCCCAGGGCGGGCGCGCCGGTGACGGCTGGCGGCTGGCGGACTGCACCCTGGTGGTCACGCTGGAGCCCTGCGCCATGTGCGCCGGGGCAGTGGTGCTGGCCCGGATTCCACGGGTGGTGTTCGGCGCGTGGGACGAGAAGGCAGGGGCCGCCGGTTCCGTGTTCGACATCCTCCGCGAGCGCCGGCTCAACCACTGGGTGGAAGTGTATGGCGGCATCAGGGAGCAGGAGTGCGCGGCGCTGCTGCAGGACTTCTTCGCCGGGCACCGCGGCGCTAGCTGACGGCAGCGGAGCCTGTAGCGGCTGCCGCCAGGTTGTCGATCCGCTGTTGCCGGGTGGCCGGCGAGTCGAGGCTGAAGGCCCGGAAGTCGCCGAGGTCCTCGCGGATCCAGTCCTCGACTTCGGCGATCCGCCGGGTCACCGCCGGCGTCGCGGCGTGGAACACCCAGGGCACGATCCCTTCCTGGCCGGGATCGTACTGCCACAGTCCGATGATGCGGCCCCGGTCGAAGATGGGATGGTCCGGGAGGTCCGCCTGCAGCGCCAGTGAGCCCAGGGCCTTCGTGTGCTGGTCCTCCTCGGCCAGGAGCTCGGCGGCATTGCGCCGCAGCAGCGCGAGGGAGTCCGTTCCGGCGAGCAGCTGGATCTGCTCTTCATCCGGTTCCTGGAACCGGGCGAGTTGTTCGACGTCGTCGGGCAGCATCCACAGCATCTCGCCGGCGGCGGTGGGAACCTCCACAGCACCGGCCGCGGCCAGCGCCGCCTTGCTCTGGGCCACGGTGAAACCCGTGAACGACTGCGACTGTTTGAAGGTGGCTCCTCCGGTCCAGCCCAGGTAGCGGCGGACGAGTTCGGTGCGGGCCTGGTCGTCGTCGAGCGGGCTGGGCGGCAGGTTCCACAGTTCGTAGGCGTAGCGCTGCTGGTCGAGGCGGCCGTTGGCCGGGACGCGGCGGATCCGCCCCTGGGCCTGAAGGATGCCCAGGGCCGTGGGCAGCGTGGTGGTGGCGCCCTTTTTCTTGCCCTCCTCGCCGAGGTTCCGCACGGAGTCGCCGAGTTCCTCCTTGAGCTGCCGCGGGTCCAGCGGGACGGCGGCCTCGGCGAGCGTGTGCAGCACCTGCTCCTCCAGCAGGGTGATTTCGCCGCGGTCCACGCCGAGCCTGCCCACTACCTTGAAGGTCGCCTCCGCGGCCTCGCGCCCAAGCCGCAGCGCCCACGCAAAGTCGTCCCGGCCCAGGACGTAGGTGCAGCCACGCGCCGTCGGGAGTTCAAGGATCCGGTGGGCCAGGACGTGGGTATCGACTTGGTCGCGGCGTATCCCGGCGCGGGCGAAGAGCGTCAGGTAGGGGTTGGCGCCGCCGACGGAGCGTGCCCAGCCAGCCCGGGCGAACACCTGCTCCGGAGTGCAGCCGGCCAGCGAGCCGTCCAGGCCCTGTTTGTGCCAGGCCCAGGCGCGGAGCCGCTCCCGGGTGAGGGTCCGGGCCGGGGGCGCGTTCGCCGTCACGGGCTGCGTGGTCAGGGGCTGCGGCGTCATGGGGTCATTGTCCATCAGCTTGCGCGGCAGGGGAATCTTCCACCGGCTTTTCCTGCGCTGCACCCGGAGGCTGCGCGGCGGGACGCTCCTGGTCCAGGGCTGCCAGCACGGTCCGGGCCGTTGCGTCCCAGCAGGGCAGGTGGCCCCGTGCGGCAACCGCCGCGGCCCGCCAGCGGGTGCGGAGACCGGGTTCGGACAGCCAGCGCCGCAGCATCTCCGTGAGGGGAGCCGGGTCCGTGCCGAGGGCGACGGCGGTTCCCGGCAGGGTTTCAGTGGCGTCCGCCGCGGGCGCTGGCGCAGGAGTCGGGGAGGGGGGTAACGCGGGCGTGCCGGCCGCGAGCGCCTCGACGGCGCCGGTGCCGGCCCGGACCACCACCGGCACACCCCGTGCAATCGACTCCGTCACCACAAGCCCGAAGGTCTCGGCCCGCGAGATGAGCAGGCTGAGGTCGGCCGCGGCCCATTCCGCCTCCAGCGCCCCGTCCCGCAACTCCCCCGGGATCCTGATGCGGGCCTGCATCCCCAGCCGGTCCACCGTGTTCCGGAGGCGCGCGGCATAGGCGGGATCCGCGGTGTCGGAACCAATCAGGGAGGCTGTCCACGGCAGGTCCGTCAGGGCCGACAGGGCTGCGAGGAGCAGGGACTGGTCCTTGTTCGGCAGCAGGGCGGCCACAGCAACGAGATGCGGCGGGTCCGAACCGGAGGCCAGCGCGGCGGCCTCGCTGCCGGGCAGCGCGGTCCGGACCCCGTCCAGCCCGTGCCGGGCCAGGATCCTGGCCGAAGCCGAAGCACTGGTGCAGATCACGCCGGCCGCCGCCCGCAGCGCCCGGCGTTCCAGCCCGGCTTCGTTGTGCCCGGTGTCGTCCAGCGGCATGTGCAGCAGGATCCAGGCGGGCCGGCCCGCGGCCGCGGCCGCGGCCAGTTGCTCCGGAGCTCCGCAGGCGAGGAGCCCGTCGACGAGCGTGACGAGGCGCCCGGCACGGGCGGTGCCGTCGTCGTCGGCGTCATGGTCGCACAGGAGTGCGGCCAAACGCCGGCGGTCTTCGGGCCTGCCCACAGGCCATCCGCCGTCGAGCGGGCAGATGTCCACGTCCACGCCGAGAGCGGCAAGCTCCCGGGCGAGGGCTGCGTTGTAGACGTTGCCGCCCGAGTTGTGGCGCACGTTGCCGGGCACCACGAAGCGGACGCGGAGGCCTTCCGGCTGCACCGTCGTCCTTTCTGGCGCGGTGTTCCTGGCCGGCACCGAAGTCCTAGCTGGCCTCGAAATCGAGCGAGTAGCTGGCCCACGCGTCGGGGGTTTCGCGCAGGGTGACGTCCAGGCCGGCCAGCGCGCGCCCGTCCGCCCCGGTGTGGATCTTCGCCGCCACGGCGTCGGCGACGTACCGGGCCAGGGCCTCGGTGGTGCTGAGTTTGCCGGCGAAGTCCGGGTGCTCGTCGAGGTTCTTGAAGTTCAGGCCGTCGAGGACGGCGTCCAGCACGTCGCCGGCCTCGCCGATGTCGAGGACGATCGAGTCCTCGTTGAGAGCCCGGCGGCGGAAGGTGACCTCCGTGACGAAGGTGGCTCCGTGCATGCCCTGGGCGGGGCCAAAGGCCGGTCTCGGGAGGCTGTGGGCAATCATGAAGTTGCGGCGGACGGAAAGGCTGAACACGGATTTACCTCGTGGCTTCTGTAGGGGCTGATTCGGTGCCGGGGTATTCGATGACGTGGCAAAGCGCGTCCAGGACGCCGTCGGAGAGCTGCTGGACGACGTCGGGCAGCTCGGCGAACGTGGACGAACCGGTGAGGAACGCATCGAACGCTGGATCGCTCAGCAGGGAGACGGCGAGCTGGAGCCGGTCGGCGTTGGTGCGCCGGTGGCGGCGTGCGCGGGCCACGACGCCGACCTGGCTCGCGCGGATGGACAGCCGGCGGGCGTGGAAGTCTTCCCCCAGCGGCACCGTGACTTTGCGGTCGGCGTACCAGGACATTTCGATGACGTCCCCGTCGTCGCCCGCGAGCTGCAGGGCGCGCTCCAGGCCCGCCTCCGAGGCGGAGCAGTGGATCACGATGTCGCAGTCCGGCAGGGCGTCGTCGGGGCGGCTGAAATCGACGCCGAGGGCTTTCGCGAACGACCGCTTCGCCGGGTCGACGTCGACCAGCTGCAGCCGTCCGAGGGGAAACGAGGCGAGCAGCTTGGCCACCATGCCGCCAACGAGGCCGGCGCCGATGACCGCGACGCGGTCGCCGAGGCGGGGCCCGGCTTCCCAGATCCCGTTGATCGCGGTTTCCGCGGTGCCGGTCAGCACGGCGCGGCGGGCGGGGACATCATCCGGAACCACCGTGAGCTTCTCCACCGCGACGACGTAGCGGTCCTGGTGCGGGTACAGGCAGAAGACCGTCTTGCCCCGCCATTCCGCCGGGCCGTCCTCGACGACGCCGACGGAGAGGTAGCCGAATTTCACCGGGGACGGAAAAGACCCCTCCTGGTTCGGTGCGGCCATTTCCGCAGCCACGCATTCCGGCACGCGGGCATGGTGCACGACGAGTTCGGTGCCCTTGCTGATGCCCGAAAACAGGGTGCGGACGAGTGCTTCGCCGGGGCCGGGGGCGGGGAGGTCCTCGCGCAGCAGCTCCCCTTTCTCGGGGCCGACGGTCCAGTAGGCGGTGGCTGTGGCGTGGTGTGCGGAAGGTGAGTCGAGTTTAGTCATCTTGCTGACGAATCTAGTCCCCTGCCCATTCGCGGGGAAGTGCCGGCGGCCCGGGCGCGCCGCCGGTTGCGATCCTTGTTGCTGGCGTTCCGGGGCCGCTGGGTAGCCGTTTTGTGGATGAGCACCTTGCTCCGGTACCCTATACAGGTTGGTGACGTGTCCGAGCGGCCGAAGGTGCAACACTCGAAATGTTGTTTGGTGTCAAAGCCAACGTGGGTTCAAATCCCACCGTCACCGCCAATAAGAAAGGCCCTGCTTCCCTTGTAAACAAAGGGAAGTAGGGCCTTTTGCTTTGTCTGAAATTTGGGGTTTGCCCACATTTTGCCCACACTCGCCAGAGAGACAGCGTGATCAAGGGCGCATGAAACCGAGTCCAGATCCCCATCAAACAGATCCGCGTAAACATCGAGAGTCATCGCGGCGGAGCTGTGGCCGAGCATCTTTTGAAACGCTTTCACGTTTGCGCCGGCCGATACGGCGAAGCTCGCAGCGGAGTGCCGCAAGTCGTGAGGCGTGATCCTTGGAACGCCGGAACCCTTCACCGCGCCGGCAAACCAGCTCATATTGTCCTCGTGCACCCGCGCAAGCCGGAGGTGGCGCCCATTCTCGCCAGGGAAGACCAGATCATCCCGCCCCTTACCGGCGCACTGCCGAGCCAGTTGCTCGCTGAGGAATCGCGGAAAGGGCACCGTCCGCTTCTTGTGGTTCTTCGGAATGCCCACCTCAATCACGGAACCGACCTGCACCGCGTTCTCTTCGATCATGAGACGACGCCGGAGCACGTCCAGATGCTTGACCCGCAACCCGGTAGCCTCACCCCATCGGAGCCCGCAGTATGCCAGCACCAACACCAACGCCGGTTACTTGCTCGCGGCCGCCAGCTCGTGCACGTGTGGTTATACTCATGCTTGGGGGCGCCTTAGACGGTGTATGTCGGAAGCGTTCAGCAGTCACAATTTATCTGCCAAACCACCGACAGGAGGTGCGGGGAACCGTGCCAGCATTGAAACGATCGATCTTCCGTAAAGCGGCGGCCGCTGCCGTCCTTTCCGTTGCCCTGGGAGCCGGAGCGCTCACGGCGGCGGCCCCTGCCAGCGCCGCAACCTGTGATCCGGTATTCAATTTCTGCCCTTCGTCATGTGCAGAAACTACCGCGAGTTGCACAGCCGGCGTGTCCACCGTCTACGTCACCGCAGGAACAGTCCTGCGGGCGAACAAGTACGGCTGGCCAACGGGCACCAAGCTGGAATACCGCTGGTTCTTGAACGGCAAGATTTTCGCGGGCGGCTACCATGACAGCCACAAGGCCTGGCCAGGCAAAGGCGATAAGTACGTCGTCCGCGTCAAGGGCACGTTGAATGGCCAGGTCAGCTACCGGTTCAGCAGGACGTACATCGTCCGCTAACCACCACGCACAGAGAAGCCCCGCCAGTTATCACCATTGGCGGGGTTTCTGCGTTCTGGCACGCGCCTTCTAGGGGCACAGAAGAGCCCCGGACTATTGACGGGTGCCGGGGCAGTTTCTACAGGCGGAGGATCAGGCGTACTTGGCAGCGAGCCGTGCCAGTGCAGTTCCTGCTGCGCCAGGTTCAAAGATGAATCGGGCCTAAAGGACTGGCTTGTCATAGTCCCTCGTCCCGTCGAACTCCCGCCGCCCACATCCTGCCCACATTCACCGTGATTAGCCGTGATCTAGGGTGATGAAATTACCCGGATTCTAGAGGTTTTCCACGCCAGCAGTAGCGCGGGAGAGGGTTCAAATCCCACCGTCACCGCCAAGTAGCGAGGCCCCCGGCTTCCTTTGTTTACAAGGAAACCAGGGGCCTTTGCGTTGCCCGGGATGACGGGTTTGCCAACATCGGGGCGGTGGCCCGTTCCTTCCCCTGTTTGCAGAGCGGGCCACCTACCGCCCCCGTAGACCTTCGGGACCCAATTACGGCGGCGGTAAGTCGGAAATTACAGCCCACGTCTTGGGAAAAGCCAAGAACGGGCCCAGGTCAACCGTTCCGCCCGCTCGCCGGGGTCCCGGCCCACTATTTGACTCCGCAATAACAAATGCGGGCTTTGTATTTCCCCGTCCGCAATACCAGGGCCGACGCGACGATGTTCATGGTCAGCAGAATGGATATGGTCCGCAAGCCTGCGACGTTAGGCGGCCCACTCATCGCTGAAGTCGGGGTGGTGCCTATAGGTCTGGGCGAGGATAAAAAGGAATTTCTCAATGTAGTCCCGCCCGCCGGCGGATACCGCGTCCCCATCGATGCGCTGGTAGTGGGCAATGATCTTCCGCTTTGCCTCGCACTCTGCCATGACTCGGTTCTTGACGGCCGGCGGTATCTCAACGGTCCGCTGAAAGAGCTGCCCGCCCTCATAGAGGGGCTGCAAGACTGAGTTGAGATAGCCGAGCCTCGCCGCTTCCTCATCTTCGGCAATCCTGGCTTCGAGGAAGTCAATGACCTGCATAGACTCATCATGCTCCGATATGGCGCTGCTGTCGCTGTTGGCTTGTTCGCGGGCTGCCGGCGGCGCGGCAGGAAGGCCGGAAAGGGCTCAGCAGGGGCGGAACCTGGCCAGTCATATCATTTCGTTGATCGAAAGCGAAAGAGAAAAGGCCGAATAGTCCTGCAAGCTGGCTCCATCGTTTTGAGACCATGGAGCCAGCCTTTGCGGAATCCGGCTCGATCGGAACACCGAAATGGTCTCTCCCCAGAAAGATGCCCGGGCCAGATCCCAACGCCAGACTAAACGGCTTGGCATTGACGGGCAATAGGCATTTATGTGACTTGAAAATCTTGCCGTTCTGTGATTAGCCCATTCACGCTTTTCCGGACTCCGTGCGCGGCTCAAATGTTCCTTAGCCGGCCGGGCTCACCACGTCCTCCAGCACCGTCCGGTCGAAAAAGCGGATCTCGCCGGTTTCCGGAAAGAACACGGGAACGACAGACGTGCTCGGGTCCTTCGAGGTTTCATATATTTCGGGCGCACCGCCGTGCCTGCGGGCAATGGTTCCGACCAGGTCCGTGCCGCGGACCTTGACGGTCCGGTATTTGTAGCTCATCTGGGCTCCTTTAGTGACGTGGGACACAGCCTACTCCCCGCCGCCCGGCCCGTGCCGGGCGCCCGGCGGGTGCGTCATGGAAGAACCCGGAGCCAACACTGGTGCACAATGCGTTCATGACCAATGACGCTCCCCGCCCGGTCTACTTCCTTTCGGACAGTACGGGCATCACCGCAGAAACGCTCGGCAACACCCTGCTGACGCAGTTCCCCGCGACCGAGTTTGACCGCATCACGATCCCCTTCATCACCACCGCCGACCAGGCCCGGGCCGTCGTCAAGGTGATCGACCACCGTGCCGCCACCGGCCTGCAGCCAATCGTCTTCTCCACCGCCGTCGGCAGCGACATCCGCCAGACCCTGGGCACCTGCAACGGGATCATCGTGGACCTCATCGGGACCCACGTCGGGCAGTTGGAGCTGGCACTGGGAACCGAAGCCAGCGGTGAGCCGGGCCGGGCCCATGGGCTCGGCAACGCCGCCCGCTACCAGTCCCGGATGGCCGCCGTCGAATACGCCATGGAGCACGACGACGGCCAGAGCCTGCGCGCGCTGGAAAAGGCCCAGGTCATCCTGGTGGCCCCGTCCCGCTGCGGCAAAACCCCCACCACCATGTACCTGGCGCTGCAGCACGGCATCTTCGCCGCGAACTTCCCGCTGGTGGACGAGGACTTTGAACGCGAAGGACTCCCCAGGCCGCTGCGGCCGTTTGTTTCAAAGTGTTTCGGCCTCACCACCAATCCCCTGCGCCTGAGCCAGGTCCGCACCGAACGCCGCCGGGGCTCCCCCTACGCGTCGCTGCGGCAGTGCGGCTTTGAGCTGCGCAGTGCCGAGCGGCTGTACGTGTCTCACGGGATTCCCTACCTCAATTCGGCCAGCGTCTCCGTGGAGGAAATGGCAGCCACGATCCTCCAAAAAATGAACCTCAAGCACTAGCGCACGGGGTCCACAAATGTTGCGTGGACCACATCATGTGGAAACACCGGCCTAGACCTGTCACTGTGGACAGGACTTGCGCCCATTAACCGGCGACCGCCCCACGCGGGGCGGCGATACCGCATGCCACCATCTGCAAAGGAGCAGCAACCATGACGACAGACATCCTGTGGTTCTCAGAACTCGGCCTCAAGGACCTGGATCGAGTGGGCGGCAAAAACGCCTCCCTCGGCGAGATGGTGCAGAACCTGACTTCTGCCGGCGTCCAGGTGCCCGACGGCTTCGCCACGACAGCCGACGCCTACCGCACCTTCCTCGCCGACTCCGGCCTGGACCAGAAGATCGCCGACCGGCTGGTCGGCCTGGACACCGACGACGTGACGGCCCTGGCGGCTGCGGGCAAGGAAATCCGCGCGCTGATGCGCGAGACGCCCTTCCTGCCGGACTTTGAAGCGCAGATCCGCGCCTCCTACCAGAAGCTCGTGGAGAAGCACGGCGGCTCCGAGGACCTCTCCTGGGCCGTCCGCTCCAGCGCGACGGCGGAAGACCTCCCCGACGCTTCCTTCGCCGGGCAGCAGGAAACCTTCCTGAACGTCCGCGGGATCGAGAACATCCTGGTGGCCATCAAGGACGTCTTCGCGTCCCTGTACAACGACCGGGCCATCGCCTACCGGGTGCACCACAAGTTCGAGCACGCTGAAGTGGCGCTCTCGGCGGGGGTCCAGCGCATGGTCCGTTCCGACGTCGGCGCCTCCGGCGTCATGTTCACCATGGACACCGAGTCCGGGTTCCAGGACGCCGTCTTCGTCACCTCCTCCTACGGCCTCGGAGAGGCCGTCGTCCAGGGCGCCGTCAACCCGGACGAGTTCTACGTCTACAAGCCCGCCCTGGAGGCAGGCCGCCCGGCCATCCTCAAGCGCGGACTGGGCGAAAAGGCCCTCCAGATGACCTACACGAGCAACCGCGAAATCGGCCACACCATTGACTTCGTGCCGGTGGAGGCCTCCCTGCGGAACCGCTTCAGCCTCACGGACGACGACGTCGAGCAGCTCGCCCGCCACGCCGTCGCCATCGAGAACCACTACGGACGCCCGATGGACATCGAATGGGGCAAGGACGGGATCGACGGCGGCCTGTACATTCTGCAGGCACGCCCGGAAACAGTGCAGTCCCGCCGGACCTCCGGCAGCCTGAGCCGCTTCCGCCTCAACGGCTCCGGCAAGGTCCTGGTCGAGGGCCGCGCCATCGGCCAGCGCATCGGCGCCGGCAGCGTCCGCATCCTCACCTCGATCGACCAGATGGCCGCATTCAAGACCGGCGACGTCCTCGTCGCGGACATGACCGATCCGGACTGGGAACCGATCATGAAGCGCGCCTCCGCCATTGTGACCAACCGCGGCGGACGCACCTGCCACGCGGCGATCATCGCCCGGGAACTGGGGATTCCCGCCGTCGTCGGCACCGGCGCCGCCACCGACGTGCTCTCCGACGGACTCGAGGTCACCGTGTCCTGCGCCGACGGCGAGACCGGCGTCATCTACGAGGGCCTCCTGGACTTCAGCGTCGAGGAAACCGAGATCACCCAGCTTCCCGAAGCCCCCGTCAAGGTCATGATGAACGTCGGCACCCCCGAGCAGGCCTTCACGTTCGCGCAGCTGCCCAACCACGGCGTGGGCCTGGCCCGGCTGGAATTCATCATCAACCGGCAGATCGGCATCCACCCCAAGGCACTGCTGAACCTGGACGAGCAGCCGGACGACGTCATCGCGGAAATCCGGGAGCGGATCGCCGCCTATGACAGCCCGCGCGACTACTACATCAAGCGCCTGGCCGAAGGCGTGGCGACCATCGCCGCGGCATTCGCTCCGGAGCCGGTGATTGTGCGGATGTCCGACTTCAAGTCCAACGAGTACGCCAACCTCATCGGCGGGCCCGCCTACGAGCCGCACGAGGAGAACCCGATGATCGGCTTCCGCGGCGCATCCCGGTACCTGGAGCCGTCCTTCCGTGATTGCTTCGACCTGGAGTGCGAGGCCCTGTCCTTCGTCCGCAACGAGATGGGCCTGACCAACGTCAAGCTGATGATCCCGTTCGTGCGCACCGTGGACGAGGCCAGCGGCGTCATCGACCTGCTCGCCGAGAACGGTCTGCGCCGCGGCGAAAACGGCCTCGAGGTCATCATGATGTGCGAACTGCCGTCCAACGCCCTGCTGGCCGACGAGTTCCTGGACTACTTCGACGGCTTCTCCATCGGCTCCAACGACATGACCCAGCTGACCCTGGGCCTGGACCGGGATTCCGCCATCGTCGCGAACAGCTTCGACGAGCGCAACCCGGCCGTCAAGAAGCTCCTGAGCATGGCCATCAAGGCGTGCAAGGCGCGCGGCAAGTACGTGGGCATCTGCGGCCAGGGGCCCAGCGACCACGCGGACTTCGCCGAATGGCTGGTCGAGGAAGGCATCGACTCCGTCTCGCTGAACCCCGACACCGTGGTGGACACCTGGCTCCGGCTCGCCGGCGCGGCGGCCACGGCCGGCGCGGCAGCCAACTGACACGGTCAACACGCACAGCCAGCTGACGCGGTGAACTGACACCACATCAGCTGCGGAGACACCCCGGTCCTCGGACCGGGGTGTCACTTTTTGCCGGGCAGCCCCTCCACCGCCACGGTGCTGCGCGGCCGGGCAGACTGAGTCGAGATCGGCCGCTGGACGGCTGCACAAGTCGGAGCCGGTGGCGCCGTCAATTGGTCCATTGAGCACCGGCCCCGCACACGGTTAGCTAGGATCCATCAGCGTTCCGCACCAATGACGTTCAGGACACCACGTGACTTTGCAGCAAGATCGGGCCAACGGCGCCCCCGGACTTTGGCCCGACGTACGAACCGGCGACCGTCTTGAGGACCTCGCGGCCGACGCACCGTGCCCGGAAGACTGCCACTTCTGCTCGGGTCCCGAGACAGACTGACGCCGTCCGGGACGCTTTTCGCAGCCCGGTAGAACTCACCGGTAGAATCAGGGGACAACCCGCAGCCGCCAGCGTCCGCGGGAGCAACCATGGCCGCCGCTGGTGAAGGGAGTGTTCCGTGCGCACAGCCGCCAGAGCACCGTTCCACGCCCTGCGCTCGGCCATGGTGGCACTGACCGTTCTTTCCCTGGCGGCGGGCGCGCACACGCTGGCCGGCGGACAACTGCCGTCCCCCGGCATCCTGCTGGCCCTGCTGGCCCTGACCGGGCTGGCTTCCACCACCGCCACCCGGCTGAAGCTGAACCTCCCGGCCCTGGCGGGGCTGCTCGGCGCCGGACAACTGATGCTGCACGAGGCTTTCACCGCCTTCAGCGGCCCCGCCCTTTCCTCCGCCCTGGCTGGCGCCGCGACCGGTCCGGCGGGCGACCTCGCGCACCACGTCGGGCCGGTTCCGCTCCCGGCCGGTATTGGCAGCACGCTCGCGGCGCCGGGACCGGACTCCGGGCCTTCCCTGCTGATGCTGGCTGGCCACGCCCTCGCAACGCTCCTCTGCGCCGTCCTCCTCGCCCGCGGCGAGGCCGCCCTGTGGGCCCTGGCGGCATGGCTCCGCCCGCTGCTCCGGCTCCCTGCTCCGGTGACGCCCGACGCCGTCGCGGTCCCGGCAGCCGCCGGCTGGCCCGCGGAGTCCGCACCGCTGCCGTGGCGGAACCTCCGGCGCGATTGCCGCCGCGGCCCGCCCGCCGCCGTCGTCTGTTCCTGACTTTTCCCGGCCGCGGCCGCGACTGTGCCCTGACCCCCGTGCCCCGGGCCCGGGCCCGGACCATTGGCCGCGCCACCCACCCCATTTTTGTGCGCCCGCCGCTGGGCAGCGCACGCCCGAAAGGCAACCCCTGTGAAAACTGCATCCACTTCCGTCCTGCGCCGCACCCTCACCGCCACAGCAGTGGCCGGAGGAACCGCTGCCCTGATGCTCGCCGGGATTTCCGGCGCCTCGGCGCATGTCGGTGTCACCCCCGACAAGACCACCGCGAACTCCTACGCACTGCTGACCTTCGGAATCCCGCACGGCTGCGAGGAATCCGGCACCACGAAGGTGACCATCACCCTCCCCGCCGAGCTCAACGATGCGCAGCCGACGGTTAACCCGAACTGGACCGCCGAGAAGGTCACGGAACAGCTGGCCGAACCGAAGAAACTCGCGGACGGGACCTCCATCACCAAACGGACCAGCCAGATCGTCTACACCGCGAAGGCCCCGCTGGAACCCGCGCTCCGCGATGCCCTGGTGCTGTCGGTGAAACTGCCCGACGCGGCCGGGAAGACCCTGTACTTTCCGACGCTCCAGAACTGCGAGGTCGGCCAGACCGACTGGTCCGAGCTCCCGGCCGAGGGCCAGGATCCGCACGCTCTCAAGGCGCCGGCGCCGTCCGTGACGGTCACAGCGGCCGCTGCGGCGGACGGGCACGGCGCCCATGCCGCCAGCACGACGGACACCGTGCCCGAGACGGTCCAGGCCGCTGCGGTGAGCGACGACGGCGCCCGGGCACGCAGCTGGGCCGGGCTGGTGGCCGGCGTCGGCGGCCTCGCCCTCGGCGGCCTGGCACTGGCCCGCACCCGGAGCAGCAGGCCCGCGCCGGTCCGCGTTTCAGCACCCACCTCGGGACCCAATTCCGGGCCCAAGGAGTAGCTGACCTCGGTTGATGCCCGGAAATCACAATCCGGGCATCAATCCGGCCTCGCCGTCGTGGCGTCGTTGACTCCGGCCGCAACGGACGTGAAGGTGGTGCCATGACGGCTCAGCGAATCAACACCAGACTGGTATTCACGACGGCGGCAGCCGCAGCAGCGCTCTTCCTCACCGGCTGCGGCGCTGGCACGCCGCAGGCCCAGACATCCAGCAACACGGCGTCCTCCCCTGCCAGCTCCGCGAGCCAGCCCGCCTCCTCCGGCGCGGCCACCGGCCCCGCCTCGTCGGCCCCCGCGCCGGCGGTGTCCGCGCCTGCCGCGCCCGGACTGTGCAAGGCCGCCGGCCTGACGGGCACCATCGATTCCACCGGCGGCGGCGCAGCCGGCAGCGTCTACATGACTCTGATCCTGACGAACTCCGGCACCGAGCCGTGCCTGTTGAAGGGCTTCGCCGGTGTCTCCCTCACCGCCGACGGCGCCCCGATCGGGGCAGCCGCGGCCCGCGACGAGTCCACACCCGCCACCGATGTCCTGCTCGCGCCCGGACAGGCCGGCGCCGCCACGCTGCGCTACAGCCAGGCGGCCAACCACCCCGACTGCACGATGGCCCCCGCCGCCGGCTTCCGCGTCTACCCGCCCGAAGACACCGCCTCGCTGTTCATCGCCCAGCCGCGGGACGCCTGCAGCGACGCCGAAACCCGTCTGCTCACCATCGGGGCGTTCACGGCCAAGTAGTCTCCCAGGCGCCGAGGTGAGATTTTGCGCCCATGCCCGTCCGAGGGCGCGAAGTGTCACCTCGCGGGGGTCCCGGCCACCGGCGGCGCCGTACCGCGGCCTCCCGCAACATCCCACGGCGGCGGTGGTGCCAAGTTTGCTGATACCGCCCGGATTTCCGCCCGCCATTTCCTGTCGGCGGGTTAAGGCATGATGGAGGAATGAAGGGTCAGGAGCTCACCGGCGGCACACTTGCGGCCGAGGCCATGGACCGGTTCAGCCGGCCGACCCGGGACTGGTTCCTGGGTGCGTTCGCTGCGCCCACACCGGCCCAGAACGGCGCCTGGAACGCGATTTCCTCCGGCGCGCACGCGCTCGTGGTCGCCCCCACCGGTTCCGGCAAGACGCTCGCCGCCTTCCTCTGGGCGCTCGACCGGCTGCTCGTCGCAGCCCCCGCCGAACCCGAGGAACTGCCCGGCCTGGACACCGCGAAAGGCGCCCGGCGGAAGGCGCCCAAACGCAAAACCAGGGTGCTGTACATCTCGCCGCTCAAGGCGCTCGGCGTCGACGTCGAACGCAATCTGCGCGCCCCGCTGATCGGCATCACCCAGACCGCCAAACGCCTGGATCTGCCCGCACCGCTGATCACCGTGGGCGTCCGCTCCGGTGACACCCCGGCGTCGGACCGCCGTTCGCTGCTGAGCAACCCGCCGGATATCCTCATCACCACGCCCGAGTCGCTCTTCCTGATGCTCACCTCCAAGGCGCGGGAGACGCTGAGCGAGGTGGACACCATCATCGTCGACGAGGTCCACGCCGTCGCGGGCACCAAACGCGGCGCACACCTGGCCGTGTCCCTGGAACGCCTCGACGCCCTGCTCCCGAAGCCCGCCCAACGGATCGGGCTCTCGGCCACCGTCGAACCCAAGGAGCTGGTGGCGCAGTTCCTCGCCGGCTCCGCGCCGGTGGAAATCGTGGCACCGCCCTCGAAGAAGACCTGGGACCTGACGGTCTCCGTTCCGGTGGAGGACATGTCCGATCTGCAGGGTGCGGCGGGCGCGTTCGACTCCGGGCCGGCGTCCGGGCTGCAGCCGCAGGCATCGATCTGGCCGCACGTGGAGGAGAAGATCGTGGACCTGGTGCTGGCCAACCAGTCCACCATTGTGTTCGCCAATTCCCGCCGGCTCGCCGAACGCCTGACCGCCCGGCTCAACGAAATCTACGCCGAGCGGCAGCTGATGGCCGCAGGCGGCGGCTGGGGCGAGTTCGGCACCGGGGCACCCGACTTCGAGCCCGTTCCGGCCGGAGCACCGGCTGGCGGCGCCCCGGCCGTTGCAGCCTCCACCGCGGCGCCGACCTCCAGCGCGGTGCCGACGTCCACCGCGACGCCGGCGCACATGATGGCCCAGGCCGGCAGCACCGCCGGGGCCGATCCGGTCCTGGCCCGGGCCCACCACGGCTCGGTTTCCAAGGACCAGCGGGCGCTGATCGAGGACGACCTGAAATCCGGTAGGCTGCGCTGCGTCGTGGCCACATCCTCCCTTGAACTGGGCATCGACATGGGTGCCGTGGACCTCGTGGTGCAGGTGGAATCCCCGCCCTCCGTGGCCAGCGGGCTGCAGCGGGTGGGCCGCGCCGGCCATCAGGTCGGCGAGGTCTCCCAGGGCGTACTGTTCCCCAAGCACCGCGCGGACCTGGTGCACACCACCATCACCGTGGAACGGATGCTCGCCGGCAAGATCGAGCGGCTCTACGTCCCCGCGAACCCGCTGGACATCCTGGCGCAGCAGACCGTCGCGGCCACGGCGCTGGGGTCCATCGACGTGGAGGAGTGGTTCTCCACGGTGCGCCGGTCGGCACCGTTTGCCTCCCTCCCCCGCTCGGCGTTCGAGGCCACCCTGGACCTGCTCGCCGGCCGTTACCCGTCCGATGAATTCGCCGAACTGCGGCCCCGGATCATCTGGGACCGGAACGCCGGCACCATCGAGGGCCGGCCCGGCGCCCAGCGGCTAGCCGTCACCTCGGGCGGCACCATCCCGGACCGCGGGCTCTTCGGCGTCTACATCATCGGCACCGAGACGGAAGGGACCGGTTCCTCCGGATCCCCGGGCTCCGCAAGCGGCGACGGCCGGGCCGCCAGTCCGGCCGCCGCGGCAGCCAAGGGCGGCCGCCGGGTGGGCGAACTCGACGAGGAAATGGTCTACGAATCCCGCGTGGGTGACGTGTTCGCGCTGGGCGCCACCAGCTGGAAGATCGAGGACATCACCCACGACCGGGTCCTCGTCTCCCCGGCCTTCGGCCAGCCGGGGAAGCTCCCGTTCTGGAAGGGCGATTCCCTCGGCCGCCCGGTGGACCTGGGCCGCGCCCTGGGCGCGTTCGTGCGCGAACTGTCCGCGTCCGACGTCGGGCCGGCCACGGAACGCTGCAAGGCCAGCGGCCTGGACGATTTCGCCGCCAACAACCTGATCCAGTATCTCGCCGAGCAGAAGCTGGCCACCGAGGTGGTCCCCAGCGACACCACCCTGGTGGTGGAGCGCTTCCACGACGAACTCGGCGACTGGCGGGTGGTGCTGCACAGCCCGTTCGGCATGCCAGTGCACGCACCGTGGGCCCTCGCCGTCGGGCAGCGGCTGCATCAGCGGTACGGGATGGACGGCTCCGCGATGGCCGCCGACGACGGCATCGTGCTGCGCGTACCCATGATGGAGGACGAGCCTCCCGGGGCCGAGCTGTTCCTGTTCGACCCGGAGGAACTCGAACAGATCGTGACGGCGGAGGTCGGCGGCAGCGCCCTCTTCGCCTCCCGCTTCCGCGAGTGCGCCGCCCGCGCCCTGCTGCTGCCCCGGCAGAACCCGGGCAAACGGCAGCCCCTGTGGCAGCAGCGCCAGCGCTCCGCCCAGCTGCTGGACGTCGCGCGGAAGTACCCCACCTTCCCGATCGTCCTCGAGACCGTCCGCGAATGCCTGCAGGATGTCTACGACCTCCCGGCGCTGAAGGACATCGCCGCGTCCATCGAGCGCCGCGAGCTGCGGATCCTGCAGACCACCACCCAGCAGCCCTCGCCGTTCGCCAAGTCCCTGCTCTTCGGCTACGTCGCGCAGTTCCTCTACGAGGGCGATTCACCCCTGGCCGAGCGCCGCGCCGCCGCGCTGGCGCTGGATTCGACCCTGCTCAACGAGCTCCTCGGCAGGGTCGAGCTGCGCGAACTGCTGGACGCCAAGGTCATTGACGCCACCGAGCGGGAGCTCCAGCGGCTCGCACCGGACCGGAAGGTGCGCGGGCTGGAAGGCGTCGCTGACCTGCTTCGCCTGCTGGGCCCGCTGACCCCGGAGGACGTCGCCGCCCGGCTCGAACCGGCGGCCAGGCCCGGGCCGGAGGGTGGGCTGGCCGAGGCTCCGGAAACCGCACCGGCGGCCGAGAGCGTGGCCGCCGTCGCCGATGCCGCCGCGCATCTGGCGGCGCTCCAGCGCGCCAACCGCGCCATCAGGGTCAACATCGGCGGTGCCGAGCGCTACGCCGCGGTGGAGGACGCCGCCCGCCTGCGCGACGCCCTCGGCGTCCCCTTGCCGGTGGGGGTTCCGCTGGCCTTCATCGAGCCGGTCGCGGATCCGCTGGGCGACCTCGTCTCGCGCTATGCCCGCACGCACGGGCCGTTCACCTCCGCGGAGGCCGCCGCCCGGCTGGGACTCGGGGTCGCCGTCGTCGGCACCGCCCTGAAGCGGCTCGCCGCGGACGGACGGGTGGTGGAAGGCGAGTTCCGCCCGCACACCGCGCCCCCGCCGGCCCCGGCTCCCGTCCCGGCTTCGGCGCCGGAATCCGCCGACGGCGCAGCGGCCGCCGGCGCCGTCAGCGGGGCCCAGACCACTGCCGCGCCGACGGCGCCGTCGCTGGCGGGCGTCAGTGAATGGTGCGATGCCGAAGTCCTGCGCAAGCTCCGCCGCCGCTCGCTCGCCGCACTGCGTGCCGAGGTCGAGCCCGTGGATGCCGCGGCGTACGGACGCTTCCTGCCGGCCTGGCAGAACGTCCGGGTCCCGGGCAAGCGCGGGCAGTCGGCGCTGCGGGGACTGGACGGGATCATCACGGCCGTCGACCAGCTGTCCGGTGTGCCCATTCCGGCCTCCGCCTGGGAACCCCTGGTCCTCGCCAGCCGGGTGTCCGACTACCAGCCCGCCATGCTTGATGAGCTCATGGCGGCCGGCGAGGTGCTCTGGTCCGGCGCGGGTGCGCTCCCCGGCAACGACGGCTGGGTCAGCCTGCACGTGGCCGATTCGGCCGAGCTGACCCTGAACCCGACCATCGACTTCGAGCCCGGCGACGCGCAGCAGCGCCTGCTGGACCACCTGCGCAACAACGGCGGCGGGTACTTCTTCCGGCAGCTGACTGACGTCGCCGGCGGCATGGATTCGGTGCTCAGCGACCAGGACGTCGTGTCCGCCCTCTGGGATCTCGCCTGGGCGGGCCGGATCACGGGCGATACCTTCGCCCCGGTCCGGGCCATGATTGCCGGCGGCCACACCGCGCACCGGCAGGTCGCCCGCGCCCCGCGGGCCCGGGCCCCGCGGCTGAGCCGGCTGGGGCGTGCCCACGGGACCGGTTTGCTCGGATCCCCCGGGCTCACCGGGGGCCGGTATGGCTCCGCCAGCGGCGCGGCGGCCACTCCCCCGCTGGCCGCGGGCCGCTGGTCCGCGCTGCCGGCCCCCGAACTGGATGCCACCATCCACGCCCGGGCCACCGCGGAACTTCTGCTGGACCGGTACGGCGTGGTCACCCGCGGCTCGGTGATGGCCGAGAACATCCTGGGCGGCTTCGGACTCATGTACAAGGTGCTGGCCCGGCTGGAGGAGGCCGGGCGGTGCCGCCGCGGCTACTTCATCGAGCACCTGGGCGCGGCCCAGTTCGCCGTTCCCGCGACCGTGGACCGGCTGCGTTCCTACGCCGAGGATACCCAGCTCCACAAACCCGAACCGGTGGCCCTGGCCCTGGCCGCGACGGACCCCGCCAACCCCTACGGCGCCGCCCTTCCCTGGCCTGCCCTGAACGTCGAAGCGGGAACCGGCCACCGTCCGGGCCGGAAGGCCGGCGCCCTGGTGGTGCTCGTCGACGGCGCCCTGGTCCTTTATGTGGAACGCGGCGGCAAGACCCTGCTGGCCTTCAGCGAGGACACCGAGGTCCTGGCCGCCGCCGGTGCCGCCCTGGTCGGCGTGGTCACCCGGGGCGCGGTGGACAAACTCATCATGGAAAAGGTCAACGGCCACGGCATTCTTGACACGCCCATCGCCGCCGCCCTGGCCCACGCCGGCGCCTACTCCACGCCCAAGGGACTGAGGATCCGTGCCTGAGGGCGATTCAGTGTTCCGCGCGGCCGCCCAGTTGCATGCCGCGCTGGCGGGCCGGCAGCTCATCTCCTCCGACTTCCGGGTGCCCCGGTTCGCCACTCTCAAACTGGGCGGCTGGACTGTGACCGAGGTGGTCCCGCGGGGCAAACACCTGCTCATGCGGCTGGAGGGCCCGGCCCGGGCAGACGGCAGCACCGCGGAACCGGACCGGCTGACGATCCATTCCCACCTCAAGATGGAAGGCACCTGGCAGGTCTACCCCCCGGGCGGCCGCTGGCGGAAACCGGGATTCACGGCGCGCTGCGTGCTGCGCACCGCTGCGGCAGACGCCGTCGGGTTCTCGCTGGGCATCCTGGAGGTGGTCCGCACCTCCGAGGAAGATTCCGTCGTCGGCCACCTCGGTCCCGATCTGCTGGGCCCGGACTGGGACCTGACCGAGGCGGAGCGGCGGATCCGCGCGGCGCCGGACGTCCCGATCGGCGTCGCACTGCTGGACCAGCGGAAGCTCGCGGGGATCGGCAACATCTACCGCTGCGAGGCCTGCTTCCTCTCCGGTGTGCACCCGGCGGCGCCCGTCTCGGCAGTGCCTGACGTGGCGGCCATGATCACCGACGCCAAGGTGCTGCTGGAGGCCAACCTGGGAGCCGGACGCCGGACCACCGTCCTGAATCAGCGCGGCGCTGCCGTGGGCCGGACCTCCGGGCTGCCCGGCTACTGGGTCTACCGCCGCGAACACCAGCCGTGCCTGAAGTGCCAGACCCCGGTGCGGCGCGGCGTCCTCGCCAAGGCCACCGGCACCGAAGAGCGGGACATCTACTGGTGCCCGACGTGCCAGCCGCTGCCGGGACCGGCTCCGGCGTAGATCCACGCTGCGGCGCGTGCCGCGCTCCCATAACGTGCGGCGGCTAGGGTGCGGCGACCGCCGGATCGGCTGCCACCGCCGGCAGACCGGACTCCTGCGGCTCCGGCACGGTGAACCGCGGCAACAGGAACTGCACCAGCGGGCCGATGGCCAGGGCGTAGAGCACGGTCCCGATGCCCACAGAGCCGCCAAGCAGCCAGCCCGCGGCGAGGACCACGATTTCTATGCCGGTCCGCGACGTCCGGACGGACCACCCCGTGCGGCGGGCGAGCCCGGTCATCAGGCCGTCCCGCGCACCGGGCCCCAGCCGGGCACCGATATAGCAGGCGGAAGCGATCCCGTTGAGCACGATGGCGCCCGCGAGCATGCCGGCCTGCCCGCCGAGATGGGAGAACTCGGGGATCAACGCCAGGCCGACGTCGGCGAAGACGCCCACCAGCACGGCGTTGCACAGCGTGCCGATGCCGGGCCACTGCCGCAGCGGAATCCACAGGAGCAGCACGAGGAAACTCACGATCACGACGACTGTGCCGATGCTCAGCCCGGTCTTGACCGCCAGTCCCTGGTGGAACACGTCCCACGGGTCCAGCCCGAGGCCGGCGCGGATGAACATGGCCAGGGATATGCCGTACATGGCGAGGCCGATAAGGAGCTGAAGGAGCCTGCGGGTCATCATGAACCCCATCCTTCCGGAGAACTGGCCTTGCATTCCATAGCCAGTTTGAAATACTGGCTCTATGTCCGGATCCCTGAACCCCAGTTCGCTCGCCCGGCTGCTCGGCCAGTGGAACCTCGGCGCAGCCCCCGCCTACCGCGAGCTGGCCGACGTCGTCCGCCTTCTGGTCCTCGACGGCCGCGTGCCGCTGGATGTCGCGCTGCCCAGCGAACGGGCCCTGGCCGCGACGCTCGGCATCAGCCGGACGACTGTCACCGCCGCCTACTCCCTGCTGCGCGAGCAGGGCTTCCTCAGTAGCGGCCAGGGCAGCCGCGGCCGGACGTGCATCCCGCAGTCCGGTGCGCCGGGCGGCCGCAAGGGCGGAAGCCGGGCGGATCTCAGCAGCGCTCCCGGCCTGGCCGTTCCGGACGGAATCCTCGACCTCGCCTATGCCTCGCTGCCGGCCAGCGGCGAGGTGGTGCACCGGGCCTTCGCCTCCGCGCTGACCGAACTGCCGGCACTGCTCCCTGGCTTCGGCTACGACGCGCTCGGCGTGAACCCGTTGCGGGAGGCCATCGCCCGGCACTATTCCGCGGCCGGCGTGCCTACCACCGCGCGGCAGATTCTCGTGACGTCCGGCGCGCAGCATGCGCTGAACATCGTGCTCCGCACCCTGGCCGGCCGGTCCGACAAGGTTCTGGTGGAGCATCCCAGTTACCCGAATGCGCTCGACGCCATCCGGGCCGCGGGCTGCCGGCTGGTGCCCGTGGCCATGCCCGCCGCCCACCCGGACACCCGATCCGGGGCGCATTCCGGCGGGCGTCCGGGCTGGGATCTGAAGGCGATCGAGACCGCACTAAGGCAGCAGCGGCCCGCCATGGCCTACGTGGTCCCGGACTTCCACAACCCCACGGGGCGCCTGATGCCGGATTCCCAGCGGCGACGGCTGGTCCATGCCGCCGCCGAGACCGGCACCGTCCTTGTCGTGGACGAGACGCTCCGGGAGTTGAACCTCGACGGCGTCGCGTCCACGCCGCTGGCCGCCTTCAGCCCCGCCGTCGTCTCCATCGGTTCCCTGAGCAAGTCGCACTGGGCCGGGCTGCGGACCGGCTGGATCCGGGCCGAGGAGCCCCTGATCCAGCGCTTCGCCGCTGCCCGCACCACCATGGATCTCGGCGGACCGGTGGTGGAACAGCTCGCTGCGGCACACCTGGTCAACGCACTCGCCGAACCGCTCCCTGCGCGCCTGGACTCCCTGCGGGACAACCGGGACGCGCTGCTGGACCTTATCGCCGGACGGTTGCCGGGCTGGCAGAGCGAACGGCCCGACGGCGGCTTGTCCGTGTGGTGCCGCCTCCCGGCCCCGATCAGCACAGCCCTCGCCGTGGTGGCCCCGGACTTCGGCATCCGGCTGGCGGCCGGACCCCGCTTCGGCACGGGCGGCGCCTTCGAGCACTACCTCCGCGTGCCGTTTACGCTCCCTCCGGAGCAGCTCGAGACCGCGGTGGCAGCGCTGCGTTCCGCCCAGGACAAGCTGGAGGCGTCCCCGCAGTTGCGGCGCAGCCTCGGAGCCCCGCCCGCGGCAGCCATCGCCTGACACCCGCCGCCCGGGCTCGGACCGCGCGGGGGCCGCCCGGGGGTGGCCCGGCGACGCGGAAACTACTCCACGACGCGCAAAAGTCCTGGCGCGCCCTTACTCCGACGTCGCCAGGACTTTTGAGTGTCGCCCGGGATGTTCGGTGTCACCAGACAGCCTGCGCCTCGCCGCGATACCAGGAGCTGCGGACGGGTTAGGCGAAGACCTTCGCCAGGAACCCGCCCCACGCCTTCGCCGTGGAATCGGAATCCCCGCCGCCGCTGAAGTCGTGGACCGTCATGCCGACCGTGGCACCGAAGGCATTGCGGCCGAAGAACCGGTACAGCGTGTCCGCGGTGCGCAGGCCGAGAAAGTTTTCGTTGGCGAAGTCCACCTCCCCCGAGAGCCGGCCGACGCCGTCGAGCTCCAGGTCCACGGCGCTGCCGGGCTCCGCTCCTTCCACACCGAGGGCCTTCTTGAGCCGCACAAAGCCGTCGGGAGCCGCCGAGGCGGGAGGGGCCTGGATGTCCGTGAACACCACTGGTTTGCCGTCAAAGTACTTCAGGTACTGGCCGAGGGTGTGCAGGTAGAACGCGGTGTGCTTGCTGGCGCCGTCATACTGCTGGTCCCAGTCCTCGGTGAAGATGCCGCTGTGGACGTAATGCAGCCGGGCACGGCCGCCGTCGAGCGGTTCCAGCACGTGCTCCAGCTGGTTGAACCAGCCGTCCGGACCCTCCATCCTCGACACCAGATGGCGGGGGTAGTCGTCCACGGTCCGCACGGCCGGCCACTCGTCGGTGGGGAACATCCAGGCGGGGGTGTCCTTGGTCACCGCATCCCAGACCCGCTCCGGGGAGCCGGGCAGCTCCGTGTCAACGATGATTTCGAAATTGCGCTGGTCAGTCATTGTCCTGCTCCTTAGCCGATGGGTTTGTGTTGGGTGATGGGTTTGGGGGTGCTGTCTTGGGTGCTGCCGTTTTCAGTGTTGGGTGAAGCGCGACGACGAGGCGGTGCTTGCGCCCGCCGCCCGCGCTGGCGCCCTCCGCCGGGGTCCCCGGTCCGCCGTCGTGGTATTTGTCCACGAGCCGGGTCACGGCGGCGCCAAGTTCCTCTGCGAAGGCGGCCCGGTCCGCGGCGGTGCGGAAGGTGATCTCGCCGTCGATGGCGAAGGTGGCGAGGTGCTGTTGGGCAGCGGCGGCGCCGGTGATGAGCCGGCCCATCTCCTGGACCGTGCGGCTGGCGAGGGCCAGCAGCCAGAAGGCCGAAAACCTGTCCGAAAACCGGTGTGGGTCCGGGGCCACGGAGGCCAGCGCGGCCGGGGAAATCAGGTACGAGGCGGCGCTGGCCTGCAGGATCCGTTCCGTGACGTTGCCCTTGCGGCGCTCCGCCACGAGTTCCACCAGGCCGTGGCGTTCCAGGGCTTTGAGGTGGTAGTTGACCTTCTGGCGCGGGAGCCCGACCTTGGCGGCGAGCTGGGTGGCCGAGCCGGGTTCGGTGAGTTCCCTCAGGATGCGGGTCCGGATGGGGTCCAGGGAGGCCTCCGCCGCGGCCGGGTCTTCGATCACTCCGATGTCCAACATGCGTCCAGTGTGGCCACCGACAGTTTTATTTGTCAAGAACTTTTTTACCGTCGGAGCGTGATGCGCCGAGGTAGCCGGAGGCATGCCCGATCGCCGGTAGCTTACGGCGACGCCAGCAGGCTTCCGGCGATCTCGCTGGGCCCACCCAAGGCGCTACCCCACTCGAGGCCAGGCCTACAGCTCGTGGCCGGCTCACCCCAAGTCGCAGCCCACCCCGCGGCCGGCTGCCGAACGGCGCGGCGGACCCGGCAAAGTAGAATGGACCGGTGATGCAATCCCCCCTCCCCGTGCGCGACGGCGTCAATGCGACCCGCCTCCGCCTCCCGGACGAAGGGCCGTGGGACACCGCGATGGACTACATGATGCACCGCTGGGGCCACATCGACCCGCAGGGCATCGAGGACCGCTTCGACGCCGGCGAGATTGTGGGCGAGGCCGGCATCCCCCTGGACCGCGCCACCCCGCTGCGGAACCACACCTTCATCTGGTATTACCGCACGCTTCCGCCAGAGGTCCGGATCCCGGTGGAACTGGACATCCTGCACCAGGACGACCACCTCCTCGTGGTCGACAAGCCACACTTCCTGCCCACCACGCCGGGCGGCACGTACATCCAGGAGTCCGCGCTGGTTCGGCTCCGGAACCAGCTGGACCTGCCGGACCTCATTCCCATGCACCGCCTGGACCGCATGACGGCAGGGATCCTGCTGCTCTCCACGAATCCGGAGACCCGGGGCAAGTACCAGGTGCTCTTCGAGAAGCGCCAGGTCCGGAAGGAATACGAGTGTGTGGCCGCGGCCGAGCCTGCGCCTGGGAACCCCGCCGTCGACTTCCCCTTGGTGGTCCGGAACCGGATGACGAAGTCCCGCAGCTACCTGCTCGCCGAGGTGATTGACGGCGAACCCAACGCCGAGACCCGGATCGAACGGCTGCGGACCTTTGAAGGTCCCGGCGCGGCAGCGCCTGCCGGCCATGTCCCCGGCAGCGCGGCCGACGGCGACTCCCGGCGCCGTGCGCTGTACCGGCTCGAGCCGCACTCGGGCAAGACCCACCAGCTCCGCGTGCATATGGCCTCCCTCGGGCTCGGGATCGTCAATGACGCCTTCTACCCGCAGCTGCTGGACAAGGCGCCGGACGATTACTCGAAGCCGCTCCAGCTGCTCGCGCGCGGGATCCGCTTTGCTGACCCCATCACCGGCAAGCCGGTGGAGTACCGCAGCGGGCTGGAGCTCAGCGAAGCCCGCTAAGCCCTCTCGGGGAGCCACCCCCGCCGGGGAAACAGTCCAGCGGCCGGGCCGGGCCGCCGCCACGTCACGGACGGGCGCCACGGCGGATATGCGGTAACTTGTGCCCATGGACTTCGGCAGCGCAGACGGCTGGGGGGACACGATCTATTTCTGGATCATCCCGGTTGTTATGGGCGATGCCATTTTTCCGCCCCTCCCGTCCGAAATGGTGGTCATCACGGGCGGCGCCCTGTCCGCCGTCGGGCGCGCCAACGCGTTCCTCGTGGTGCTCCTCGCCGCGGCGGCGTCCTGGCTGGGCGACATCCTGGTGTTCCAGCTCTTCAAACGGCGCCTGAGCCATACCCTGGACCGCTGGCGGTGGGGCCGTGTGTTCCATCAGGCCGTGCACACCGCCACCGCGAAGGCCGGCCGGTCCACCACCTACGGTGCGATCGTCGGAGTCCGCTTCATCCCGGGCGGACGGCTGGCGACGACGGCCGCCGCCGGCATCGCCAACGTCTCCACCCGCGGATTCAGCCTCTGTGCTGCCCTCGGAGGCCTGCTCTGGGCGGTCTGGTCCGTCGGTCTCGGCTATGTCACCGGCGCAGCCACCGGGCTGCCGTTCTGGGCGAGCTCCCTGATCGGCGTCGGCGTCGGACTCCTGATCGGCGGCATCCTGGGCGTGATCGTCACGCGGAGGCGCGGCAGCCGTTCCCCCGTCGTGGACGGGACCGACGAGGAACTGGACTTCTGAGGCGGGCGTCCCGCCTAGACGGGCGCCCAGCGGCCGCGGTTGCGGCGGAGCACCATCAGGTGGCCGGTCACCGCAACGCGTTCGACGGCGTCGCGCATCATCGCTGCCGACTCCAGCGCCTGGCGGTTCTCGCCGCTGTACGAGGTGGGCTCGACCAGGAAGCGCAGGTTCAGTTGCGGCACCCCGCCGGCCAGGTCCAGCTGGTTCGCCTCGACGTGGTGCCGCGTCTCCAGGGCTTCGACGGCCGCGGCCATCACGGACTCCGGCGGGTTGCCCGGTTTGAGCCCGGTGATCTTCAGTCTGGTCTGGAACGACGGCATGGAACAACCCTATCGGGACGGGCCGCCGGCCCCCGCACCCGTTTTAGCCGGTGTTGCGCAGGCCTGCCGCCACGCCGTTGACCGTGATCAGCATGGCACGCTGGAGACGCTCGTCGATCTCGCCGCTGGGCATGCTCCCCGCGGCGGCCTCGGAACGGATCCGGCGCAGCAGTTCCACCTGGAGGTAGCTGATGGGATCAAGGTACTGGTCCCGGATCTCCAGGGAGCGCTTCAGGGTGGGCTGCGCGTCGAGCAGCAGGTCCTCGCCGGTCAGGTTCTGGATCTCGGTGACGGTCAGCTCATATTCGGCCCGGATGGCGCGGAACAGGTGGTGGAGCTCCTCCGGGACCAGGGTGGAGACGTAGTAGCCGGCGATGTCCATGTCCGTCTTCGCCAGCGTCATTTCGACGTTGGAGAGCACCGAACGGAAGAAGTGCCAGCCCTCCATCATCTCCACCAGTTGGGCCGAGTGGCCGGCCTCGCGGGCGGCCTTGAGCCCGGAGCCGACGCCGAACCAGCCCGGAACGATCTGCCGGGACTGCGTCCAGCCGAACACCCACGGGATGGCCCGCAGGCCCTCGAGGCCCGCGCCTGAATCGGGGCGCTTGGACGGCCGGGAGCCGATGTTAAGGGACCCCAGCTGTTCCACCGGGGTGGACGCCATGAAGTAGGCCGGCAGGTCCGGGTCATCGATCAGCGTCCGGTACCGGGCGAAGGCGGCGTCGGAAATGGTCTCCATCACGTGGCCGTAGCGTTCGCGCTGGTCCTCCGAGGTGCGCGGCGTGCGGTGCAGCGCGGAGCCCTGCATGACCGCCGCGAGCGACAGCTCCAGGTTCTCGCGGGCAAGTTCGGGCAGGGAGTACTTGTCCGAGATGACCTCGCCCTGTTCCGTGAACTTGATCTCGCCTTCCAGCACTCCGTTCGGCTGGGCCATGATGGCGTCGTAGGTCGGCCCGCCGCCGCGGCCCACGGAACCGCCGCGGCCGTGGAACAGGCGCACCCGGACGCCGTGCTTGGCCGCGACGTCCCGGAGCTTGCGCTGGGTCTTGTGGATTTCCCACTGGCTGGTCATCACGCCGGATTCCTTGTTGGAGTCCGAGTAGCCGAGCATGACTTCCTGCACGTCCCCGCGCAGCCGGACCAGCTCGCGGTAGGAGGAATCGGAGAGGAGCTGGTCCACGATCTCGGCCGAGGCGCGCAGTTCCTCCACGGTTTCCAGGAGCGGCGCGAAGCCGATCCTGGCATACGGGGCCGCGCCGAACAGGCTGACCAGGCCGGCCTCGCGGGCGAGCACCGCCGCGGCCAGGACGTCGTCCGCGCCGCGGGTCATCGAGATGATGTATGTCTCGATGACGTCCGGGCCGAAGGTGCGCAGGGCCCGCCGGATCTCGCGGAAGACGTCATAGGTGCCGTCGGCGACGCCGTCGAGCTTGATCGGGTGGCCGGACAGCGGGCGGCGGGAGGCGAGCTCGGACCCGAGCACCTCAAGCCGCTCGGAACGGCTGAGTTCCGCGTACCGGACGCCGGGGCCGCCGAGGCGGTCCATCAGCTGCCCGACGGCGTCGTGGTGGTGGTCCGCGTGCTCGCGGATGTCGAGGGTGGCCAGGTGCAGGCCATAGGAGGCGATGGCGCGCCGGACCCGGGCCAGGGCGCCGTCGGCGGCGAGCGCGGCATGGTGGTTGCGCAGCGAGCGCTCCAGCAGGCCCAGCTCGGCGAGGAGCTCCGCGGTGGCGGTGTAGTCGCGGCCCTGCTCGTGCGCCGATCCGGCCGCCACCCGCCGGCCCGTGTTGAGCAGCTTGGCCTTGATGCAGGTGAGCTTGAGCCGGTAGGGCTCCTGGGCGTTCAGTTCGAGGACGCGGCGGTCCAGGCCCGGCAGGTTTTTGAGGTCGACGTCGATCGAGTCCAGCAGCTCCCGGTCCGCCCCGGCGAGCGCCGTCGAGTTGGACAGGATGGAGATCAGCCCGTCGATCAGGCCGATGCTGATCCGCACGGCGTGCTGGTTCTGGATCTGCAGGATTTCGCGGGTGACGGCCGCGGTGACGTTGGGGTTGCCGTCCCGGTCGCCGCCGATCCAGGAGCCGAAACGGATCGGTGCCTTCTCCACGGGGAGGGTGACACCGTGGTCGGCGAGCAGCTCGGAGAGGTCCGAGAGCATCTCCGGCATGGCGTCGCCCAGGATCCCGGTGAGGTAGTAGATCGCGTTCCGGGCCTCGTCCACCGGGGTGGGCCGGACCTGGCGGAGTTCGTCCGTCTGCCACATCTGGTCGATCACCTCGGCGAGCTGGCGGTCCTGGCGGCGGCGCGCGGACGTGCCCTCCGCGGTGCTCTCGGCGAGGATATCGGAGAGCCGGCGGACCTTGTCCAGCACGGAGCGGCGGGAGGCCTCGGTGGGGTGCGCGGTGAAGATGGGCCGGACGTCGAGTTCGTTCACGACTTCCTGCAGCACCGAGGGCCCGGCCTGGCCGGCGATGTCGGTGACAGCCTTGGCCAGCCAGCCGTCCTTCTCCTGCCGGGTGCGCAGCCCGCGGACCCGGTGCACCTGCTCGGCGGCGTTGGCCAGGTGGAAGTAGAACGCGAACGCGCGGACCAGGTCGGTCGCCTGCTCCAGGGGCAGGGAGCCGAGCAGTTCGCGGACCTGGGCGACGACGTCGTACGAGCTCCACGGCCCGGTGGCATCCGCACCGCCACGGGCCGCTTCCTTGGACTCCTTGGTCAGCAGGCGCACCTGCTCCACCAGGTCCAGGAGCTCGGGACCGTGCTGGCGGACCAGGGATTCGCCGAGGAGGGTGGACACCCGGCGGACGTCCGCGCGCAGTTCGGAGGCGAGATCGGTGCCGGGATTCGTTGCAGTGTCAGCCATGGAATCAATCTTTCGAGAGGACTTGGCTCGTACACTGCGCTGGATACTGTGAGCCGGGTTACTTTCTTCCTGAAGATG
The DNA here is from genome assembly GCF_040547365.1 of Pseudarthrobacter sp. PvP090. NCBI lineage: Bacteria > Bacillati > Actinomycetota > Actinomycetes > Micrococcales > Micrococcaceae > Pseudarthrobacter > Pseudarthrobacter sp. PvP090. The sequence goes on from NZ_JBEPPO010000009.1 coordinate 122,567, forward strand.
CTACCCGCAGCCGCGGCCGACGGGGAATCCGTCTCAGATAGTGTCGGCTTCCTACCGAGCGCTCCTACCGGGCGATTTTGAAGTTGAACGCTCCCGTGCCCAGCACACCCCAGATCCGCACCCAGATCGGCAGGACCATTTCGGCGCCGCGGGCGGTGGTGATGTCGCCCAGGTCGATGATGTCCCGGTGCCCGAAGCCCGCGAGGAGCCCGCCCACAATCTCCTTGGCGGCCGCGTCGTTTCCGGAGACGAAGACGGAGTGGTCGCCCCCGGCCACGCTGGCCGGGTCCACCATGACGCTGGCGGTCATCGTGTTGAGGGTCTTGACCACCCGGGCTTCGGGGAAGGCCCGCTGGATCTGCTCGCCGAGGCTGTCGGTATTCACCGGGTTCAGCGACGGCGGAAAGCCGCGGGAGAAGTCCAGCGGGTTCGCGATGTCCATCACCACCTTGCCGGCCAGGTTTGCCGCCCCCGCTGCGGTGAGCGCTTCGAGGGAGCCTGCGCCGTTGGTGGCGTTGACGACCAAGTCCGCGCCGGCGGCGGCGTCCGCGAAGGTGGCGACGTCGATCCCGCGGTGCGCCGCGTGCCATGCGGCAAAGGGTGCGCCGCCCGTCGCGCCGGGCTCGGTCCGAGCAAGCGTCGCCTGCGGATCGCGTGTGCCGATCACGACGTCATGCCCGAGCCCGGCCAGCGCCCCGGCGATCGTGGGGCCAACGGTTCCGGTTCCCAGCACAGCAATCTTCATGGCGTCCTCAGTTCGGGATGGTTCAGGTCGGGATGACCAGTCAGGACATCCCGGGGTAGACAAATCTGTCTGCCCCTCAGCAGGAAGTTATCAGACAGACCTGTCTACGGCAAGCATAGACAGACTTGTCTGGGTACCATGGAGCCATGACGCCGACCGCCGCCAGGAGACCACAGGCCGTCCGCACGCCAGCCGGACAGGCCCGGGACAAGATCCTGGCCACGGCCTTTCGGCTCTTCTATGCCCAGGGGCTCCGCGCCGCAGGCATCGACACGATCATCGCCGAGTCCGGCGTCGCGAAGGCGACGTTCTACAAGTATTTCCCGGCGAAGGATGACCTGATCCTGGCCTACCTGGAGAAGGTCGACGGCGTCTGGACCGGGCAGCTCCACGCCGCGGCCGAAGCCGCCGGGCCCGATCCCGCGGACCGGCTGGTGGGGCTGTTCGACGCCCTGGCCAGCGCCTGCCGCCGCGACGGCTACCGCGGCTGCGCCTTCATCAATGCCGCCGCCGAGTCCGCCTCCGGAACCCGCGTCCACGAACGGACGGTGGCGCACAAGGAGCACATCAGGGCCTGGATCCGGGATCTGGCCGTCCAGGCTGGCGCCCCGGATCCGGACCAGCTCGCCCGCAGCCTGACCCTGGTCCTCGACGGCGGCCTGGCCAGCGGCGTGCTCGACGCCGACCCGGCGGCGGCCACCGCCGCCCGCCACACCGCAGCGCAACTCGTGTCCGCAAGCCTCAGGAGGAACCCGTGAACACCAGGCAACCCGATCCCGACGCCCAGCTCGCCCGCTGGCAGCGCTTCCGGAACAGCCGCAACACGGCCCTGGCCAGCGAGTACGGCTGGCTGACCCTGACGTCCTTCCAGTGGCTGGAGGACCGGCCGGCCGCCGTCGAACTCGTCCCGGGGCTCTGGTCCACGGACGGCACGACGGCGTTCCTCACCGCGGGCGCGGCGGACGGACTCACCCTCGTGGCGACCGGCGAGCCCGTGGACGGCACCATCAGCGCGGCGCTGGCCAATGAGGAATCGCTGCTGTGGGTCCAGTACGGCGGCGCGGACGGCCGGCAGGTGGTGGTGGAACTCGCCATGCGCGCCGACAGGTATGCCGTGCGCACGCGGGATTCGACGTCGCCCGTGTTCACCGAATTCGACGGCGTCCCGACCTTCGACTACCGGCCGGACCTGGTGGTCGAGGCCAGCTTCCACCCGTATCCGGAGCCGGTCGACGTTCCGATCGGCACCGCCAACCCGCTGGTCGACGGGGTCCACCGGTCGGTCGGCGAACTGGTGTTCCGGCTCCCCGGCAAGGACCACGAGTTCCATCTGCAGGCCGAAGAGGAAAAGCTCGGCGCGCTGACGGTGACATTCCACGATGAGACCAACGGAGACTCCGCTCCGGAGAAGGCAACTGCCGAGTGGCGGAAGGTCTCCACGGCCCGGCCGCGCGTCGACCCGCAGGGAAACCGCACCGTGATCCTGGACTTCAACCGGGCGATCAACTACCCGAGCGCCTTCACCCCGTACGGCACCTGCCCGATGCCGGTGAAGAACAACAGCCTGGACTACCGGATCGAGGCCGGGGAGAAAGAGCCCGCGCTGTTCTAGACGATCGCGGACACCCCGGTGACGGCCCGGCCCACGATCAGCGTGTTGATCTCGAACGAGCCCTCGTAGGTGTAGATCGCCTCGGCGTCGGCGAAGATCTTGGCCATCCGGTAGTCGGTGACGATGCCGTTGCCGCCCAGCAGGGACCGGCCCATGCCCACGGTCTCGCGCATCCGGGCGCTCACGTAGGACTTCGCCAGCGCCACCTGCGGCATGTCCGCGGCACCCTGGTCCTGCAGCTGCGCGATCCGGACCATCATGCCCATGCTCGCCACGGCATTGCCGAGCATGGTGACCAGCTGCTGCTGGACGAGCTGGAATTTCGCCAGCGGCCGGCCGAACTGCTGGCGTTCGACGGCGTACTGCCGGGCGACGTCGAACGCCGCCAGTTGCTGGCCCACTCCCTGCCAGGCGACCATGATCCGCGAGCCGCGCAGCAGCTCATTGGTGTCCTCGAAGCTGTTGATCCCGGCGAAGCGGTCCGACTCGGCCACGTGGACGTCCTTGAAGACGATGTCCGCGTTCTGCACCGTGCGCAGAGCGATCTTGTTCTCGATCCTGCTCCGGCTCACCCCCGGCAGGGTCGCGTCCACGATAAAGCCGCGGATGCCGCCGTCGGCCTCGTCCCGGGCCCACACGAGCATGTAGTCGCAGAACGTCCCGTTGCCGATCCAGCGCTTGGCGCCGTTGAGCACCCAGGTGTCCCCGCCGTCGGGCGCCCCGCCGGGAACACGCCGGGCGACGGTCTCCATGCCGCCGGCCACGTCGGAGCCATGCTCCGGTTCGGTGAGCGCGAACGCGCCGGTGGTCCGGAGGCTGGCGGCGTCGTCGAGCAGGCGCGCCTTTTGCTCCTCGGAGCCGAAGCCGTAGAGCGATTCGACAAAGAGGTCGTGGTGGACCAGGAAGAACGTCGCGAGCGAGGTGTCCACCCGGGTCATCTCGGCGATGACCAGCCCGGCGAACAGGTTGCTGTAGCCGCGCTGGGCCGGTGCGCTGAGCTCCAGGGCCGCGAGCTTGGGCAGGATGTGCGCGGGGAACTCGGCCTTGTTCCACCACTCGCCGGCGAACGGAGCGACCTCGCGGGCCAGGAACACCCGCAGCTCGGCCAGCTTTGCCTGCTCACCGGCGTTGAGCATCGCCTCGAAGTCGAAGAAATCGGCGGTCGGCAGCCCCGCGACGGAATCCGCGGGGGCGGGGGAATGGGCGAGCCCGGCCGGCATCATTTCGGCCCCATCCGGATGGCGCCGTCGAGGCGGATGGTCTCCCCGTTGAGCATGGCGTTCTCCACGATGTGCGCGGCGAGGTTGGCGTACTCGGCCGGCCGGCCCAGCCGGGACGGGTGCGGCACCTGCTGGCCCAGGGAGTCCTGGGCTTCCTGCGGCAGTCCGGCCATCATGGGCGTCTCGAAGATGCCCGGTGCAATGGTGGCTACGCGGATCAGCGAGCGCGCCAGTTCGCGGGCGATCGGCAGTGTCATCGCGTGCACGGCACCCTTGGAGGCCGCGTAGGCGGGCTGGCCGATCTGGCCGTCAAACGCGGCGACGGAGGCGGTGTTGATGATGACGCCGCGCTCCGGCCCGCCAAGCTCGGTCACGGCCGGCTCGGTCGCCGCCATCGCGGCCGCGGCCAAGCGGATGACGTTGAAGGTGCCCACGAGGTTGATCTGGATGACGCGGTTGAAGCTCTCCAGCGGCAGCACGCCGTCCCGGCCCAGCACCTTGCCGGGGGTGGCGATCCCGGCGCAGTTGACCACGATCCGCAGCGGACCGAGGGCGACGGCGGCGTCGACGGCGGCCTGCACGTCGGCCTCGCTGGTGACGTCGGCGGGAACGAAGACCGCACGGCCTCCCGGCTGCACCGGGCTGCCGGCCTCGGACGCCTCCGCCCGGGCGTTGCCCCGGGCGTTCAGCTCGGCGGCGAAGGCTGCGCCGGCGGAGCCTGGCAGGTCCACCAGGACCACCGAGGCGCCGGCGTCGAACAGGCGCCGCGCCGTTGCGGCCCCCAGGCCGGAAGCTCCGCCCGTAATCAGCGCAACAGTACCTTTGATGTCCATGCATCCTCCTTGATGTGGAACCCGAGCCCGCCGCGACGCCGTGGGAAGCGTCACGAAATTACCGCGAACATTAGTTAGTGAATGTTAACTGGAATGCGGGCTTTCCGCACCTTCACCCTGCCGCTACTAGGCTGGGCCCATGACCCCGGCAGACATTCCCACCTCCCCCAACTGGTCCTTCCGGGCAGATGAGGCGGCCCGCTCGGTGACCAGGCTGTTCGGGCAGCGGCTCTTTTTCCTGCCGGGAACCCATATCGCCGCGATCGTCCGGCCCTCGGGCCGGCTCAAGAACCTGGCCCGGCCCTGGCACTACTGGTGGCAGGCGCACTACGTGGACTGCCTGGTGGACACCGGCCGCCGCGAACTCGGCACGGACGGCCGGCCCGGGGGACGGTTCGACGGCGGGGACCGGCCCAGCGCCGGCCGGCTCGCCTCCCGGCTGGTCACCGGCATCCGGCTCCGCAACTTCCTCACGGTCGTGAACAACTACTACGACGACATGGCCTGGCTGGCGCTGTCCACGCTGCGGCTGGAGAACCTCGCCCGGGACAGCCGCAGGAAGGCTGGACGCCGCCGCAACGCCAGGGTCCTGAAGAGCCTCACGCTGCAGTTCGACTCCGCCTCCACGGACGACCTCGGGGGCGGCACTTTCTGGAGCAAGAAACGCGATTTCAAGAACACCCCGGCCACGGCCCCGGTGGCGCTCTATTACGCGCGCACCGGCCAGGCGGCCAGGGCGCAGGCGCTGCTGGACTGGCTGGACGCCCGGCTGTTCGACCCCGAACAGGGCCTGTACCGGGACGGCCTCCGGATGGCCCCCGGCGGCGAGGTGGTGCTTGAAAGCGCCATCTACACGTACAACCAGGGGCCGGTCCTGGGTGCGCTGCTGGAACTCGGAGGCGAGGCCAACCTGGCCCGCGCAGCCACCCTCGTGGCGTCGGTGGCACGCAGCCTCACCCTCCCCGCACCCCTCACGGGCCGCAGCTCTACGGTGCTGCGCTGCGAAGGCACCGGCGACGGCGGCCTGTTCACCGGCATCCTCGCCCGGTACCTGGCCCTTGCCGCGGCCGACGGGCGGCTGCCCGCCGCGACCCGGGCGACGGCCGCGGCGCTCGTCAACGACACCGCCGAGGCCTTCTGGGAGGGCCGCCGCGTCCTGCCGGCCGGGGACCCGCTGGCCCGGAAGGGCGGCCGGGTCCTGTTCTCCATCCGCCCCGAGCTGCCGGCGCGGGACACCTGCCCGGCGGGCGCCGCCGTCGAACTGTCCACCCAGCTGCAGGCGTGGATGGTCCTGGAAGCGGCCGCCTCCATCGCCGCAAAGGAATTAAGTCACGCAATAGTTTCGTAATTGATGTGATCCTCATCACATAAGGCGCCCTCAACTTGGTTGCTTAGGTTTGGCTAACCTACAGTTTTTCGTAGTGAGCATGCCCTAACTTCCCCCGCTCACAGGGGGCTAGGGTTCCTACGACCTTCCTCCAGAAAGCAGCCCCATGAAGATCCGCAAGAACGCGCTGGCAGGTATCGCACTTGCCGCCACCGCCACTCTCGGCCTGGCCGCCTGCGGCTCCGGCGCCTCCTCCGCCCCCAGCAGCAGCGCCGCCGCTGACGGTAAGATCTCCGGTGAAATCACGGTCTACAACGCCCAGCACGAGTCCCTGACCAAGGAATGGGTGGACGCGTTCACCGCGGAAACCGGCGTCAAGGTCACCATGCGGCAGGGCTCGGACACCGAGATGTCCAACCAGATCATCCAGGAAGGCCAGGCCTCCCCGGCCGACGTCTTCCTCACCGAAAACTCCCCGGCTATGGCCCAGGTGGAAAACGCCGGTCTCTTCGCCGACGTCGACAAGGCCACCATCGACCAGGTGCCCGCCGAGTTCCGCCCCTCCACCAACAAGTGGACCGGCATCGCAGCCCGCTCCACCGTGCTGGTGTACGACAAGGCCAAGCTGAGCGAAGACCAGCTGCCCACCTCCATGCTGGACCTGGCCAAGCCGGAGTGGCAGGGCAAGTGGGCGGCATCGCCGTCCGGCGCCGACTTCCAGGCGATCGTCTCCGCCCTGCTGGAACTCAAGGGCGAAGCCGCCACCGAGGAATGGCTGCAGGGCATGAAGGCGAACTCCAAGGCCTACAAGGGCAACAGCACGGCCATGAAGGCGGTCAACGCCGGTGAGGTCGACGCCGCACTGATCTACCACTACTACTACTACGGCGACCAGGCCAAGACCGGCGAGAACTCCAAGAACGTCACCCCGTACTACTTCAAGAACCAGGACCCGGGCGCGTTTGTGTCCGTCTCCGGCGGCGGCGTGCTGAATTCCTCGAAGAACGCTGCGGCGGCCCAGGCCTTCGTCAAGTTCATCACCGGCAAGAAGGGACAGGAAGTCCTCCAGAACGGCACTTCCTTCGAGTACGCCATCGCCTCGGACGTCCCGGCCAACGAGAAGCTCGTCCCGCTGGCGGAACTGCAGGCTCCCACGGTGGATCCGGCCAAGCTGAACTCCGCCAAGGTCACCGAGCTGATGACCAAGGCAGGATTGCTCTAACCACGTGACAACCAAGCTGGTGGCTCCCGGAACATCCGGGAGCACGACGACGGCGGGCAGGGGCAAGCGCCCCCGCCCGCCTTTCGGCGTTTCCATAGTCGCCGTCCTGGCGGTCCTGATCGCCCTCTTTTCGCTGATTCCGCTGGGCTACGTCATCGTCATGACGGGCGCCACCGGCTGGGACACGGCCGTGGACCTGATCTTCCGGGCACGCGTCGGCGAGCTGCTGCTCAACACCGTGCTGCTGATGGCCGTCACCGTGCCGCTGTGCCTCATCCTCGGTGTGGGCGGAGCGTGGCTGGTGGAACGCACCCAGCTCAGGGGGCACAAATGGTGGGCCGTGCTGCTCGCGGCCCCGCTGGCCATCCCCGCCTTCGTCAACAGCTACGCCTGGGTTTCCGCGGTGCCGTCGCTCGAGGGCCTGTGGTCCGGCGTGCTGATCGCGACGCTGTCCTATTTCCCGCTCGTCTACATCCCGGCCGCCGCCACGCTCAGCCGGCTGGACCCGGCCATCGAACAGTCCGCCGCGTCCCTGGGCCTTGGCGCGTGGCGCACCTTCTTCCGGGTGGTGCTGCCGCAGCTGCGGATTGCGATGACCGGCGGGGCGCTGCTCGTCTCCCTGCACCTGCTGGCCGAGTACGGCGCCTTCGCGATGATCCGGTTCGACACCTTCACCACAGCGATCATGGTGCAGTACCAGTCCACCTTCAACGGCACCGCCGGGAACATGCTGGCCAGCGTGCTCGTGTTCCTTTGCCTGATCCTGCTGCTGGTTGAAGTGCGCAGCCGCGGCAGCGCCCGGTACGCCAAGATCGGATCCGGGGCCCAGGCCCGCGCCCTGCGCCTGCCGCTGCACGCCTACCAGCTCCCGGCCCAGCTGTTCCTGGCCGCCCTCACCGCACTGGCCTTCGGGCTGCCGCTGACGTTCGTGCTGCGCTGGATTGTCGCCGGCGGCCCGGACATCTGGGCCGCCGACGAGTTCCTGCCGGCCCTACTGCAGACGCTGATGTACGGCCTCGCGGGCGCCCTGGCCACCACCGTCGTGGCGTTCCCGATGGCGTATTTGGCCGTGCGGCACCCCAGCTGGTTCAGCAAGGCCCTGGAGCTGTCCAACTACATCACGAGCTCCATGCCCGGCATCGTGGTGGGCCTGGCCTTCGTGACAGTCAGCATCAAGGCGGCGCCCAGCCTCTACCAGACCACGGCGCTCCTGATCGCGGCCTACGTGCTGCTGTTCCTGCCGCGCGCCCTGGTCAATATCCGCTCCGGCCTGGCCCAGGCGCCGAAGGAACTCGACGAGGCCGCCCAGGCCCTCGGCAAGCCGCCGCTGCTGGCCTTCCTCCGGGTCACGCTGCGGCTCACCGCTCCGGCGGCCGCGGGTGGCGCCGCGCTGGTGTTCCTGGCAATCGTCAATGAGCTGACCGCGACACTGCTGCTCTCCCCCAACGGCACCCGGACACTCGCCACCGAATTCTGGAGCAAAAGCAGCGAAATCGACTACGCCGGCGCCGCGCCGTACGCCCTGCTGATGATCCTGATTTCCGCCCCCATGACCTACCTCCTCTTCCAGCAGTCCAAGAAAGCAGCGGGACAGTGACCCAGTACAGCCCTTCCCGGCTCCCGGAACCGCGGGTCGCCGCATCCGTGGCCACGAGCACCAACAACCACCTGGAAATCGACGCCGTCACCAAGAACTTCGGCTCGCAGGCGGTCCTCATGGGTGTCAACCTCTCGGTGGCCAAGGGCGGCACGACGGCGATCGTGGGGCCTTCCGGCTCCGGCAAGACCACGCTGCTGCGCCTGATTGCCGGGTTTGAGCACCCGGACACCGGCAGCATCTCGCTCAACGGCGCCAAGGTGGCCGGCGACGGCGTCTGGGTGCCCGCGCACAAGCGCCACGTGGGCTACGTGGCGCAGGACGGCGCGCTGTTCCCGCACTTGAGCGTCGGGCAGAACATCTCCTTCGGCCTCGACGCCGGCAAGCTCCCCGGCGGGCACCGCAGCGTGAAGGCCCGGGTGGCCGAACTACTGGACATGGTCTCCCTGGACGCCGCCATGGCCAAGCGGCGCCCGCACGAGCTCTCCGGCGGGCAGCAGCAGCGGGTGGCCCTGGCCCGTGCCCTCGCCCGCGAGCCCGAACTGATGCTGCTGGACGAGCCGTTCTCCGCCCTGGACGCGGGCCTGCGCGTCGCCACCCGCCGCGCGGTGGGCAAGGTGCTCCAGGACGCGGGGGTCACCACCATCCTGGTCACACATGACCAGGGCGAGGCGCTGTCGTTCGCGGACCAGGTGGCGGTGATGCGCGGCGGACGCCTCGCACAGATCGGCAACCCGTTCATCGTCTACACACGCCCTGCGGACCGCGCCACCGCGGAATTCCTGGGCGACGCCGTCATCCTCGATGCCTGGATGGAAGGCTCCCTCGCCACCTGCTCCCTGGGCGGCATCCCCGTGCGCCGGCCCCCGGCGCAGGGCCGGGTCCAGCTCATGCTGCGGCCGGAACAGATCCGGATCGCGGAGGACGGCCCCATCCGCGGCGTTGTGGTGGACACCGATTACTTCGGGCCCGAAACCACCGTGCGGCTCAAGCTCGCCGTCCCGCCCGTCCTCGCGGAAGGCGCCGTCGCGGACCACCGCTACCCCGGCGGCGGGGAGATCATCACGATCCGGCACTGGAACGCCTCGATCGCCCGCCCGGGCACGGAACTCTGCCTCCGCGTCGTCGGCGAAGCAGTGGCCTTCCCTGTGGAAGACCTGCCGCAGGTGTAGCCACGGGGCGGGCCCGCGCGTGCCGTTGAGCCGGCCCGGCTCCCGGCATAGGGTGGGGCGCATGACTGTTCAGCCAGCGCTCCACCGCCAGCACTGCTCCGTTGCCGCCCCCACCCAGTTGTGGCTCGATGCCGACGGGCGGCTCGCCAGCGGCCACGGTGCCACCGATGCCGCCGGCTCCTCCGGCGCAGCGGGTGGCGGCTGGTTCACCGGCCTGCTGCACGGGGACACCCGGATGCTGTCCCGGGCCGAGGTGCGGGTGAACGGCCTGGAGCCGGAACCCGCCACGGTGGAGGCTGAGGCCGGCGGTGTGCTTCGCGTGCGGGGGCTGGTCCGCGGCATCCCCGGGCCCACCGAGGACCCCGCCGTCGAACTGCTCCAGACCTGGACGGTCACACCCGGCGTCGTCCGGCACTCCCTGCAACTGCGCACGTCCCTCGAGTCGCTCGATGTGGAGATTGAAATCCAGCTCGCCGCGGACTTCACCGACATGGCCGCCATCCGGCTCAGCCGCTTCCGGGAGCCCTCCGAGCCGTTCGCCGCGGACGATTCCACACTGCGCTGGCGCGACGGCGGACGGACGCTGACCGTCGCCGCCCCCGGAAGCGTCGCTTCCGGCGAACGGCTCCTCTGGCGCGGCAAGGCAGGGCGCGGCCGCCCGTTCGACGTGGAGTGGCAGGCCGTCCTTGCCGACAGCGAGGACGCCGTGGTGCCGGCCCCGACGCCCGCCTCGCGCCAGGTCCGCGCCGAGCCGTCCGGCGCCCTGGGCCTGCTGCTGGACAACGCGCTCGATGAGCTCGCCGGCCTCCGCCTGGCTACCCGGACACTGCCCGACGCGCCGTTCGCTGCCGCCGGGGCGCCCTGGTACTTCACCCTGTTCGGACGCGATTCGCTGTGGGCCGCGCGGCTGCTCCTGCCGCTCGATGCCGGGCTCGCCGCCGGCACGCTGCGCGCCCTGGCCGCGTTCCAGGGCACGAAAACCGATCCAGGTGCCGCCGAGGAAGCCGGCAAGATCCTGCACGAGCTCCGGGCCAAGGAACTCATCCTGGAGAGCCAGAGCCTGCGCCTGCCCCCGGTCTACTACGGTGCCGTGGATTCCACCCCACTGTGGCTGTGCCTGCTTGCCGAACTCGGCCAGGCCGGCCTGGACGACGCCACGGTCCGCTCGCTCCTGCCCAACGCGGCCCGTGCGGTGGAATGGCTGCTGGCCGCCGCGGGCGCGCCCGGAACCACGAACGGCGGGTTCCTCAGCTACCAGGACGCCACCGGCCACGGGCTCAGCAACCAGGGCTGGAAGGACTCCGGGGACGCCATGCAGTACCGCGACGGCCGGCAGGCCGACGGCCCGATCGCGCTCTCCGAGGTGCAGGGCTACGCCTACCAGGCCGCCGTGGACACCGCCGATCTCTTTGACGCCTATGGCGAGCCCGGCGCCCAGGCGCTGCGGGACTTTGCCGAGGTGCTGCAACAGAACTTCCGCGAGCGCTTCTGGGTCGAGGACGACGACGGCCCCTTCCCGGCGATGGCCCTCGATGGGCACGGCGAGCCGCTGGACATCCCGGGCTCCAACATGGGTCACCTGCTCGGCACCGGAATCCTGGACGCCTCGGAAGCCCGGCTCGTGGCGGACCGGCTGCTCAGCCCCGAGCTGTTCTCCGGCTACGGCGTCCACACGATTTCCCGGCGCGCCGCCGGTTTCTGGCCGTTCAGCTACCACTGCGGTTCGGTCTGGAGCCACGACACCGCGATCGCGGTCCGGGGGTTGCTCGCCGAGGGATTCCTCGCCGAAGCCCGGACCATCGCCGAGGGCCTGCTGGCCGCGTCCGGCTCCTTCGGGCACCGCCTGCCGGAACTGTTCGCCGGCATCACGGCCGAGGAGGCAGGCCACGCGGTGCCCTATCCGGCGTCGTGCCATCCGCAGGCGTGGTCCTCGGCGTCTGCCGTCGTGATCGCCCAGGCCATGGGCGTCGGGTTCTAGACGTGCCGGTCACGGTGCCGGCGGACGCCTGGTCTGCGGGTAGGGCGTTTCGTGCCGGGCGAGCATCTCGACGAAGCCCGCGATCTTCCTCGCCCTCGTGGCCGGCTGTTTGACGGCGTTGGTCCGGTAAATCAGGGCGAACCTGTTCACCGAAGTCAGGACATCGAACATCGCCTGCGCCCGGGGGTCGGCGGCGATGGCGGCGGCCAGGTCCCCGGGCACTTCCGCCGTCGCCGCGCCGGAATAGGCGGCTTCCCAGCGGCCGTCCGCCTTGGCGCTGTCGACGGCGGCGCGGCCGGCCGGGGCCATCCGGCCGGCGGCCTCAAGGCGCCCGATGCGCTCCACATTCCGCGCGGACCACATACTTTTCGGGCCCCGGCGGGTCATCCGCTGGAACGAGCTCTCATCATCCCGCCGCCGGCCCTGGCCGTCGATCCAGCCGAAACACAGGGCCTCCTGCAGGGCGGCCTCGTAGTCCAGCTCCGTCGCCGCGCCACCTTTCTTGTGCAGCACGAGCCACACCCCGGGGCTCTCCGCGTGGTGGCGCTCCAGCCACGCGCGCCACTCGGCGGCATCCTTCACCAGCAGTTCCTCAAGTTCACCAGCCATGGCACCATTCTGCTCCGCACTGACCCACGGACACCGATTTGGTGGGACTATATCCCTGAGAGCCGCAAACCGTCACAACCTTGAGGAGCAAAGATGCTGCGTGTCCGCCCGATCCACTTCACCTCCCGCCTTGATGCATGGGAGCGGCTGCTCACCGGCCTGGGCATGGTCAAAACCGTCGACGAGCCCACCTGGCGGGAGTTCGACGCCGCCTCCGGCCGCCTCGCCCTGCATTTCGTCGAGCAGGGCTCCGCCGACGACGGCATCACGCACCTCGGCGTCGAGGTGGGTGACCTGAAGGAATTCGCCCGCCGGACCAAGGAGGCCGGCGCGGCCGAAGGGGGCACCACCGCGGAACTCATCGACGCGGACCACGGCCCGTCCTGCCGCATCACGGCTGCGGACGGCTTCAGTTTCCTCGCCGACCCGGCCACCCGGGCCACGGACGGCAGCTGGGGCGGGTCAGCGGAAGCGGACCCGGGTATCGCCGTCGTCGGGGTCTGGTTCTCCGAGGACGCCGTCGAGGCCGCCCGGACACTGCGTGACATCGGTGCCCAGCCCCGTCCGCTCCCGGGCAGCGGCCCCGGCTCCGGCGCTGACGACAACACAGCCGAATCCGAAGCCTTCCTGGCGAAGAACGGCGGGATCCTGATGGTCGGCGCCGGCTCCGGGACCGGGAGTGCCGGCCTGGGCTTCGAATACGCCGGCGACCTGACTGCCCTCCGCGAGCGTCTGAGCGAGGCCGGGCACGAGGCCGCGGTCATCGAGGAAGCCGCCATCCCCACCCTGCACGTGGCCAACCCCGATGCCGACGGCACCGCCGCCCACCCGCCGCTCTGGATTTCCGCGGCGCCGTCCGCCGGGTGAGTGCGACCACGCCCCGGCCGCAGGGATGGGGTAGAACTTAACCATGAACGTTCGCACTCCTGACCCGAACCCCGGCTGGCTCTCCGACGAAGATTTGTTCGAGGCGCGCGGCCGGCTGCCCATGGTCTACGTCGAGGCCGTCCCGGTCCGGCTGGATCCGCTCGGGTTTGTGAACGAGGTTGGCACGCTCCTGCAGGCCGACGAGGACGGCACGATGGTCCGCTCCCTGGTGTCCGGCCGGGTGCTGTACCGCGAGACCATCCGCGCGGCCCTGCTGCGCCACATGGAGAAGGACCTCGGACCGCTGGCCTTCCCGCAGCTGCCGATCAGCCCAGTGCCGTTCACGGTGGCCGAATACTTCCCGTCCCCGTCCCACACGGGGTTCACCGACGACCGCCAGCACGCCGTCGCCCTGGCGTACATCATCCCCGTCACGGGCGAATGCTCGCCGCGGCAGGACGCGCTGGAACTGACCTGGATGACCCCGCAGGAAGTCATGAGCTCGGATGTCCAGCTGGAATTCAGCGGCGGCCGCGGCGCCCTGATCCGCCAGGCCCTGGCCTTCGCCGGCGTCGGGAACTGACCGGAGGCGGCTGCGGCAACTGCCCTCCGCTGGCTGCCCGCGCGCGCCTTTGTAGACTGTTGGGCGGACCGCAAAAGAATTTAAGGACTCCAATGACCTACCCCCCGGCCGCCCCGAACTACATCGAACAGCAGGCTGGATCTCTGCAGAGCGGCGATCATCTGCTCCTGCCCGACGGCAACCGCTCCGCCGAAATTCAGCGCGTTGACGTCGAAACCGATGATTTCGGGACCCCCGCCATGGTCCTGGCGACGCTCACAGGAGGCGGCGGCCTGCGGATCGCGGCGTCCTCCACCGTCCTGATCCTCGGGGCTCCCGCCGAGACCGGGGACACCACGGTCGAGGAGGCCGGCTCCCCGCTGCAGCCCCCCGAACCGGCCGGCGATGAGACCGGGGTCCCGGGCGAAGTTCAGGGCAGCGGCGCGGCCGGCACGGGCGGGCAGGACCGGGACGAGGAGGCCGACGGCGCCGCCGCGCCCGCCGTCGTCGTCCCTCCCCTGCCGCCCGTTCCGCCGGTGGTGAGCGGTCCCAGCGACGAGGATCTGGCGCTGATCCCCGCCCTCGAGGGAACGCCCGAGTCCGTGGTGCTGGCCGCCGCCGAGGCCCACCCCAAATCCGCGGGGGTGCTACTGCTCAGCGAACGGCTGGCCAAGGGCATCAACACGAAGTCCGGCAGCTGCCTCAAGGACCTCAGCGACCTCGCGCAGGAGCTGTTCATCATCCTCAAGGACGCCGAACACGCCCTCGCCGTCGCGGACCTGCTCAATGTGCTGCCCTTCGACGGCAACCGCGGCCGCTGGGCATCGGTGGAAGCCTCCCTCGCCCTGTCCAGCTACATCTGCCGCCAGCTCGGCCAGGAGGAACGGGCCGCCGTTTACGAGAAGTTCCTGCGCGCCCCCGATGCCATGGAGACGGACCCGTTCAAGGCCCGGATCAACGCCAAGGTCCGCCAGCGCTCGCTCAACGAACCGAACCTGTACGACAAGGAAATTTTCCGCTCGATGGACAATTCGAACCCGGATGCGGAACGCGAGTGGCGGCTCCTGCGGCTCGAGGCGCTGCTCTTCCTGCGCGCCCACGGCGGCTCCGAAACCATCGGCGCCCCGGAACTGGACCGCCGGATCGGCAACGAACTCGAGTCCGTCCGTTCCTGAGGCGTTTGGCCCCTACCACCCCACGGCCGGGCGTTGTAGATTCACCCCATGACGAACAATCTGAGCGTTGTGATCAACTCCGACGCGCAGCAGGTTTGGACAATGCTGCGCGAGCCCGCCAAGGTAGCCCAGTGGCACGGCTGGGACGCCGACGACCAGGCGGCCGAGATCAATGAGATCTATTTCAGCCCCAATGTCGTCGAAGGCGCCGACCACACTTCCCTGGTGGTCGACGGCGGGGACGTGTTCACCTTGAAACCGGTCCCGACCGGCACGGAAGTCAGCGTCACGCGGGCCGCGGTGGACCACAATTCCGAGTGGGCCGCCTGGGACGAGGACATCACCCAGGGGTGGCTGACCTTCATCCAGCAGCTCCGCTTCGCCCTCGAACGGCATCCGCACGGCAAACGCCGGACCTTCTTCTTCTCCGTCCCGGGGAACGAAGGGTCCGCGATCGAAAATCTGGGCCTGTCGGACGTCCCCAAGCCCGGCGAACCGTACTCGCTCACCCTGGCCACGGGCGAGGAAGTCGCCGGCAAGGTCTGGTTCCGCAGCAACCACCAGGTGGGGCTCACGGTCCACCACTACGCGGAACACGGCGAAGGCCTGGTGATCGTGGCGGACCAGCCGGCCATCAAGGACATCCGGCCCGAGGGCGGGTCCCTGGTCATCGTCTCCACCTACGACCTCGGGGCGCACCAGCTGGAGTCCATCCGCAACTACTGGGACAAGTGGCGGGCTGAGAACTACCCCACATCCGATCCGCTGCACTAAGGGTTGAAGGCTGTTAGCTGGCACACTTGAACGGTGCCAGCCAAACCTGAAACACCCGTGTCATCGCTCCTGCCGGCCCGGCAGTCCGAGTTTTCCTTCCGTGTGGGCAAACGCCTGAGCGAAAGCTGCCCGCCATCGGAGGCCCAGGTCAGTGCCAACGGCGGGGAGTTCCTCGGCCGCACGGGCACCATCACCACACCGCACGGCGAGATCCAGACCCCGGCGTTCATCGCGGTCGGCACCAAGGCCACGGTCAAGTCGGTGCTCCCGGAGTCCGTTGCCGAGCTGGGAGCGCAGGCCGTGCTGGCCAACGCCTACCACCTGTACCTGCAGCCGGGCGCGGACATCCTGGACGAGGCCGGCGGGCTGGGCGCCTTCATGAACTGGCGCGGGCCCACGTTCACGGACTCCGGCGGGTTCCAGGTGATGAGCCTGGGTTCGGGGTTCAAGAAGGTCATCGACATGAAATCGGTGGACACTTCCGGGCCTGACGACGCCGTCGCCCCCGGCAAGGAACGCCTGGCCCATGTGGATGAGGAAGGCGTGTGGTTCAAGAGCCACCTCAACGGCGACCGCCACCGCTTCAGCCCCGAGATCTCCATGAACGTCCAGCACCAGATCGGCGCGGACATCATGTTCGCGTTCGACGAGCTCACCACCCTGCAGAACTCCCGCGGCTACCAGGAGGAATCCCTGGAGCGCACCCGGCGCTGGGCCGAGCGCTGCATCACCGAGCACTTCCGGCTCACGTCCGAGCGCGCCGGCAAGCCCTACCAGGCGCTCTTCGGTGTCATCCAGGGCGCCCAGTACGAGGACCTGCGCCGCAAGGCCTGCCGCGACCTCGGTGCGATGAACTTCGACGGCTTCGGCATCGGCGGGGCGCTGGAGAAGGAAAACCTGGGCACGATCGTGCGCTGGTGCAACGAGGAACTGCCGGAGAACAAGCCCCGGCACCTCCTCGGCATCTCCGAGCCGGACGACATCTTCACCGCTATCGAAAACGGCGCGGACACCTTCGACTGTGTCTCACCGACCCGGGTGGCCCGGAACTCGGCGTTCTACCACCCCACCGGCCGGTACAACCTCTCCGGTGCCATGTACAAGCGCGACTTCGGCCCGCTGCAGGAAGGCTGCGACTGCTACGCCTGCCTGAACTACTCCCGGGCCTACATCCACCACCTGTTCAAAGCCAAGGAGATGGTCTCCGCCACGCTGATCTCGATCCACAACGAGCGCTTCGTGGTGAAGATGGTCGACGACGCCCGCCTCGCCATCGAGGCCGGCAACTTCTTCGACTTCAAGGCCGAGACCCTGGGGCAGTACTACTCCTAAGGGCCTCCCGCCGCCTGGGTACAGCCCGCCTCCTGGGTACAGCCCGCCGTCGAACTCGCCGGAAAGCTGCGGCCCCGGCGTCGAAGTCGCCGGAACTGTGCCCGATCGCCGGAACGCTCCGGCGATCGGGCAGCGTCCCGGCGACCTCGTGGCTTGCCGGGCCATCAGGCCGTCAGTTCGTGAGGTGCAACGACGCCGAGAGGGCCGCGTCGGCGTCGCGCAGGACCTTGGCCGCCACCTGGAGGCCTTCGATCCGGCCCAGGGACACGTCCTCGTGCTCGATGTTGACGAGCATGTCCGGGTCCACCTCGTACAGCGCGCGCAGGAACTCGGTCCAGTACGCGGTGTCGTGCCCGCGCCCCAGCGCCACGAAGTCCCACGCCGAGTCCTTGGGCCATTCGTTCGCCCACTCGTCGCCGCCGAGATTGGTGCGGTTTTCCTCCGGGGAAAGCCGGCGGAAGCTGTTGTCGAGGACACCGTAGAGCGCGGCGTTCGCGGTGTTGATGCGGACGTCCTTCGCCGCAGCCTGGAAGACCAGCGGCCCGAGTTCGCGGACCACCGCGACCGGGTCCATCTGCTGCCAGAAGAGGTGGGAGGCATCCAGTTCGACGCCGACATGGGTCGCGCCGGTGAGCTCGATGAGCTTGTGGACGTCGGCGGTGTTGAACACGATGTTCTGCGGGTGCAGCTCGAGGGCCACCTTCACACCGTGGTCCGCGGCGAGCCGGTCGGTTTCCTTCCAGAAGCCGGCCGCGATGCCCCACTGATAGTCGAGCACTTCCAGGGCCGCCGAGTTCCAGGCGTTGACGACCCAGTTCACCGTGGTGGCGCCGGGCTCCCCGCCGGGCAGGCCGGACATGGTCACCACGCGGTCCTGTCCCAGCCGGTGCGCCAGCCGGATGGAGCGGCGGATGTCCTCGGCATGCTTCTCGCCGATTTCACGCTTGGGGTGCAGCGGGTTGCCGTTGCAGTTCAGGCCGGCAATCGCGACGCCGGTCCCCTCGAAGATGGCGAGATAGTCGTCGCGGGCCGCGTCGCTTTCGAGGATCTGGTCCATGTTGGGGACGTGGACGGCCGGCAGGAATCCACCCGTGTTGATTTCGATGCCGGTCAGTCCTAGGTCGGAGATGACCTTGAGGGCCTCGGGCAGGGGCCGGTCGTGCAGGATGGCGTTGTAGACACCGAGTTTCATAGCGTGACTTTCTTGCCGTTGTTGAGTGCCGATTCGGTGACCGCACCGAGGAGTTCCATGTTGCGCACGCCCTCGTCGAAGGTGGCGCAGCGCGGCAGCGAGGATTCTTCGCTGAGGCCGGCGACTTCCTCGAGGAACGCCCGGGCCTGGTAGCCGAAGGCGTCGTTCTGGCCGAAGCCGACGCTGGGTGCGTCCATGGCCAGGCCGCCGGCGATGTAGGGGTGTCCGGGGCCGAGGATGACCTGGCGGTAGCCGTTCTCGTTGGCCGGTCCGTCGTTGAGGAACAGTTCGATCTCCGCAGGGCGGCGCTGGTCGAACCTGGCGGCGCCGTTCTCGCAGAAGACTTCGAAGATGAGGCTGTTGGCGTGCCCGGCCGCGACGCGCGAGACCTCGAAGCCGCCGGCGCCGTTCTCGAATTCGGCTGAAAACACCGCGTAATCGTCGTTTTCGACGGGCTCGAAGGTGTCGCTGACCGCGGCGTGGTCATGGCCCATGACGGCGCCGAGCGGCAGCGGGCGCTTGCCGATCACGGTGCTGAGGCGGCCTCCGCTGATGGATTTGATGTCGCCGCAGAGGAATTCCGCGACATACGTCAGGTGGCTTCCGACGTCGGCCAGCGCGCCCGAGCCGGGGCCGCCCTTGTAGCGCCAGCTCATGGGGGCGGAGGGGCTGAACCCGTAGTCGGTCCAGTAGCGGCCGCTGAAGTGGAGGACGTTGCCCAGGACACCGGACCGGATGAGGTCGCGGATGTACGCGATGCCCGGCGTGCGGCGGAAGGTGAACCCGATGCGGGCGATCGAGCTGGCGTTGCGGGCCGCCTCGGCCATGGCGCGGGCGTCCTCGATTGAGTCGCTGAGCGGCTTTTCGCACAGCACATGCTTCCCGGCGGCCAACAGTCCTTCCACGACTTCGCGGTGGAGGGAGTTCGCGATCACGACGCTGACGACGTCGATGTCGTCGGCTTCGGCGATCGCCTGCCACGAGGTGTCATTGCGTTCGTAGCCAAAACGCTTCGCCGCCAGCGATCCGAACTCGGCATTGACGTCGCCGATGGAAACCAGCCGGATGGGCGGAAGGACCGGGCTGTAGAGCGCGGACGCCGTGCGGTACGCGGCAGCGTGGGCCTTGCCTGCCATGCCGGCGCCGATTACAGCGACTCCTAGACTGTCGGCCATCGATTTCTCCTTTGAAATTCGGCCAGGCCAGCGGCCCGGTCCGGTAAAATTGGAGCGCTACAAAATCTGGCGCTGAACAAAAGCGTAGCTATGTGCATATGTCCTGTCAATGGTTGGGCGGTTATCCTCGGATGAGACATGAAAGGCTCTGCAGATGACGCTGAACCCCTCCCGAACCCGGCGCCCGACGATCTACGACGTCGCCAAGAGCGCCGGCGTCTCCCCATCGCTGGTGTCCCTCGTGCTGCAGAACCCGTCGAAGGTCAGCGAGAAGCGCCGGGCGGCAGTCCGCGCCGCCATATCAGAGCTGGGGTACCGGCCCAGCCGTGCAGCCACGACGCTGGCCAGCAGCCAGACCAAAAGCATCGGGCTTGTCATTGACGACTTCCGGAACCTCTGGTTCGTGGACCTGTTGCGCGGCCTGGAATCCGCGCTCTCCCCCCACGGCTACCAGGTCACCCTCGCGGATTCCCGCCCGGGCGAGAACCGCATCACGGAGGCCACGGACGGCCTGCTGGCCATGCACGTGGAGGGCCTCGTGATCGCCGCCGAGCCGAGTGAGTCGATGTTGACCGGAACCTGGGTTCCCGCCGTCGTCGCGGGCTGGCGGGACGGGGTCCCCGCCGGGGCAAGCCTCATCACGAATGACGACGACGAGGGCGGGCGCATGGCCGCGGACCACCTGCTGGGGCTCGGCCACACACGGATCGGGCACCTCTCGGGCTCCGGCGGTGCGGCTGCCCACCGGCGGGAAGGGTTCCGCAGCCGCATCGTGGAGGCCGCCGTCGAGGTCCGGATTGCCGGCGAATCCCAGGGGACCTCCGAGGAAGATGGCTACGCGGCCGCCTGCTGGATTCTCGACCACCATCCCGACACCACGGCCCTTTTCGCGGCCAATGACACCATGGCCTTGGGCGCCCTCGCCGCCGCCAAGGCACGCGGCCTGTCCGTCCCGGCGGACCTCTCCGTGATCGGCTACGACAACTCCCAGCTGGCCAAGTCGCGGTACCTGGACATGTCGACCGTGGACAACCGCAGCGACCTTGTCGGCGTCGACGTCGCCAACACGTTGCTGGCACGGATCCAGGACCCCACCCTTGAGCCCGAGCGCAAGCTGATCGAGCCGGCCCTCATCGTCCGCGGCACCACAGCCCGAGTACCCGGCTGACGGCGGCAGCCCCCGCCGGTATCGGGTTTTCCACATAGCGACGTCGGAGCCTGCCGCCCGCGCCGTTGGCAGCTGAAGCTGGTCGTATGACGAAGATCCACCCACTTGAGTTGCCGCCCACGGGCAACCTCTGGCGCACCGAACAATTGCTGGAACT
This sequence comes from Pseudarthrobacter sp. PvP090, assembly GCF_040547365.1. Taxonomy (NCBI): domain Bacteria; kingdom Bacillati; phylum Actinomycetota; class Actinomycetes; order Micrococcales; family Micrococcaceae; genus Pseudarthrobacter; species Pseudarthrobacter sp. PvP090. The sequence goes on from NZ_JBEPPO010000009.1 coordinate 143,284, forward strand.
CGGTTATGGCTCACGGGCCATCCGCTCACTCCTGGAGTCGGGCACCCTCGTCCGGCTCCGACAGGGCTGCTACATCCGGGCAAGCGTTTGGCTCGCGCAGTCCCCGGATTCCCGGAGCAGGCAGCTCATCTTTGCGCATGCCCACGGAACGCGGACGACGTCGACTGGCCGCTTCCTCTATAGCCACACGTCAGCGGCGCGCCTCCGCCGGCTTCACCTGTGGGACGTGGATGACGCGATCCATATCCTCCAAAAGGTGCGGCCGTCGAACGAGCGCCACGGCAGGGACGTCCGCTGCCACACCCGTCCCTACGCCGATCAGGACGTCGCTGTTGTCAAAGGACTTCAGACAACGTCCCTGGAGCGCACCGTCGCCGATTGCGCCATGATGCTGCGCTACCGGCAGGCATTAATTCTCACGGACCATGCGCTCCGCCTGGGCGCGGACGAATCCGCCCTGCAGGCCATGGCAGATGCGCTGGACGGCCGTCGGGGGATCCGGACATTCCGCCGCGTCCTGGCCACGGCAGATCCGCGGTCCGAGTCTCCCGGGGAAAGCCTGACCCGAGAGCTGATTTTTCGGTTGCGGATTAGGCCGCCGGTGCCGCAGCTTGAAGTGTCAAGCCGCGCCGGGCGGCATCGACTGGACTTTGCGTGGAAGGAGGAGAAGGTCGCTCTCGAGTTCGACGGCAAAACCAAGTACTTCGACTACAGGCCGACACCGGAAGTGATCTTTCAGGAGCGGCGCCGGGAGAAGGCCCTGGAGGAAGAGGGCTGGCGGTTTGTCCGCCTTGAGTGGAAGGACCTCTTCCGGGAGCAGGAATTCAAGAACCGCCTGCTCCGCGCGCTGGCTGGCCACCCGAGGCCCTGAGCGGCGAACTCGCCGATACGCTGCGAGGTCGCCGGATGGCAACGGCGATCGGGCACCCTACCGGCGACCTAGGGTTGAGAGCCCCGCTGCCTACCGGCGGGCCGACTTACGCCCCGTAGCTCGGTTCGCGCTTCTTGATCCAGCCGATCGCGGCCGCGGTGACCGGGACGAAGAGGAACTCCACGAGGGTCTTGTAGAGGAAGCCCACGACGACGTAGTTCACGAACGTGCCGACGTCGGTAATACCGATCACGGAGGCGGCGATGCTGCAGAAGATCAGGGTGTCCACGAACTCGCCGGCGACCGAGGACCCCATGATGCGCGCCCAGAGGGACTTCTCCCCCGTGCGTGCCTTCATCTTCACGAGGATCCACGCGTTGATGGTCTGCCCGGCCAGGAACGCCAGCAGGGAGCCCAACACAATCTGCGGAACCGGGCCCAGTGCGCCTTCCAGCGCGGCCTGCTTGGCGACACCGAAGTCATCGGCGAAGCCCGGCAAGGCGATGATGATCCAGTAGCAGAGCGACGCAAAAACGGACAGCGCGAAGGCAGTGATGATGGCCTTGCGAGCCACCCTGAAGCCATAGACCTCACTGATGACGTCCCCGAGGATGTAGGCCAGCGGGAAGAGGAAGAAGCCGCCGTCGGTGATGACCGGGCCGATCGCCACGCCCTTCGATGCCCCGATGTTGGACAGAATCAGCACCACGGCCATGACGGCCAGCAGAATGCCGAAGTAGGAGGAACCAATTGAGGCGTATTTTGGCGGCGCTGCGGCCGGGAACGTCTGGGCGGTAGTCATGGGTGTTCCATTCATAGTGGTTCGCTCGGCGCCCGGATCCTCGGGGAGGACCACGCTGGGCAGCCGGCTGTATTAGCACTGGACGGGTCCGGAGAACTAGCTGCGGAGCCGTCTACCATTCTCTCACCCGTTGCCCGGAGCTGTGGTTGGAGCTGCGGGCCGCGGGCACATGCCTCCCGGCAGGTGGCGTGGGGGTCGAAACCCTGTCCGGACTTTTCGTCCACGGCGATACCCTGCCTTGGCAGTTCTTCCTGCTCACGCTGATCGAAGAATCCCTGGAAATGACCGGGATCGCGCTGGGCGTCGCCGCCCTTCCGGAGACCGAACCGGCAACCCCGTGAACGACGGCGGCGGGCCGCCGGCTGCCGGACCAAAGTCCAGGAGCCGGCAACCCGCCGTCGTCGTACGCACCGCCGGGTTCGGCGGTCCACCAAGCTAGCGGCGCGAGGCGTCGACGAGGTCCTTCTCGTCGTCCTTGCGCCCGCCGCCCGGAACAGCCGGGGCCTCAGCGGGCTCCCATGCGTGACCCTGTTCGTGGTCCAGGTGTGTGGACTTCTTGTTCTTCAGCGCGAAGATGTAGACCAGCAGCGAGATGCCAATGCCCACGGTGATGTAGGTGAAGAATATTTCGACCTGACCGGCCTTCTGGAAGGCCGCACCCACCAGCGGGGTGGTGCCGCCGAAGAGCGAGTTGGCAATCGCGTAGCCGAGTCCGACGCCGAGGGCCCGGATGGAGGCCGGGAACAGCTCGGCCTTCACGAGGGCGTTGATCGAGGTGTAGCCGCCGACAATCAGCAGCCCGCCCATCATCAGCAGGAACGCGGTGAACGGGTCCTTGGTCCCGGCCAGCGCGGACAGCAGCGGCCAGGTCAGCAGCACGCCGCTGATTCCGAACCAGAGCAGCAGCGGCCTGCGGCCAACGCGGTCCGAAATCATTCCGTAGACCGGCTGCAGGAGCATGAAGATGAACAGGGCCCAGAAGCTGATGACGGACGTGGTTTCCTTGGCGATGCCGCTGGTGTTCTGCATGAAGGACAGTGTGAAGTTGGTGTAGGTGTAGAACGCCATCGTGCCGCCCAAGGTGACGCCGATGCAGATCAGCAAGGACTTCCAGTGCTGGGTGAACAGCAGCTTCATCGTTCCGGGTTGGGCTTCACCGCCGGTCGCCCCGGCCTTGGCGGCGGCAGTCTGCTCCGCAGAGATGGTTTCCTCCATGGATCGGCGTATCCAGAAAACCACCAGCGCGGCAACGCCGCCGAGTGCGAACGGAATCCGCCAGCCCCACTCCCCCAGGACGTCCTTGCCAAGGGTACGTTCCAGGATGACGAGCACCAGGAGCGCCAGCATCTGCCCGCCGATGAGTGTGACGTACTGGAAGCTGGAGAAGAAGCCGCGCCGCTTGGCGGTGGCAGCCTCGGACATGTATGTGGCGCTGGTTCCGTACTCGCCGCCTACGGAGAAGCCCTGCAGCAGCCGGATGAGGACCAGGAGGACCAGCGCCCAGATGCCGATGACCTCCTTGGTGGGCAGCAACGCAATGGCGAAGGAACCGGCGGACATCATGGTCACACTCAGGGTCAGCGCGGCTTTGCGGCCGTTGCGGTCCGCGTAGCGGCCAAAGAACCAAGCGCCGATCGGGCGCATCAGGAACGTGACGGCGAAGACGGCCATTGCTTCGAGGTTGCTCTGCAGCGGGTCCTTGGAGCTGAAGAAGTGGACGGCAAAGTAGGCGGAGAATGCCGTGTAGATATAGACATCGAACCATTCGACGAGGTTGCCGGCAGAGCCTTTGAGAATATTGCTGACGGCTCGTCTCGTCTGCGCCGATTCGGACAGCTGGGTGCTCATCAATGAACCTTCCTGGATCCGGCGCCGCAAGAGGCAACACCGTCCGCCACCGTATTCCCGGTCACCCGGGACACGTGGGTTGTGTTCATATTGGTCATGCGCACAATGCGGCGGGATTTCCGGCAATGGCAGGATAGGTCCATGACTTCCACCGCCTTTGACTCCGCCGCCCTGGCTGTTTCCGATACCGCTTCCGACGCCGCCGCGGCCGCTCCCGCCGTCGCCCTGACCATCGCAGGCTCCGAAGCGACGGGCGGCGCCGGCGCGCAGGCTGACCTGAAGACCTTCCAGGAGCTCGGCGTCTTCGGGATCGCCAACCTGACGTGCATCGTTTCCTTCGATCCGCAGGACAACTGGAACCACCGCTTCGTCCCGATCGACCAGCAGGTCATCGCTGACCAGCTCGAGGCAACGACGGCGGCCTACGGTGCCGCGTCCGGCGCACCGTCCGCGCTGGATACCGTGAAGATCGGCATGCTGGGCAGTCCGGCGACGATTTCGACGGTTGCCGCGGCGCTGTCCGGCGCTGCGTTCAAGAACGTGGTGCTGGATCCGGTGCTGATCTGCAAGGGCCAGGAGCCGGGCCACGCGCTGGACACGGACCAGGCGCTCAAGGCGCAGATCCTGCCGCTGGCCACGTTTGTCACCCCGAACCACTTCGAGGCCGAGTCCCTCTCCGGCCTGGAAATCACCGACCTTGAATCGCTCAAGGCCGCCGCCGTCCGGATCCACGAGCTCAGGGGCGCCGCGGTGCTCGCCAAGGGCGGTGTGCGCCTGGCCGGGCCCGACGCCGTCGACGTCTACTACGACGGCGGGACGCTGGAAGTCCTGTCCGCCCCGAAGGTGGGCGAAGTGGCAGTCTCCGGTGCCGGCTGCTCGCTGGCCGCCGCCGTGACGGCCGAGCTGGCCAAGGGCGCGACGCCGCTGGAGGCAGCCCGGACGGCCAAGGCTTTTGTGACCGCCGGGATCCGGAACCGGGTGGCCTCGGGAGCGCCGTTCGATGCGCTCTGGCAGGGCGGCCCTCGCTAGCCGTACTCACATTTGACGCTCCCTCACGTCTGGCAGCTCCTGCCCGGACGCCCCCTCACGTCTGGCAGCTCCTGCCCGGACGCCCCCTCACGTCTGGCAGCTCCTGCCCGGACGCTCCCTCACGTCTGGCAGCTCCTGCCCGGACGCTCCCTCACGTCTGGCAGCTCCTGCCCGGACGCTCCCTCACGTGCTGAGGAGGCGTCAGGTTTTTGCCTACAGAATCAGAGGGAGCGTCTCATGATGAGCGGGGGTCGGACACCCTGCCCATGAACAGCGGCAGCCCGGTCTCGACGTGCACGATCTCGTAGTGGAACGGCCGGTCGAAGCGGACCACGTTCAGCGGAGCCAAGCCGCCCGCGCTGAGCAGGCTGAAGGTGTTTTCGCGGCTGTACTTCGCGGGCGCCTTCTTGATTCGTCCGCCGGTGTTCTGGTTCACCCAAGCGTCGATCGCAGGCTTGGTGACGTCCTCATCCAGGAACTCCACCGGGTACACGCCCGCCCCGTAGTACTGCGCAAGGGATCGCAGATAGCCGTCGCCGGTGGGCACGCCCTTGTCCACAAACAGGCCGTTTGCGCTGTGCAGGACGGGCCGGCGCGGAGGATTCTTTTCGTCCACCGAGCCGGGGTCGCCGTTGAAAGCATCTAGGGAGGCCAGCAGCGCGTTCATGGCTTCGTCGCGGTGCGCCGAGGGCAGGCCGAGGGCGCTGTCCATCTCGGCAGCCGTGTCCCCGGACGCGCCTGCCCGCAGCATGGCCAGGGCGATCAGCAGGCTGCCCGGGGACGCCACCACGTTGCCGTTGCCGGCATCCCCGCCGTCGGCCAGGAGGGCGGCTCCCAGCGTCCGCGCCGACGCCCTGAGCTGGGCCAGCTCCGCCGGGTAGGCGGACCGGTCCGCCGCAAGGCGTGCGACGCCGTCGGCCTTCAGCAGCGCCGGCGGCGAGGCGGAACAGGCCGTCAAGGCCAGCGCCACGGCCGCCGCGGCGGCGACACGCCGCGCCCAAGACTTCTGTTTCATCGCGACTCCAAGGCCCGCACAACAGCGACAGATGGCGGGGATCCGCCTGGGGCCAGTCAACCAGCGGGCCGTCAAAAGGGCGACCGCGCCCGGGTTACGATTTGATGCCGTTTTGTTCAGGCCATCCAGCACTGGCGCCGTCCGGTTCGCGCCCCCCGCTCCGACCCACTCGGTTCACCTCACCCGGTTCGCCAAATCACCGTACGCTCCCGCACCTGATCCGAGGGAGCGTCGGGCAGCTTGTGGCGGAATTTGCGGGAGCGTCCCGCCAAGAACCGCAGGAAGGGAGGGAGCGTCCGGAGGGTCAGCTGCCGGAGTGCGCCTGCAGGAAGCTGTAGACCTCGGTCTCGTCCACGCCGGGAAAGGCGCCGGGCGGCATCGCGGCGAGCAGGTGCGAATGCGCCCGCGCCGAGGGCCAGGCGTTGCCGGCCCATTCCGAGGTCAGAGCCGCTGGCGGGCGCCGGCAGCAGCTTTCGTCCGGGCAGGTCGACTTGGACCGCTCCGTGGTGTCCCGGCCGCGGAACCACTTCACCTGGGCGTACGGGACGCCGACCGAAAGCGAGAACTCGCCGTTGGCGGAGCGCTCGGTCCGGGCCGTGCACCAGAAGGTCCCGGCCGGGGTGTCGGTGTACTGGTTGTACGCGGAGAACTTGTCCGGGACGTCGAAGACCACCCGGGAGGTCCAGTTCTTGCAGGACGGCTGGCCCTCGATGGCGCCGGTATGGTCCTGCGGAAACGTCACGCCGTCGTTCTCGTAGGCCTTGTAGATGATGCCGCTCTTGTGGGTCTTCTGGAAGTGCGTCCGCAGGTCCAGGTGCTGGGTGGCGAGGTTGGTGAAGCGGTGCGCGGCGGTCTCGTAGGACACGGCGAAGGCATCCCGAATGTCCTCCACCGCGATCTCCTTGGCCTGCTTGGCTTTCTGCAGGAATTCCACGGTGGCCTGCTCGGGGAGTAGGAGCGCGGCGGCGAAGTAGTTCGTGGCCACGCGCTGCATCAGGAAGTCACCATAGTTCGTGGGGGTCTGGTGCCCCAGCACATAGTGGCCCAGCGCCTGCAACAGCACCGACCGCGGGTCGTGGTCACTGCGCGCGTTCTGCGTGAGATAAATCCGGCGGTTCTTAAGGTCGGTCACCGAACGGGTGGAGTGCGGCAGATCGCCCACGTGGTGGAGGGTGAACCCGAGGTGCCCGGCGATGTCGGCAATGACGTGATGGGACAGCGGACCGCTCGTGTGCCCGACGGAGGCCAGCACCTTCTGCGCTTCGGCCTCGTACTCCGGGAAGTAGTTGTTCCGCTCGCGCATCATGGCGCGCAGTTCCCCGTTCGCGCGGCGGGCCTCTTCCGGCGTCGCGATCTGCTCGTTGAGCCGGCGTTCCAGCTCGTGCTGCAGCCCCACCATGGACTCCAGCACATCCATCGGGAGCCGCGAGCTGATGCGGATCTTGGGCAGCTTGAGGGACTCATAGATGGGGCTGCGCTGGTAGCGCTCCAGCTCAATCTCCAGAGCGGCGCGCCGGTTGGGCGGCTCCGCGCCCAGCAGCTCGTCGATGCTCACCCCCAGCGCCGCCGCGAGCTGCTGGAGCAGTCCGAGTTTGGGCTCGCGTTTGCCGTTCTCGATCAGGCTCAGCTGGCTGGGGGCCGTACCCACCGTGGCGCTCAGGTCATCGAGCGTGAGGCCGGCGGCCTTGCGGAGGTGGCGGACGCGCCGGCCCATGCTGATGACGTCCACTTCCGGGACAGCGGGCGACGAAGCTGCGGACGCGGGGCGGTTCCAACTGGCGGGGTGCATTTCTTGAGAATACGCGAAGAAGTGCATTTCTTTCCACTCTTTTCATCTAGAAAGGCGGTTGAAAGTACAGAAAAGTAGGTCTTACGGAAAAGTTACACCGCGCCGGATCATCCAGTCGCACTGCGAGGAAGCAGTAAGGCAGGCCCGGGGCCCCACTAAGGAGACAAAGATGACTGCAGCATTTGAGCCCACCCAGACGCCCGAACAGCAGGCCACCGCACTGGAGCTCGAGTGGGCTGCCAACCCGCGCTGGGAAGGTGTCACCCGGGACTACAAGGCCTCCGACGTCGTCCGCCTCCGCGGCCGCGTCTCCGAGGAACACACCCTCGCCCGCCGCGGCTCCGAAAAGCTGTGGAAGCAGCTGACCACGGAGCACCAGGAAGGCAAGTACACGAACGCCCTGGGCGCCCTGACCGGCAACCAGGCCGTACAGCAGGTCAAGGCCGGCCTCCGCGCCATCTACCTCTCCGGCTGGCAGGTCGCCGCCGATGCCAACAACTCCGGCCACACCTACCCGGACCAGTCCCTGTACCCGGCCAACTCGGTTCCGACCGTGGTCCGCCGCATCAACAACGCCCTGCTCCGCGCCGACCAGATCGAGTTCTCCGAGGGCATCCAGACCGTCGAGGACTGGATGGTCCCGATCGTCGCTGATGCCGAGGCCGGTTTCGGCGGCCCGCTCAACGCCTACGAGCTGATGAAGTCCATGATCCAGGCCGGCGCCTCGGGTGTTCACTGGGAAGACCAGCTCGCCTCGGAAAAGAAGTGCGGCCACCTCGGCGGCAAGGTCCTGATCCCCAGCCAGCAGCACGTCCGCACACTGAACGCCGCCCGCCTGGCCGCCGACGTCGCGGGCACCCCGTCCGTCATCATCGCCCGCACCGACGCCGAGGCAGCCACCCTGATCACCTCCGACGTCGATCCGCGCGACCAGGAATTCGTCACCGGCGAGCGCACCGCGGAGGGCTTCTACAAGGTCCGCAACGGCATCGAACCCTGCATCGCCCGCGCCAAGGCCTACGCCCCGTACTCCGACCTCATCTGGATGGAGACGGGCACCCCGGACCTGGAGCTGGCCCGCAAGTTCGCCGAAGCCGTCAAGGCCGACTTCCCGGATCAGATGCTCTCCTACAACTGCTCCCCGTCGTTCAACTGGAAGAAGCACCTCGACGACGCCACGATCGCCAAGTTCCAGCGCGAACTCGGCGCCATGGGCTTCACGTTCCAGTTCATCACCCTGGCCGGATTCCACGCCCTGAACTACTCGATGTTCGATCTCGCCCACGGTTACGCCCGTGAAGGCATGAGCGCTTACGTCGAGCTGCAGGAGAAGGAATTCGCCTCCGAATCCCGCGGCTACACCGCGACCAAGCACCAGCGCGAAGTCGGCACCGGCTACTTCGACGACATCGCTACCGCGCTCAACCCGAACGCATCCACCCTGGCTCTGGTGGGATCCACCGAAGAAGGCCAGTTCCACTAATCCCCAGCTTTTCCCGCCAGTTGCCCTATCACTTTTGGTCCTCATCGACCTCCTTTGGAGACCAAAAGTGATAGGGCAACGGCGGACATTCAAGGAGCAACTCCCATGAACAGCTTCACTGACAACTTCACCATCAACGGGGTTACGTTGACCGCACAGCCGATTTGCCGGCAGAGCGAGGTCCTGACTCCTGATGCCTTGGCATTTGTTGCCAAGCTGCACAAGGCGACCAAGGGACGGCGGCTGGAGCTGTTGCAGGCCCGCCGGGACCGCCGCCAGCAGATCGGCAAGGGCCAGGACCCGCGGTTCCTCCGGGAGACCGAGTCCGTCCGGAACGATCCGAACTGGCGCGTGGCTCCCCCGGCTCCGGGCCTGATGGACCGCCGCGTCGAAATCACCGGCCCGGTGGACAAGAAGATGACCATCAACGCGCTGAACTCCGGCGCCAAGGTGTGGCTCGCGGACATGGAGGACTCCTCCACCCCGTCGTGGCGCAACGTCATCCAGGGCCAGCTCAACCTCACCGATGCCCTGGAGCGCCGGATCGACTTCACGTCCCCCGAGGGCAAGGAGTACAAGCTCCGCCCGGCCGGGGAGCTGCCCACCATCGTGGTCCGCCCCCGCGGCTGGCACCTGCCGGAAAAGCACATGCTCATTGACGGCACGCCGATCGCCGGCGGCATCGTCGACTTCGGCCTGTACTTCTTCCACAACGCCCGCCGGCTGATCGCCCAGGGCAAGGGCCCGTACTTCTACCTGCCGAAGATCGAGAACCACCTCGAGGCCCGCCTGTGGAACGACATCTTTGTCCTCGCCCAGGACCTGCTCGGCATCCCGCAGGGCACCATCCGCGCCACGGTGCTGATCGAAACCATCACGGCGGCCTTCGAAATGGAGGAGATCCTTTACGAACTGCGCGACCACGCCGCAGGCCTGAACGCCGGCCGCTGGGACTACATCTTCTCGCTGATCAAGAACTTCCGCACCCGCGGCCCGCGCTTCGTCCTGCCGGACCGCAGCCAGGTGACCATGACCCAGCCGTTCATGCGCGCCTACACCGAACAGCTGGTCCGGGCCTGCCACAAGCGCGGCGCCATGGCGATCGGCGGAATGGCCGCGGCCGTCCCCAACCGCAAGGACGCCGAAGCCAACGCGATCGCCATCGAGAAGGTCCGCGCGGACAAGACCCGCGAGGCCGGCGACGGCTTTGACGGCTCCTGGGTGGCCCACCCGGACCTGGTTCCGGTCTGCCGCGAGGTGTTCGACGGCGTCCTCGGCGACCGCCCGAACCAGCTGGACCGGCTCCGCGAGGACGTTACCCCCGACGACCGCGCCCTGCTCGACATCGCCTCCACCACCGGCACCATCACCGAACAGGGGATCCGGAACAACATCGAGGTCGGCATCCGCTACATCGAGTCCTGGCTCCGCGGCAACGGCGCCGTCGCCATCCACAACCTGATGGAGGACGCCGCCACCGCGGAGATCTCCCGCTCACAGCTGTGGCAGTGGATCTTCTCCCGGGCCATCACGGACCAGGGCGAGGTCATCACCCGCGACTGGGTCGAGGACATGCTGGACGAGGAGTTCGCCAAGCTCGAACGCTTCGAAGGCGACCGCTTCGCCGATTCCCGGGACATCTTCGAGGAAGTCACGCTCACCCCGGCGTTTCCGGCCTTCCTGACGCTTCCGGCCTACGACCGGTTCCTGCATGAAGCGCGCGACGGCGGCGACCTCCCCACCGAGGATCCCGCCCTCGTCCCCGCCTAGGGCCGGTACACACCGGTTGGTACAGATTTCCGTCTGCTGGGCTGCCATGCCCTTCGCAACAGGCACCCCCGAGATCCGGGGCGGTGGCCCAGCGACGGAAGACCCCCTCGGGGACTCGACAACGGCGTCGATGACAGTTGAGGCCCATGTTCGCATGAACATGGGCCTTTACTGTGACACCGGCGCGGCAGGCGCGGCAGTGCGGGTCAGTGCGCCTTGGGGACGTGGCGGAGGGAGAGCGCGGTCCCGAGGATGAACATCGCGACCGAGCCGAGCACCATCAGCAGCGGACCGGTCCACGATCCTGAGACCCCGTTGACATAGCCCAGCAGGGTTGGTGCCAGGGCACCGAAGGAGTAGCCCACACCCTGCACGACGGCGGACATCCGGCCGGCGGAGGCCTGGTCCCGGGCCAGCCGGATGATGGCAATGAAGATGAGCGTGATGCCGCCGCCCTGGGCGATGCCGCCCAACGAGGACCACAGCCACCACAGCTCCGGCGCCAGCAACAGGCCCACCGGCACGGTCAGCCACAGCAGCCCCAGGGTGAGTCCCACCGTCGTCGTGCTGGCGAAACGGGCCGCGAGCGGTACGCCCAGGCCGCCCACGATGGCGAGGATCTGGAACAGCGACGAGCCCGCACCTGCTTCCGCGGCCGTCATGCCGAGTTCGTCCGCGAGGATGCTGGGCAGCCAGGCGGTCACACCGTAGTAGGAGAACGCCTGCCCCGCGAAGCCCGCGGTCAGCCCGACCGTGATCCAGCGCGACGCCCGTTTGATCCCGGCACGGGCCGGCTCCGGGGCGGGAACGGGTTCTGGCCGGAACGCCCGGCTGCCGAAGGCGAGCACCCAGGCAATGAGGGCCGCGACGGCGAAGAGCCCGCAGGCGGCGAGGGCCAACCGCCAGCCGAACAGTTCGGCCAGGGGCGCCATCACCATGGCGGTGACAAAGGAGCCGATGTTCAGGGCGGCGGTGTAGATGCCCATCGCCGTGCCCTGCCGGGCGGGGGCGAAGTCGCGCCGGATGATCAGCGGTACGACGATGTTGCCGATCGTGATGGCTACGCCGAGAATCACCGTGCCCAGCATGACGACGGCGCCGTTGCCTGCCGATCGCACAATCACGCCCAGCAGGACACCGAACAGGGTGAGCGTGATGGCGACTTCCGCGCCGAGCTTGCGTCCGGTCAGCGCGGCGAGCGGCGCGGCAAGGGCGAAGCACAGCACCGGGATGCCGGTCAGGAGACCAAGTTCCACCGGGGAGAAGCCCAGTTCCGCCTGCATCGGGCCGACCACCGGCGCCACAGCCACGAACGGGCCGCGCATGTTCAGGGCGATGAGCCCGATGGCGGCCAGCAGGATCCAGCTGCGCGGCACCTTCGCCAGGACGTCGGCGCTCATGGGTGCCGCGGCTCGGCCGGCGGGCAGAAATATGCTTTCATCAGTCCCATTGCTATCACGGGCGCCCGCCGGATCCGGCGATTGTGGCACCTGCGCGGATGCCCGGCGTCAGCCCGTCGCCTGCAGGGTCGCTTCGATCACGGCAGGCGAGAGCACGTACTGGGTGACCATCTGGCTGGCACCCAGGATGGCGGACTGGTCCCCCGCCAGGGACAGCCCGATCCGCAGATGGGTGGTGGCCAGCGGCAGCGAGCGCCGGTAGACCACCTCACGGACCCCGGCCATAAGGTGTTCGCCGGCCTGGCCGAGGCTGCCGCCGATCACGATGACGGAGGGATTGAGCAGGTTCACCACGGTGGCCAGCACGTCGCCGAGGTCCCGGCCCGCCTGGCGGAGGGCCTGGATCGCCTGCAGGTTGCCCTCGGACACGAGCCGCAGCACGTCCCCGCCGTTGCCGGCCTGCAGTCCCTGCAGGGTCAGGGCATGCGCGACGGCGGGACCGGACGCGAGCGCCTCAAGGCAGCCGTAGTTGCCGCAGCGGCAGAGCACGTCGTCGCCGCGCGGCACGCGGACGTGGCCAAGGTCCCCGGCCGTGCCGTTGGCTCCGCGCTGGAGCTGGCCGCTGCTGATGATGCCGGCGCCGATTCCCGTGGCGACCTTGATGAAGAGGAAGTTGTCGTGGTCCGGCCAGTAGGCTGTCCGCTCGCCCAGCGCCATGATGTTGACGTCGTTGTCCACCAGCACGGGGACCGGCAGCGAGTGCTGGACGTGCCGGACGACGTCGAACCCGTCCCAGCCGGGCATGATCGGCGGCTTCACGGGCATCCCGGTGGCATGTTCAACCGGGCCGGGCAGGCCGATGCCGATGCCGGCGAGGCCGTCCTTGCCGCGGCCGGCCTGGCCCAGCAGTTTGGTGCCTTCCGCCACCACCCGGTCCAGCACGGCCTCCGGGCCATCGGCGACGTCCTGGGCCAGCCGGCGTTCGGCCAGCACCGTTCCGCTGAGGTCAGTGACGGCGATGAGCACGTGGGTGGCCCCCACGTCGACCGCCAGCACCACGCGGGCGGCAGGGTTGAAGGCAAAGCGCGACGGCGGCCGGCCGCCGCTGGAGCTGGCCTCGCCCGCAGGTCCGACCAGCCCCGAGTGCATCAGGGCGTCAATGCGGGACGCGACGGTGGACCGGGCCAGGCCGGTGGTGAGGGCCAGTTCGGCGCGGGTGCGGGCTTTGCCGTCGCGCAGTAGCTGGAACAGGTCCCCGGCACGGGACAGACTGCCGGCGGCCTCGGGGGCGGCGGGTTCAGTGCCGGTGGGCGTGCTCATGAGTAAGTGATAGCACGAAGTTCTTATGCCTGTCACGCTTCAAAAAGTTTGACACTGATTTTACAACTTTTGCTTGACGATCGACAAAAGTCGTTCTAGCTTTGGTGTGAGGCAGCTCACTTACCCCGCATACACCGGTTGTCCCCCTGGGGCGGCATCGGGCGGGGGCTGCCGCTCATCCCCCAACGACGAGGAGAGACAGTGTCATACTCGATCCAGCTCTACACGGTCCGTAAGGCCCTTGAAGAGGATCTCGCTGGAACCATCCAGCGCCTGGCCGAAATCGGCTTCACCATGGTTGAGCCCTACCGATTCGTTGCCAAAGCCGCTGAACTGAAGCAGGCCATGGCCGAGAACAACCTCACCGCCCCCTCCGGCCACGCTCCCCTGCTCAGCGATGACCAGGACGCCATCTTCGCCGCCGCCCAGCACTTGGGGATCGGCACGGTGATCGATCCGCACGTTCCGATCGAGCGCTGGAACACGATCGAAGACATCAAGGAAACAGCCGCCCAGCTCAACGCCGCCGCCACCAAGGGGGCCGGCTACGGCGTCCGCGTCGGCTACCACAACCACTGGTGGGAACTTGAGTCAATGATCGAGGGCAAGACCGCCCTGGAACACCTCGCTGACTATTTGGCCCCGGAGGTCGTCCTCGAGCTGGACACCTACTGGGCTGCCGTCGGCGGCCAGAATCCGGCCGAACTCCTCGCCCGCCTGGGTGATCGGGTGAAGTTCATCCACATCAAGGACGGCCCCGTCACCGCGGACCCCTCCAGCCAGCTCGCCGTGGGCGACGGCAAGATGCCCGTCTGGGATGTGCTCGCAGCAGCAGGTTCCCTCGAGGCAGGCGTAATCGAACTCGACGACTTCCAGGGCGATATGTTCGACGCCGTCCGGGACAGCTACAACTACCTCAGCGCCGGAAAGGTCTCCGCATGAACCACGCAGCAGGAGCCGGCTTCGGACCCCTCGGATCAGGACCGGTCGGCGTTGGCATCATCGGCGCCGGAGTCATCAGCAAGCAGTACCTGGACAACCTCACGAGTTTCCCGGACGTAAGGGTCGTCGCGATCGGGGACCTCTTCGAGGACGCCGCCGCCGCCCGCGCCGCGGAGTATGGGATTGAGAACCACGGCGGCGTCGAGGCCGTCCTCGGTCACCCCGACGTCGAGATCGTCATCAACCTGACCATCCCGGCGGCCCACGTCGAGGTGGCCACCCAGGCAGTCAACGCCGGCAAACACGTCTGGAGCGAGAAGCCCTTCTCGCTGGACCGCGAAAGCGGCCGTGGGCTGCTCAAGGCGGCCGACGCCGCCGGTGTCCGCCTCGGCTGTGCCCCGGACACGTTCCTCGGCGCCGGCCTGCAGACCGCGCGCCGGATGATCGAACGCGGCGACATTGGCACGCCGCTGACCGCCCTTACCCTGATGCAGTCCCCCGGTCCGGAATCCTGGCACCCGAATCCCGCATTCCTGTTCCAGGACGGCGCCGGACCCCTGTTCGACATTGGTCCGTACTACCTCACCACCCTGGTCCAGACCTTCGGCAGCGTCCGCAGGGTGGCGGCGTTCGGTTCCAAATCCCGCGAAACACGTGTGATCGGCTCCGGACCCAAGGCCGGCGAGAAATTCGCCGTCACCGTCCCGACGCACGTCAGCTCCATTCTGGAGTTCGAAGGCGGCGAGTCCGGACAGAGCATCTTCAGCTTTGATTCACCGTTCAAGCGCGCCGGCTTCGTCGAGATCACCGGTTCCGACGCCACCATTGCGCTGCCGGATCCAAACAACTTCGACGGCGATATCCGGATCTGCGCACTCGGCTCCGACGACTGGACCACCGTGCCATCCATCGGCTCCACCGCCAGCCGCGGCGCCGGTGTGCTGGAAATGGCCCGCGCCATCCGCGAAGGCCGGCCGCACCGGGCCCAGGGTGAGCTGGCATTCCACATCCTCGACACCATGGCCTCCATCACCGAGTCGATCGACACCCGCGCCTTCGTTGATGTCGACAGCTCCGCCGCCAAAGTCCCGGCCCTGCCCGAGGACTGGGACCCGACCGCGGCCACGCTTTCCGCCTAGCAATCCAGCCCGACCCCACCAGCCCCAGCTCGACGACGAGAAACCCGGAGCAACCATGAAGAAACCCCTTAGAGTCCTGTCGGCCCTGGCCGCCACGGCAACCCTGGCACTCGGAATGACCGCCTGCGGCGGCAGCAGCCAGGCCTCCAGCGACACCATCACCTACTGGGCCTCCAACCAGGGCAACAGCCTCGAGGACACCGCGGCCAAGCTCAAGCCAAGCCTGGACCGCTTCACCGAGAAGACCGGCGTGAAGGTCAAGCTTGAGGTGATCGGCTGGAACGATCTGTACAACCGCATCCTGACCGCCGTCACCAGCGGCGACGGCCCGGACGTCCTGAACATCGGCAACACCTGGGCCGTCACGCTGCAGGAAACCGGGGCGTTCGAGCCGGTGGAAGGCGCCCTCCTGGAGGCGGTCGGGGGCAAGGACCGCTTCCTGCAGAGCAGCTGGTCAACGGGCGGCGCCGAGGGGAAAACCCCGACGTCGGTCCCGCTGTACGGGCTCGCGTACAACATGTACTACAACCCGAAGATGTTCAAGGAAGCCGGCATCGAGACGCCGCCGGCGACCTGGGATGAGTTCGTCGCGGACGCCAAGAAGCTGACCAAGGACACCAACGGCGACGGCAAGCCGGACCAGTGGGGCTTCACGGCCGCCGGTGCCTCGGTCTCCGCCAACTCCCACCAGGCCTTCGTGCGCGGTCTGCAGAACGGCGGCACCCTGTTCGACAAGGACGGCAAGCCGACCTTCGACAGCGCCGCCCAGGTCGCGGGAGTCAAGCAGTGGATTGACCTGATGGCCACCGACAAGGTGATGTCGCCGTCGGACGCGGAGATCTCGGACGGCGCCCAGAAGGTCGACAACCTGATCAACGGCAAGGCAGCCATGCTGTTCGACCAGAGCCCGGTCAAGAACTTCGAGGCCCGCGGCTTCACGGACTGGGCCGTCGCCCCCGTTCCCATGATGACGGCCGGCGCCAGCGGTCCCGAGGGCACGCAGAGCCACGTCGCCGGCATCAACCTGAGCGTGTTCAAGAACTCCAAGAACAAGGAAAACGCGATCAAGCTGACCGGCTGGCTCACCAACGACGCGGAGCAGGTCGCGCTGAACAAGGCCTTCCGTTCCCTGCCCGTGGTCACCGGCGCCTCCTCGGACGCCGCTTTCCAGACCGACGAGGTCAAGCTCAAGAACGACGCGCTGGCCAACCACGCCCTGCCGATGCCGCTGATCCCCAAGGAGGGCCAGATGGAGACCCTCACAGGCACGGCCATCAAGAACCTCTTTGCCAAGGCAGCTACCGGGACTGTCAGCGAAGCCGATGTCCAGGCCGCCCTCAAGGACGCCAACAACCAGATGGCCGCGGCCCAGTAACAATGCCTGACGGGTGCGGGGGCTACGCCCCCGCACCCCTGGCCAAGGAGCTTCCATGACCCACTCAGCATTGGACAGCGGCACCGCCGCACCCGGCGGCGACGCCGGCCCGCAACCCGTTCTCGCCCCGAGCCCCGTTCCTGCCCCTCCCGCGGCAGGGACCGCCCCGCCGGTCCGCAAGAAGAAAAAGTCCTTCCTCCCCTACGGCCTCGTCCTGCCGGCCGCCCTGCTCGAACTGCTCATCCACATTGGCCCGATGATTCTGGGCGTGTGGATTGCCTTCATTTCACTCACCCAGCTCAACCTCACCAACTGGCTCAATGCCCCGTTCGTTGGCCTGCAGAACTTCATCAACGGCCTGAACCCCGAAAGCACCATCGGCCAGGCGTTCTTCAGCACCGTCGGCCGGACCATGCTCTATACCGTCACGGTGGTTGGCTTCTCGTGGGTCCTGGGCATGGCCGGCGCGGTGTTCCTCTCCTCGAACTTCAGGGGCCGCGCCATCCTGCGGACCTTCTTCCTGGTTCCCTATGCGCTGCCCGCCTATGTGGGCACCATCGCCTGGGCCTTTATGTTCAACCAGCGCGACGGCGCCGTGAACCAGATCCTCGTCGACACCCTGCACCTTTTCGGCGACGAACGTCCCTTCTGGCTCCTGGGCGAGAACTCCTTCGGCGCCATGATCGTGGTGAACGTCTGGCAGCTGTGGCCCTTCGCGTTCCTGATGCTGATGGCCGCCCTGCAGACCGTCCCCGCCGACGTCTACGAGGCCGCCTCGATCGACGGCGCCTCGCTGTGGCAGCAGTTCCGCAGCATCACCCTGCCGATGGTCCGCCCCGCGAACGGCGTGCTGCTGCTGGTGATGTCCCTCTGGACGTTCAACCAGTTCAACATCCCGTTCGTGCTCTTCGGCGCAGCCTCCCCGAAGGAAGCCACCCTGGTCTCGCCGCTGATCTACCAGAACTCCTTCGGCAGCTGGAACTTCGGCCTGGGCGGCGCCATGAGCGTCCTGCTCCTGATCGCCCTGTTCATCGCGTCCTTCTTCTACATCCGCATGGTGCTGCCCAAGGGGGCCGACAATGATTGAGACCCGCAACTTCCGCATCCTGCGGAATATCGTCCTGACCATCCTGTCCCTCTGGGTGGCCATCCCGCTCTACGTCGTGGTGTCCACCTCGCTCAAGCCCCTCAAGGATGTCTCCGGGCTGTTCCAGTGGATTCCGGACGAGCTCACCGCCGCACCATACTTCGACATCTGGACCACGGTGCCGCTGGCAAAGTACTTCCAGAACAGCCTTATCATCACCGTGGCCGCCACGGTCTGTTCGGTCACTGTCGCGGTCCTGGCCGCGTACGCCGTCGCCCGGCTGCAGTTCCGCGGACGCCGCGCCTTCAGCCTGACCGTATTGTCCACCCAGATGTTCCCCGGCATCCTGTTCTTGCTGCCGCTGTACCTGATCTTCACCCAGATCCGGAACATCACCGGGCTGCAGCTCCAAGGGTCCTACCTCGGCCTGATCATCACGTACATGACCTTCACGCTTCCTTTTGCCATTTGGATGCTGACGGGGTATTTCGCCGCCATCCCCAAGGAACTCGAGGAGGCGTCGATGATCGACGGCACCGGCCGGATGGGCGCCCTCATCCGGGTGATCCTGCCGGTCGCCAAGCCGGGCATCATCGCGGTGGCGGTGTACTCGTTCATATCCGCTTGGGGAGAAGTCCTGTTCGCCTCGGTCCTGACCAACGAGGCCACCAAGACCCTCTCGCTGGGGCTCAAGTCCTATGCCAGCGAATCGGACGTTTTCTGGAACCAACTCATGGCCGCCTCCGTCGTGGTCAGCCTGCCCGTGCTGATCGGCTTCATCCTGGTCCAGAAGCACCTCGTCGCGGGCCTGTCCGCCGGCGCGGTGAAATAGACGACGCAACGCCGGGCACGTTGAGTTCAACACCGCCCCCATCCCCATCCAGGCCGGCCAGGCGAGCGCCGTTGCGGCCGGCCACCACAGTTACGAGGAGCACCACATGACGACGGCGCACACGCCACCGCCGGCGCAGACCGGCACCAGCAACCACGCCCCGCCCGGCCCTTCCGCCGGGACCGGTTCCCCGCTGGGCGTGGCCATGATCGGCTACGCGTTTATGGGCAAGGCCCACTCGAACGCCTGGCGCAATGTGGCCAGCTACTTCGACGTCCCGGCCTTCGAACAGCGCGTACTGGTCGGGCGTGACGCTGCCGGGGTTGCCGACGCCGCCGCCAAATACGGCTGGGCGGAATCGTCCACGGACTGGCGAGCGGTCATCGCCCGCGACGACATCCAGATCGTGGACATCTGCGCCCCCGGCTTTATGCACGCGGAGATCGCCGTCGCCGCGCTCGCGGCCGGGAAACACGTGCTCGTGGAGAAGCCGCTCGCCAACACCCTGGCGGAGGCCGAGTCCATGACCGCGGCGGCCCGGTCGGCCCGCAGCAGGGGTGTCCAGTCCATGATCGGCTTCAACTACCGGCGCATCCCCGCCCTGGCCCTGGCCCGGGAACTGATCGGCGAGGGCCGGCTGGGCGCGATCCGGCATGTTCGGGCGGCCTACCTGCAGGACTGGCTTGTGGACCCGGAGTCGCCCATGACGTGGCGGCTGAACAGGGAAACCGCCGGCTCCGGGGCGCTGGGCGACATTGCCTCCCACGCCATCGACCAGGTGCTGTTCCTGCTGGGCGACCAGGTCACCGAGGTCACCGGCCGGCTGCACACGTTCACCTCGCACCGCCCCGGCCGTGACGGTCCGGAAGAGGTGACGGTCGACGACGCCGCCTGGGCGACGCTCTCGCTCGCATCCGGGGCCGTCGCCTCGGTGGAGGTCTCCCGCATGGCCACCGGCCAGAAGAATTCGCTCAAACTGGAGATCTACGGCGAGAAGGGTTCCATCCTCTTCGACCTCGAGGACCTGAACGAACTGGGCTTCCTGGACGCCACCGTCCCCGTCCGGGAACAGGGCTTCCGGCGCATCCTGGTCAACGAACCCGAGCACCCCTATGCCGCTGCCTGGTGGCCGCAGGGTCACGTGATCGGCTGGGAGCACACCTTCACCCATGAAATCCGTGACTTCCTCGCCGCGATCGGCAACGGCAGCCAGCCCTCGCCGTCGTTCGAGGACGGCCTGACCGTCCAGCGTATTCTGGCCGCAGTCGAGGAAAGCGCGGCGGCCAAGAGCGCCCTCATCCAACTGGCCTCCGGCCCCGCCACCGATCCGTCAACCGAAGGAGCCTGAAATGGCCCGCCCGTACACCCTGTTCACCGGCCAGTGGGCCGACCTGCCCTTCGAGGAAGTCGCGCGCCTGGCCTCCGGCTGGGGCTACGACGGCCTCGAAATCGCCGTATCCGGCGACCACTTGGACGCCTGGCGCTGGGACGAACCCGGCTACGTCGAGGCCAAACTCGCCGTGCTGGAGAAATACAACCTCAAGGTCTGGGCCATCTCCAACCATCTCAAGGGCCAGGCCGTCTGCGATGACCCCATCGACTTCCGCCACGAGGCCATCGTCGGGGCCAGGGTCTGGGGCGACGGTGACCCCGAAGGCGTCCGCACCCGCGCCGCCGAGGAAATGCAGCACACCGCCCGGCTCGCCAGGGCCCTCGGCGTCGACACCGTCGTCGGGTTCACCGGTTCTTCCATCTGGCAGTACGTCGCGATGTTCCCGCCCGTCCCCGCCTCGGTGATCGAGGCCGGCTACCAGGACTTCGCCGACCGCTGGAACCCCATCCTGGACGTCTTCGACGAGTGCGGCGTCCGTTTCGCCCACGAGGTCCACCCCTCCGAGATCGCCTACGACTACTGGACCACCGTCCGCACCCTCGAGGCGATCGGCCACCGGGAGGCCTTCGGGCTGAACTGGGACCCGTCCCACTTCATGTGGCAGGGCATCGACCCGGTGTCCTTCATCTGGGACTTCAAGGACCGGATCTACCACGTCGACTGCAAGGACACGAAGCTGCGCCCCACCGGCCGGAACACCGTGATGGGTTCGCACCTGCCCTGGGGCGACCCGCGCCGGGGCTGGGACTTTGTCTCCGCCGGCCGCGGCGACGTGCCCTGGGAATCGTCCTTCCGGGCGCTGGCCGCGATCGGCTACGACGGCCCCATCAGCGTCGAATGGGAGGACGCCGGCATGGACCGGCTCCACGGCGCCCCCGAAGCCCTCGCCGCCCTCAAAAAGTACGACTTCCCGGCGTCGAACACGTCCTTCGACGCCGCGTTCAAGCAGTAAGTCCGGGAAGCTTCAGGTCTTGCCACGCCGCCATGAACGAGCCCCTGCATGCTGAAAACCCGGCCACCAAGCCCGTGCCTCGCACGCTCAGGTATGGCCAACGCTGTGAAGTCTGGGTGGGGTCCGCCACCACCGGTTCCCGCGAGCGCATCTTCGCCAGCGACGACCTGCTCCTGGAGGCCCCCAACTGGACACCCGACGACTCCGCGCTCATCCTCAACGGCGCCGGGGCCCTGTGGCGGCTGAACATGTCCAGCGGCTCGCTCGCGGAGGTCCCCCTCGCGGGCATTCCCGATCTCAACAATGATCATGTGCTCGCACCCGATGGCGAACGGATCTATCTCTCCGCGAATGACGGCCACATTTATCGGGCAGACATCCGCGGCGGGAACGCGACGCGGATCACGGCCGAGGACGGATACTTCCACTTCCTGCACGGCGTGAGCCCGGACGGACGCGAACTCGCTTATGTGGGGATGGAGGCAGGCAAATTCACGAAGCCGGGACGCCTCATGACGATGCCTTCCGCCGGCGGACCCCCGGCATCGGTCGACACAGGGGCTGGGCATTGTGACGGCCCGGAGTATTCACCCGACGGCGAATGGATCTACCTCAATACCGAGACCTTCAGCAGTCGGCCCGGGCATGCCCAGATCGCCCGCGTGCGGGCCGATGGGACAGGACTGGACCGGATGGTTCACAGCGGGACAGTCGACTGGTTCCCGCACATCTCACCCGACGGGCAGCGCGCCAGCTATCTCCGCTTCCCGGCAGGAACCCTGGGCCATCCCGCCGATCTGCCTGTCGAAATCGTCACCGTTTCGCTGGACGACTGGAACGCACCGCTGAACACTTGGGCCCTGTTCGGCGGCCAGGGGACCCTCAACGTCAACAGCTGGTCACCCGATTCCAGCCGCGTCGCCTATGCTGCCTACCCGGTCCGCTGACTGCCCGGTGTCGAACGCGCGCGTCGGCCCAGCCTGAACCTGCAGCTGGGCCGCAACATCGCTTCACGAAGCGAAGGCGTCCCGCTCCGCGGATTAGGGTTCTGGCATGACGCACGTAATCCGAAAGGCAACCGCGGACGACGCCGGCAGGCTGGCCGGGCTGGCGGCCGTCACCTTCCCGCTGGCCTGCCCGCCGGGATCGCCCCCGGCAGACATCGCTGCGCACCTCGCCAATACGCTCAGCGAGGCCCACTTCCGCCGCTATCTCGCCGACCCTGACGTCACTGTCCTGGTCATCGATGCCGGCGGCGAGCTCCGGGGCTACAGCCTCCTGGTTGCCCGGGCCACCCAGGACCCGGACGTGGCCGCGGTCCTGACCCAACTCCCGTGCACCGAACTCAGCAAGTGCTACGTCCACCCGGACCACCACGGGCTGGGCGCCGCCGCCGAACTGATGCATGCGAGCATCGACGCGGCCGCGGCGGCCGGCGCCCGCGGACTCTGGCTGGGCGTGAACAGCCAGAACGCCCGGGCCATCCGCTTCTATGAGAAGTCAGGCTTCCGCCGGGTCGGTACCAAGTCCTTCACACTCGGGAACACGGTGGAACACGATTTCGTTCTGGAACGCCCGCTTTTACGGACCCCGTGACCAAGCCGACAGTCCGCCGGGGAATGGAGCCGCCTGTCCCGGGGTTGTGGCGAGCATGAAGATTGAGATCTGGTCCGACGTCGCCTGCCCCTGGTGCTACATCGGCAAACGCCGCTTTGAAACCGCGCTGGAGGCCTTCCCGCACCGCGAGGCTGTGGAGGTGCAGTGGCGCAGCTTCCAGCTGGATCCGTCGCTGCCCGACCACTACGACGGCACCGAACTGGACTACCTGAGCACCCGCAAGGGCATGGCCCCCGCCCAGGTCGCCGGAATGTTCGCGCACGTGGCGGAGCAGGCCAGGGGCGAGGGCCTCCATTACCGTTTCGACGACGTCGTGGTCGCCAACAGCTTCACAGCCCACCGGCTGATCCACCTCGCAGCCGCGCACGGGCAGCAGGACGCCGCAAAGGAACGACTGCTCAGCGACCACTTCGAGCGGGGCTTGGACATCGGCAGCAGGCAATACCTGACCTCGCTGGGGCTGGATCTGGGGATCGGCGCGGCCGAGTTGGAGGAACTGTTCACTACCGACAAATACGCTGACGACGTCCGGCTGGACTTCGAGGAAGGGCGCGCGCTGGGCGTCACCGGCGTCCCGTTCTTCGTCATCGACCGCAAATTTGGGCTCTCCGGCGCCCAGCCCGCCGAGACCTTCACGGCCGCGCTCGAGCAGGCATGGCAGGACAGCCGTCCCCTGGAAATGGTCAGCGCCGCCCGCGGCACCGACGCCCACGGAACTGCAGACGCCTGCGGCCCGGACGGCTGCGCCGGCTGAGCCCGCCGACGTCGAACCCGCCGGAAACCTGCCCACTCGCCGCAAACTTCCGGCGACTGGGCAGGTTTCCGGCGAACCCCGCACTTTGGCCCCGTCGCAGCCCCGGTTTGCTGACAGATCGCGCTAAAGTGTCCGTATGCCCAGGATTTCGGCCGCGAGCAACGCCGCCCAACGAGCCGAGACCCAGCACCGCATCCTGACGGCGTTCGGCGAGCTCCTGTTCACCCATGGGCTCCCGGGACTGACCATGACCGACGTCGCACGGCACGCCCGGATCGGCCGCACCGCCGTGTACAACTACTACGCGGACATCGAAGAGCTTCTGATCGCCTATGCACTGGACGAGACAGAACGGTTCCTGATCGACCTGCGCGAGTCCCTGGCTGCGCTGGAGAACCCGGTGGACCGCCTGGCCCTCTACGTTCGCGCCCAGGTCGAGGACCTCAGCCGGCGGCACCTGCCGCCCGGGCCTGCCATGGGTGCCGTGCTCTCGCCGGCCTCGTTCGCGAAGCTGGCCGACCACGTCGGTGAGCTCAGCGTCCTTCTGCAGGGCATTCTTCGGGACGGCATCGCCGGGGGCTACCTGCCCGAGGCAGACATCACCCAGCTCGCGCAGCTCATCCACGGCACCCTGTCCTCCAGCGCCGCCCGCGGGGACGGTGCCGGCCAGGACGCCGAGGCGGAGGCCCGGATTGCCCGCACCGTGCGGTTCGTCCAGCTCGGCGCGGGGGCACGGTTCGACGACGACGGCCGTCCCCTCCGCGTGGCCTCCTGACGTCCGGTTCCGGTGCTACCCCGCTGGCGTCGGCGTCACGGGCCACCCGGATTCGTCCACGATCCGCCGGTCCTCGCGGGGGCAGCTGAGCTGGCCCGGGGTCTGGTCCACCAGTTCCGGTTTCGCCAGTTCCTTGAAGTCTCCGGTCAGGATGACGTCCACGCTGGGGTCCGTGCGGCCGTCCTGGAAATAGTCCGAACCCGGCAGGTTCCGCTGCACAGTGAACGCCGCGGACTGGCCGGCGGCGCCGGAAACGACCAACGCCACGCCGCGGTAGCTCGACGTCGTATTGGCGACGGCCCCGACCAGGAACTTTCGGGCCGCCAACTCATCGGCCACGGAACGGGCCAGCCCCGGGCGGGACGTCGAGTTGAAGACGTTGAGGTTGATCGTCTCCGGCGGCGCGTAGTCGAAGCGCGCTTCCGGGCAGAGGGACGCGGCGGCCTGGCTGCGCTCCGCCGTCGGAATCTTGATCTGGCCGTTCATGATCGCCAGCGCAACCACAATCGCGGCGGCCATCAGCCCGACGAGCAGCACCAGGACGACGCCGTGCAGGACGCGTCGTCGTGTCCGGACGGGCGTGTCATGCTGTTCGTCATACTCCACGAAGGTGGCCCGCAAATCCGAGCCGGTAATGACCTGGTGCCCATGCAGGACGGTGACGTCCTTCGGCTTTCTAGCCATTTATCACCAGCACGCGCGCGTGGATCGCCGTGCGCTGGTGCAGCGCTGTCCGGACGGCGCGGTGCAGGCCGTCCTCCAGATACAGGACGCCGCGGTACTCCACGACGTGCGGGAACAGATCGCCGAAGAACGTCGAGTCCTCTGCCAGCAGCGCCTCAAGGTCGAGCGTGCGCTTGGTGGTCACCAGCTCGTCCAGCCGGACCGGGCGCGGCGGCAGCGCCGCCCAATCTTTGGGCGTGCTGTAACCATGGTCGGGGTAAGGGCGTCCCTCGCCCACGGCTTTGAATATCACCCTGCAAGCCTAAGGAACTTGGGCGGTCAAAGGAATCGATGACTCCCGCCGCCGGGAGGTTGTAGCCAAACAGTGACCATTTGTCACACCGGTGGCCCCGCGGTGTCACAGGCAATGCCCTGTCCGAGGCACGGTCCACAGCACATGCAAAGATGCCTGCCTGCTGGGAGAATGGGGCCATGACATTTCCCGAGACCTCAGCTTCCCTCTCGCCGTCGACCCCTCCGCTGGCACTGCTGCTCGACGTCGACGGTCCCGTAGCGAGCCCCGTCACCCGTGCCGTACAGCCGGCGATCATCGCGGATTTGCTGGCGCTGGCCGCGGCGGGGATCCCGGTCATCTTCAACACGGGCCGATCGGCCGACTTCATCCGCGAACAGGTGATGGAACCGATGATCGCCGCCGGAATGCCAGCCGGCACGCTGATCCATGCCGTGTGCGAGAAGGGCGCCGTCTGGTTCAGCTACACCTCCGCGGGACCCGGGCCGGTCCACGTCGATCACGATCTGGCCATCCCACGGACCTTCGGTGACGACGTCCGGCGCCTGGTGGCCGAGGATTACGCCGAGCACATGTTCTTCGACGAGACCAAGCTGGCCATGGTCTCCGTGGAGCAGCACATCGCCGTCGAGAACTCCGACTACCGGGCCGAACAGCAGCTGTTCGACGCCGATGCCATGGACCTCATGGGCCGGCACGGCCTCGGTGTGGTGCGGCTGGACCACCATGCCCCGGACTCCGACGACCGGGTCGACTACCGGGTGGATCCGACCATCATCTCCACCGACATCGAGTCGGTCCGGCTCGGCAAGGACCTCGGCGCGAGCCGGGCCGTGGAACTGCTGGCGGCGCAGGGCGTCACCCCGCAGGCCTGGCGCACGGTGGGCGACTCCCGCACCGACTACGCCATGGCCGACTGGTTGCACCACAACGACCACCCTGTGAAGCACGTCGACGTCCGGCCCGCCGACGGCGTCCCGGTGAAACCCTACGACGTCCTCACCGCCGCGGACCTGGGACTTGGCGAGGACGTCATCCACGACGACGCCGGGGCGGCTTTCCTGCGCAGCTGGCGCCGGGCCCTGCTGGGCTGAAGCGGCGGGCTGAGGCACCCCCGGTCCAGGTTTCCGGGTGTGGACGAGGGCTCTTGCGGCCCACACTGGCGGCGTTTCAGCCGCGAAAATTCGGGTCGATTTTGGGGCGGACGTTATCATGCAAGTAGGGACACATTCACGCAAGGAATCACGGAGAATCAAAATTTCAGAAGCATTGGTCCAGGACGAGATCTACTACGGCAGCCAGGCATCGGTAGACGCCCATGATGAGGTCACCTCCGCGGCTGCCGTCGCGAGATTCCGGGCGCGCCAGGACGTTGTGCGCCGCCGGGGCCGCTACGGCCTGATCAACGAGAACCGCACGCCGTACCAGGCCATGGTCGAGGACCTGATGTTCATCCGCTCGGTACTGGACGGCGCCGGCCTCGACTACCTTCTCGTCCGCGGTAACAACCACCGGCCCGTCATTGCAGTGGACTGGAAGAACCGCAAAAAACTCCGCGACGCGCTCGTGGCGGCCTGCCGCGACGAGCCCTTCTACTCAATGAGCGTCGACGCCAAGAAGAAGTCCTCGGTGCTGATCGCCGACGGCGAGCTCTCCCCCAACCGGCAGTCCCGGATCTTCCGGCTGTACCGTCCCCGGGTCGAACCGGAAGGCGGCTTCGAGTTCGGCGCCTCGGCCGGCGTGCAGCTGGAACTGTGGAGTTTCGAGGGCGACCAGCTGATCCTCCCGATCGAGAACTCGCTGACCCGGCGGACGCTGCTGGCCCAGGACGCCGTCCGCGGCACGGTGGAGCGGTACGGCCACACCTGGCCCACCATCGAGAACATGTTCGCGGACCACGCCAGTGACATCAGCTTCGACATCGACCTCGTGTTTTCCTGGGTAGACGGCAGCTCCCCGGAGTACATCGCGGCGCGGCGCGCACGGATGGCCGGCGTCGTCGTGGGCGAAGGCGACGACCACGAAGCCCGCTTCCGCCAGATCGACGAACTCAAGTACGCCCTGCGCTCGGTCTACATGTTCGCGCCCTGGATCCGCCGGATCTTCATCGCCACGGACTCCCCCGCGCCCTCCTGGCTGGCAGATCATCCGAGTGTCACGATCGTCCGCAGCGAGGAGTTCTTCGCGGACCCCTCCGTGCTGCCCACGCACAACTCCCAGGCAGTGGAGTGCCAGCTCCACCACATCGAAGGCCTGTCCGAGCACTTCCTGTACTCCAATGACGACATGTTCTTCGGCCGGGCCGTCGGACCGGACATGTTCTTCACACCTGGCGGCATCACGAAGTTCATCGAGGCGGAAACCCGGATCGGGCTCGGGGACAACGACACCGAGCGCAGCGGATTCGAGAATGCCGCCCGGGTGAACCGGAAGCTGCTCTGGGACCGCTTCGGCCGGATCACCACCCGGCATCTGGAGCACACGGCTGCGCCGCTGCGGCGCAGCGTCGTGGCCACGATGGAGCAGGAGTTCCCCGCGGAGTTCGCGAAGACGGCTGCGAGCACGTTCCGCGCGGCCGACAACATCTCGGTGACCAATTCGTTCTACCACTACTACGCGTTGCTCACCGGCCGTGCCGTCACCCAGACGGCGGCCAAGGTGCGCTATGTGGACACCACCGCCCGGGCAGGACTCAACTACCTGCCCAAGCTTCTCGCCAAGCGGAACATGGACTTCTTCTGCCTCAACGACGGTAGCTTCCCCGAGGTCCCGGCCGAGGAACGGGCCGAACTCGTGACGGATTTCCTGGAGAAGTACTACCCCATCAAGGCTCCCTGGGAGAAGTAGGGGTTAGTTGCTGGCAGTCAGCCGGCGGTGGCCGGGCGTCCTGGCCGGGTCTTCGAGCTTCGCCTTGACCGGGATGCGGATTCCTGCCGCGGCGATCCGCCGCTGGGCTTCCTCGGCCGAGACGAGCTCGCCGACTGCCGGGGTGTCGCCGAGCAGGACCACGGAGTGCACGATCGTGTGCTCGTAGACGTGGACCAGGTTGAAGGCCTGCCCGCCGTCACGTCCGCGGGTTCCGCCCACCGGAACGTTGAGGTCCTGCGTGTAGCAGGTGGCCGATGCCACCGAAACCGGGATCCCCGCAAAGGTCGCCGTCGTCGAATAGTGCAGGTGGCCGCCCAGAATCGAACGGACGTCGGAGTTCCGCAGAACCCCGGCCAGCGCCGCCTGGTCCCGGAGCTCCACCAGGACGGCGAGATCCAGGACCGAGGGCACCGGCGGGTGGTGCAGGGCAAGGATGGTTCCGTCCGGGGCGGGAGTGGCGAGTTCGGCCGCGAGCCACTCCAGCTGGTCGGGGCTCAGCTCACCGTGGTGGAAGCCCGGGACTGAGGTGTCGAGGGTGATGATCCGCAGCCCGTTGATGTAGTACGTGTGGTCCACGGGGGCGTCGTCGGCTGGCAGGTCCAGCAGGCCGGTGCGGAAGTGGGCGCGGTTGTCGTGATTGCCCATCGCCCAGATGACTTTCGCGCCCATGGCCTTGCAGGCGGGCTCTACGATGGCCCGCAACTTGGCATAGGCTTCGGGTTCGCCCCGGTCGGCGAGGTCGCCGGTGAAAATCACGGCTTCGGGGCGCGCGCCGGAAGCCCGAACTTCGTCAAAGAGTTGTTGGAGCAAAGCGTCGCTGTCGACCACACCATGCAATGGCGCCGAACCTCCCAGCAGGTGGGGGTCACTCAGATGGAGTAAAAAATGACGTGGCCGGGGGTGCTCGGCCTCGATGAGCTCCATTGCTACCTTCCTGGTTGGGTGGAAGCGGTTGCCTCCAGCGTCCCTCTCAGTAATGTCTATCCAACCAGACATTCGGCCAACAATGTGCAAACTCCAGTAGGCATGTTTGAAAAGGGGAAATAACCGAGTATTCCGGCGGACACATACCTACCCTGGCATGGGCCGGCTGTGACCGCCGGAATATCACTACTCGGCTTCCCTATTGCTAGCTCAGGTAGCCGTTCGGATTCAGCACGTACTTCGTGGCGGCGCCGGCGTCGAACTCCGCGTAGCCCTTCGGTGCATCCTCCAGGGAGATCGCCTTCGCGTTGACGTTCTTGGCGATGTGGACCTTGTCATGCAGGATTGCCATCATCAGCTGCCGGTTGTACTTCATCACCGGGCACTGGCCGGTGGTGAAGCTCAGCGACTTGGCCCAGCCGGTGCCGAGACTGAGCGACAGCGCGCCCTTCTTGGCGGCCTCGTCGATGCCGCCCGGGTCCCCGGTGACGTAGAGTCCCGGAATGCCCAGCGCGCCGCCGGCGGCCGTGATTTCCATCAGCGAGTTGAGCACCGTCGCCGGAGCTTCCTTGGCGTCGTGGCCATGCCCCCGGGCTTCGAAGCCGACGGCGTCGACACCGCAGTCGACTTCCGGCACGCCGAGGATCTGCTCGATCTGCTCTGCGGGCCCGCCCTCGGACAAGTCAATGGTCTCGCAGCCGAAACTGCGGGCCTGTGCCAGGCGCCCGGCGTTCAGGTCGCCGACAATCACGACGGCGGCGCCCAGCAGCTGCGCGCTGGTGGCGGCGGCCAGCCCGACCGGACCGGCCCCCGCGATGTAGACCGTGGAGCCAACGCCCACACCGGCGGTGACGGCGCCGTGGAAGCCGGTCGGGAAGATGTCTGACAGCATTGTCAGGTCCATCATCTTCTCGAGGGCCTGGTCCTTGTCCGGGAACTTCAGCAGGTTCCAGTCTGCGTACGGCACCAGGACGTAGTTGGCCTGGCCGCCGACCCAGCCGCCCATGTCAACGTACCCGTAGGCTGCGCCCGGGCGGGCGGGGTTGACGTTGAGGCAGATGCCCGTCTTCCGCTCCTTGCAGTTGCGACAGCGGCCGCAGGCGATGTTGAAGGGAACCGAGCAGATGTCCCCCACCTTGATGAATTCGACGTCCGGTCCAACCTCCACGACTTCGCCGGTGATTTCGTGGCCCAGCACCAGGTCTGAGGGTGCTGTCGTGCGGCCGCGAACCATGTGCTGGTCGGAGCCGCAAATGTTCGTGGCAACGGTTTTGAGGATTACGCCATGGCGCACCGGGCGGCCCACGTTGGCGGGGTTGACCCCCGGGCCGTCTTTGAGTTCGAAGCTGGGGTAGTCAATGTCGATCAGTTCGACCTTGCCCGGCCCCTTGTAGGCAACGGCTTTGTTCCCTGTCATCACTTTCCTCCTGGTTTCACGGACCCCAATATGAGTGTCCAGTTGTGATTCTCGAAGCGTGCTGATGCACCGTCCCCGGGCACATGTCGGCTAAACCGCGTGAAGGCGCACGCGCGTCTGCGCCGCGGGTGTGCCCGGTTGATGTGGAAGGTCCGGCCAGTCTAGGCGGTAAGCATGCTTAGGGATAGGGGCCGTTGTCCCCTTGTGGTCTGGGAGCCGACTCTCAGCTGAGCGCGGACTGCACCGCTTCAATGACCTCCGGTGAGTCCGGCTCCACGGTGGGGGCGAAACGGGCCACGACGTCGCCGTCGCGGTTCACCAGGAACTTCTCGAAGTTCCATTTCACCAGTCCGGGCAGGAAGCCGTTCTTGAATTTCGTGAGCTCGGCGTAGAGCGGGTGCTGGTTCTTGCCGCGGACGTCGGCCTTGGTGGTGAGCGGGAAGGTCACGCCGAAGTTCCGTTCGCAGAACTCGGCGATTTCGGCGTCGCCGGCGGGTTCCTGGCCTGCGAACTGGTTGCAGGGAACACCGAGCACCTGGAAGCCCTGTCCGCGGAACTTGTTGTGCAGCGCCTCGAGTCCGGCGTACTGCGGCGTGAATCCGCACTGCGACGCCACGTTCACCACCAGCACCACCTCCCCCTTGAAGCGGCCAAAGTCGGTGTCCGTGCCGTCGATGAGGGTGAGCGGGATGCTGTGCAGAGTGGTCATGGGAGGGTTCCTCGCGAAGTCGGTCATGAAGGCGTGTCCGGAGTGGTGTTCCGGAAATGGTCACGACTGTCATTCGATACCAACGCGAGGAGGTATGGGTTTATTGCACGCCTACGGCCCAGGGGTCAGCGACGGGTCCGCGGACGCCGTGGGGGCGGGCAGCGCAGGCTTCACGACCGGCGGCGGGGGCAACGCCGGTGCCGTGCTGGGCGCCGCGGCAGGCGGCGGGGGCAGCGGTGCTGTGACCGGCTCCGAGGAAGTAGGCGGCGGAGTCGTGGGCGGCGGAGTCGTGGGCGGCGGAGTCGTGGGCGGCGGAGTCGTGGGCGGCGGAGTCCTGACCGGCTCCGAGGAAGTAGGCGGCGGAGCCGTGACCGGCGGAGTCGTGGGCGGCGGAGCCGTGACCGGCTCCGAGGAAGTAGGCGGCGAAGTCGTGACCGGTTCCGAGGAAGTAGGCGGCGGAGTCGTGACCGGCGGAGTCGTGACCGGCGGAGTCGTGACCGGCGGAGTCGTGACCGGCGGAGTCGTGGGCGGCGGAGTCGTGGGCGGCGGAGTCGTGACCGGCTCCGAGGAAGTAGGCGGCGGAGTCGTGGGCGGCGGAGTCGTGACCGGCTCCGAGGAAGTAGGCGGCGGAGCCGTGACCGGCGGAGTCGTGGGCGGCGGAGTCGTGACCGGCTCCGAGGGAGAAGGCGTTGGCGTGTCCGAGCGCGTCTTCGTCGGCGAAAGCGCGTCCCCGGTGGACGGAGTGGGCTCAGGCGCAACGGACGTGGAATTTGGTGTTTCCGGTGCTAGGGGAGATTCCTGGGCGCCGCCGGCAACAACGTGCGTCCTGTCATCGGACACCGGGATAGCCCAGCCGAGGGAGGTGTTGGCGGGCTGACCGGCGTCGGGCGCGTAGCTCGCCATCTCGAAGGCGCCAAGCTGGTCCGTCTGCACGATCGGAAGAAGGATCCAATCGCGGGGGTTCTTGTGGGAGCCGTTCCGGATGGTCTCAAAGTGCAGGTGGCAGCCGGTGGAGGATCCGGTTGTTCCGACGCGGGCAATGACCTCGCCGACCCGCACCGAGTCGCCCTTCTTGACGGCGATCGCTTCAAGGTGGTTGTAGGTGGTGATGAGCCCGTTGCCGTGGTCGATTTCAACACGGTTTCCGCCACCCCACGGGTGCCAGCCGACAGCCCTCACGACGCCGGCGTCAGCCGAGTAGACACGGGTACCGCACGGCGCAGCAAAGTCCTGGCCCCAGTGGAATTCACCGGACGACCCCGTGATGGGGCTGGTTCGCAGCCCGAAGGGTGAGGACTGATGAAGCGATTCGAGCGGAGCCATGAGAAAGCCCGCGGCGGGCCGGGTCAGCCCGGCGGACGCCACGTTGAGTTCGCCGGGGACACCGTCCTTGGAAGTTGTCTCGACCATCGAACGCGGGTAGGCCACGAGCGCCAGGGCATCCGCGGTGAAGACCGCAACCGCCGGGGCCTCAGCGCCCGGAACAGCGGGAGCGTCGGCTGTGGCGGTGGTGTCCGGATCCAGCGTGACAGGTCCCACCACGCCGGCGGCCAGCGAGGGAGACTGCGTTATGGCGGCGCCGCTGCCAGACAGGCCCTGGACGCCGAAAGTCAGGACCGCCAGAGACAAGCAGAATCCACCGGAAAGACAGCGCACAGCAGTGATCCGCGCTCTAACTGCTTGCTCACCCGATGAGTTTCCCCAGTGTTTTCCCACGATGTGACTCCCGCATCCTGTTAGCCAGTCCCCAATTCCGCGGACTCACTTTCTTATGGGACCACAATCGGGGGGGCCTGTGAACCGTAGAAGCTACCCCTTTCTCACGGAAGTGGCGGCCCAGTAGTTCTGGTGACCGAGGCAAGTACTGGGCACGGCGTCGGTGGGCGAGAATGGAGTATGCGCAACCTCCTCAGGGAATGGCAGGCCGAACTAAAGCAGACCTTCACGGGGACCCGGGAGGCAGTGCCGGACTGGGTCCCCCGCCTGGCGGAAGGTGACGATCCCGGGTACCACTTGCCAGGATCGGCGGTCTGGGCCGTCCACGGGGACATGCCAACGATCGTGGCGGGAATTCGCGCTCTGCTGATGCAGGCGCTGCATCCCGGCGCGCTGGCTGGTATCCACGACCATTCCCGCTTCCGGGAGGACCCCCTGGGTAGGCTTGCCGGAACAATTCGCTGGATCTTTACGGTTTCCTACGGTTCCACTTCCGCGGCACGTGCAGCCTCCGACTGGGTGTTGCGGCTGCACGGTTCTGTGCGGGGGGACTACGTGGACGGACATGGCGTCGTCCGGAGCTATGCGGCGAATGATCCGGAACTGCTCCGTTGGGTACACATTGCCTTCACCGACGCTTTCCTCTCGGCGCACAAGATCTGGGGCAGGCCTATTCCCGGCGGTCCCGACGCCTACGTGCGGGAGTGGGCGCAGGCCGGCGAGCTCATGGGTGTGGAGTCCCCGCCACTCAGCGAGGAGGAAATGCGCCAGCAGTTGGACCTCTGGCACGACGCCGGAGAGCTCCGTTCCGACAACAGAGTCGCCGAGACTGTGGCGTTCATCCGCAATCCGCCCCTCCATCCGGCGCTGCGGCCAGGCTACCGGGTGCTGTTCGCGGCAGCCGTGGCAAGCCTCGAACCCAAGTACCGCGAGCTGCTGGGCCTGCGGACCCCCCGGCTGGGTCCCATCCCTCTGCCGGTGCGGCTGGCCACGAAGGTGACACTCGGCGTCGTCCATCTTGCTTTGGGCCGGGTGGGGCCGAGCGAGCAGGCCGCCCGGGACCGCCTCCGGCGGCTGGGCCACGACGCCTGAGGCTGGACCGGGCCCGAATCGCGGCGCCGGAATTTCCGCAGGACGCAAAAAGGCCCCGGTCCAAGGGACCGGGGCCAACCGCGGAGAATGGGGGATTTGAACCCCCGAGGGCGTTAACCCAACACGCGTTCCAGGCGTGCGCCATAGGCCGCTAGGCGAATTCTCCAGTAGCTTCTGAATCAAAAGCAGATACTAGAATACCTGAACTTCCCGGCATCGCCCAATTGGCCCCTCCGGCCCCGCCCCACGGGACATGCCCCACCCTGCCCGCGGCCAGTGGACACACTCCCGATATGCGCACTCCTGTCCCCGACAAATGGACATGTCCCACGGGATTTCCCGGGACCGGAGTGTGCGATTCGGGGCACACTCAAATGTCGGGTAAACTTACTGACGGCCCCTCATGTGGCGTCATCCTGTTGAACTCCCCCAGGACCGGAAGGTAGCAAGGGTAAATGGGCTCTGGCGGGTGCATGAGGGGTCTTTTATGTCTGTGCCGATTGGTAGGGTTTAGCTGTGACTGTTACTACCGCTCTTTACCGTAGATACCGCCCCGATTCGTTCGCGGACGTTATCGGGCAGGAACACGTCACCGAGCCGCTCATGACGGCCCTGCGCAAGAACCGCGTGAACCACGCCTACCTCTTCTCGGGCCCCCGCGGCTGCGGCAAAACCACCTCGGCCCGCATCCTGGCCCGTTGCCTCAACTGCGCCGAGGGCCCCACCGACACCCCCTGCGGGAAGTGCCCCAGCTGCGTAGAACTCGCCCGCGGCGGCTCCGGATCCCTCGACGTCATCGAAATCGACGCCGCCAGCCACGGCGGCGTCGACGACGCCCGCGACCTGCGCGAACGGGCCACCTACGCCCCCGTCCGCGACCGGTACAAGATCTTCATCATCGACGAAGCCCACATGGTTACGTCCGCAGGCTTCAACGCGCTGCTCAAGATCGTCGAAGAGCCCCCGGAACACATCAAGTTCATCTTCGCCACCACGGAGCCGGACAAGGTCATCGGCACCATCCGCTCCCGCACGCATCATTACCCGTTCCGGCTCGTGCCGCCGGAACCGCTCATGGCTTACCTTGAACTGCTCTGCGCTCAGGAAAACGTCCCCGTGGCGCCGGGCGTTCTTTCGCTCGTCATCCGGGCCGGCGGCGGCTCCGTGCGGGACTCGCTGTCAGTCCTTGACCAGCTCATGGCGGGCGCCGGCCCCACCGGGCTGGACTACGAACTCGCCGTTGCGCTGCTCGGCTACACGCACGCCTCCCTGCTGGACGACGTCGTGGAGGCCGTGGCCGCGTCCGACGCCGCCACCGTGTTCCGCGCAGTGGACCGCGTCATCCAGACCGGACACGACCCCCGCCGTTTTGTCGAGGACCTGCTCGAACGCTTCCGGGACCTCATCATCGTCAAGGCCATGCCGGAGAGCGCGCAGTCGATCCTCCGCGGCATGCCCGCGGACCAGATCGCGCGTCTGCAGAACCAGGCCCACAACCTGGGCGCGGCCGAGCTGTCCCGCGCGGCGGACGTAACCAACACGGCCCTGACCGAAATGACCGGCGCCACGTCGCCGCGGCTGCATCTGGAACTGCTCTGCGCCCGCATCCTGCTGCCTTCCTCCGAACAGACCGAGCGCGGCATTGCCGCCCGGATCGACAGGGTGGAACGCCGCCTGAATTACGCCGGGAACGACGTCGGGGCGCCCGCCGCGCCCGCCGCCCCGGCACCCGCGGTCCCGGCCGCCGCACCTGCCGCCGCAGCTGCTCCTGCCGCGGCGCCGCCGGCACCGGTTCCTGCAGCGACAGCTCCCGCCGCCGCGGTCCCCGCAGTCTCCGTGGCTGCCGTGGCCCCTGGGCCCGTATCCGAACCGGCCAGGGAAACACTCACGCCGCCGCGCGTCAGCACCGGCGACTGGCCCGTCGACGAGTCCGCAGCGGTCAACCGCGCGGATTCCGGAAGGGCCCCGGCGCGCCAGACGCCGGCGCCGATGACGCCGGCGCCGACGCCTGCGGCCGCGTCTGCGGCACCCCCTGCCCCCGTGCCGTCCGGACCGGCCCCGGCCGTGCCGGCACCATCCGCACCAGCACCAGCACCAGCACCAGCACCAGCACAGAACCAGCCGGCACCGGCGGCGCCTTCGGCCGCGCGCGCCGCGGGGTCCGGATCCGGGCCCGACGTCGAAGTCCTCCGCCGCGCCTGGCCGGAGATCCTGCAGACACTGACAAAAATCAAGCGCAGCACCTGGGCCCTCGTCGAGCCGAATGCCCAGGTGGGCCACTTCGAGGACCACGTCCTGACGCTCGCCTTCACCACCTCAGGGCTGGCCGGCGCGTTCGGCCGGGCGGATCACTCCGAGAACCTGCGGCAGGCGATCCACAAGACCATCGGCATCGAATGCCAGATCAACGCAGTGGCGAGCGGAAGCAACAGCGCAGCGAGCTCTGAGCCAAACCCAAAAGCACCCGTTAGCCGGGACGTCCCGGCCACGTCGACCGACGCGGACTGGGGCCTGCCCCCGGCCGCCGCCCCGGCTGCCTCCGTACCCTCCCAGCGCGTCCCGGGGTCGGAGTCTGCGCCCGCCGCAGCTGGTCCTGGTACGCCTGCTGCACCGGCCAAGGCGCCCGCCACTCCGGCCGCCCCGGTCCAGGCGCCCGCCACTCCGGCCGCCATGGTCCAGGCACCCGTCGCCGCAGCTGCTTCCCCTGCGCCTGCGCAGGTTCCGGCAACTGTTGCCCCCGTGGAACGTCCGTCCGCTGTGCCGGGAGCCGCAGCCGCAAGCGAAGTCCCGGTCGCCTCCGCGGAGGCCGCCGGATCCTACGCCTACCCCGACGACGACTGGGGCCCGCCGCGGGACGAGGACGCTCCCCCGCTGGACGAGGAACCGCCCATGGACTGGGACCCTGCGGCTCCAGCCGCGGCTCCAATCGTGGCGCGGACCGCCCAGCCGGCCGCACCCGCCCGCAAGAGGGCCACCTCGCCGGGACGTTCCGGCGCTGCCGCCGCGACGTCCCCAGCCGACGCTCCGGCCCCCCAACCGCCGGACACCGCCAACGACCCGTGGGCCCGTGCCGTCGAGCACGCCCCGGGTGTCTGGACGATCGGGGCGGACTCCAATGTCGGGAGCTACGCGCCCGAGAAGCCTGTGGCCCCCGAGCCCGCGCCGGAGCCGGAACCTCCGCACTACGAACCTGCGGCGGCACAGGTCCCGCACTACGCCGCAGCTGTGTCGGCTTCCGCGGCGTATGAGCCCGCCTCCTCCTCGTCCAACGGGTGGGGGGACTCCGCGGAGTTGGTGCCGGCCGGCGCCGCAGCCGCTCCAGCGTCGGCCGGCGCCATGCCAATGGCCGCGCCCGCCGCACCAGCAGCAGCCCCGGCCGCGGCCCCCGCGGCCCCCGCGGCCCCCGCAGCCCCGGTGGCGCCACAGTCGGGCCGGCAAAGCCTCTACCAGCGGCTGTCCAACAGCCCGGAAGCCGAGGCCGGCCGAGCCAAAGCCCCGGCCCGCGCCGCGGCCGCCACCGCCACCTATGTCCAGGACATCCCCAGCGCGGATGACGAAACGATCGAGGAATCGGGCGTCTTCGGACGGGCCGCCGTCGAACGCATCCTGGGCGGAAAACTTGTTGAAGAGCGGTCGTTGGACGGAAGCCCGCTGCCGCCGCGCTTCTAGCCGCTCCCCCGGGCCCTGGGCCCGCCACCACCGCAAACGAACGAGGACACAGTGTACGAAGGCGCAGTTCAAGAGCTGATCGACGAGCTCGGACGCCTTCCAGGCGTGGGGCCCAAGTCCGCCCAGCGTTTGGCCTTCCACATCCTCGAAGCCGACCCCCAGGACATGAAACGGCTCGCGGACGCCATCACCACCGTCAAGGAACGGGTGAAATTCTGCACGGTGTGCGGCAACGTCACGGAGCAGGAGCTGTGCAACATCTGCCGGGACCCGCGCCGGGACCCGTCGATCATCTGCGTCGTCGAGGAATCCAAAGACGTCCTCGCGGTGGAGCGCACACGCTCCTTCCGGGGCCGCTACCACGTGCTCGGCGGGGCCATTAATCCCATTGCGGGCATCGGCCCCGAACAGCTCAGGATCCGGGAACTCCTCACCCGGCTCAACGACGGCGCCATCCAGGAAATCATCATCGCCACCGACCCCAATCTGGAAGGCGAGGCCACGGCCACGTACCTGGCCCGCATGCTCAAGTCGATTGGCATCGCCGTCACCCGGCTGGCTTCCGGCCTGCCCGTGGGCGGTGACCTCGAATACGCCGACGAGGTCACCCTCGGACGCGCCTTCGAGGGCCGGCGCAACGCCCTGAGCTAGCGGCCGGGCGCCGGAGAGACCCGGAGGCTGAGGCCCGTCGCCCTCCGCACCGGGTGGACATGCCCAGCCCGCCGCCGTCGCCCTCCGCACCGGGTGGACATGCCCATTCTGCGGGCCCACGGATGGACATAGTGCCCATATGCCCATCCTCCGGCCCCGGCGGAGGGCATGTCCCACAAGGGCGGGAGGACATGCCCACCCTTGGCCCCCGGCGGAGGGCATGTCCAGTGCAATGGGAGCAGCACTGTCTGGCATGCGGTCACAATTCAGCAACCAAGGGGTCCCGGCGATAAACTGGGCTGAGAAGTTACGCCGTCGCGCCGTTTGGTTGCTTGGCCCAGACCCCGATAATCCAGTGAGGGTGCGCGCATGAGTTTGCCCACTACCGAAGTCCACCCCGGACCGCAGCCGCAGGAGCTGCCCGCTGCTCCCGCCACAACGAAACACCTTGTGGTGAAGAAGTTCGGCGGTTCCTCCGTGGCGGATGCCGAGGGCATTAAGCGCGTGGCCCGCCGGATCGTGGATGCCCAGAACGCCGGCGACGAGGTCGTGGTGGTCGTCTCGGCCATGGGCGACACGACCGATGAACTCCTCGACCTCGCCGCGCAGGTCACCGATTCCGCGCCGGCCCGGGAAATGGACATGCTCCTCTCCGCCGGCGAACGCATTTCGATGGCCCTGCTCGCCATGGCCATCAACAAGTTCGGCGCCTCGGCCCAGTCATTCACCGGCTCCCAGGCCGGCATGATCACCGACGGCATCCACGGCAAGGCCCGGATTATCGACGTCGACCCGCACCGCATCCGGACCGCCCTGGACAAGGGCCATATCGCGATCGTCGCGGGCTTCCAGGGCATGAGCCGCACCACGAACGAGGTCACCACGCTCGGCCGCGGCGGTTCGGACACGACGGCGGTGGCGCTGGCCGCCGCCCTGGACGCGGACGTGTGCGAGATCTTCACCGACGTCGACGGGATCTACACCGCCGATCCGCGGGTCGTTGCGTCCGCCCGCAAGATCGACCGGATCTCCAGCGAGGAAATGCTGGAACTGGCGGCGTCCGGCGCCAAGATCCTGCACCTGCGCTGCGTCGAGTATGCCCGCCGTTTCGGTGTGCCGCTGCATGTCCGTTCTTCCTTCAGCCAGAACGAAGGCACCTGGGTCATGCCCAGCGCCGACGACAAAATCACAACCCAAGAGGGAGTTGCCTTGGAGCAGCCAATCATCTCCGGTGTTGCACACGACCGTTCCGAAGCCAAGGTCACGGTTGTCGGGGTTCCCGATATCCCCGGCAAGGCTGCGGCGATCTTCCAGGTCATCGCCGATGCGCACTCGAACATCGACATGATCGTCCAGAACGTTTCAACCCACGGCACGGGCCGGACCGACATCTCCTTCACGCTGCCGATCGTTGAGGGCGCCGACGCCCTCGCCGCCCTGCACGCCGCGCAGGACCGGATCGGTTTCGAGAGCATCGAGTACAACGAGAAGATCGGCAAGCTGTCGCTGATCGGCGCCGGCATGCGTTCGCACCCGGGCGTCTCGGCACGGTTCTTCGCGGCGCTGTCCGAGGCCGGGATCAACATCAACATGATCTCCACCTCGGAAATCCGGATTTCGGTCGTCACGCACGCGGATCTGCTCGACGACGCCGTCCGCGCCATCCACAAGGCCTTCGACCTGGACAGCGATGACGAGGCCACGGTCTACGGCGGTACCGGCCGCTGAGCCACCCGCCGGGGATTGGCCCCATGAATTAACTGACGAAGGGAGCGGCATCTGCCGCTCCCTTCGTTGTGCCCCCGCAGGGCGCTGCTCAGACTTCCTCTTTCGGGAGGTCTTCCTTTCGGACAGCGTAGTGATGTCCCTGCGCGTCGGTCTCCACTTCAAAACCTGCGAGCTCCGACTCGGAGGCCGTCTCGTAGTCGTCATGCTTGTGAACGACAGGTGCGGAGTAATCCCCCCGCGAGGCAGGGCCGAAAAGGAAGCGTGCCCATGAAGACGGGTGCAGGTGCTGCCCCAGGGCAGCCTTCCTCAGTGGAAGTGCCACAATTCCCACCCCCTCTCCCGCGTCCGGGCCACGGGGAACGGCCGTGGCTGAGTGCTGGTGCCAGTGACCTTATTTTACGCCCGACGCCGGGGAAAGGCATGGGTGCCGACGCCCGGAAAGTGCCCGGCACCGGCCCGGAAATCACAGCCGGAAGCGCGGGCCCGGGGTGATTCCGGGGGCGGATCTACCGCAGCGACTTGTCCTCGGGGTTGCGGGGCACAACATAGGTGGTACCGTCGGGGCGGTGCAGGGTCTCCCACTGCTGGGTTTCGGCTTCGCGCTGGGCCAGCAGTTCCCGGTTCCGCTCCGTCATCTCGTGGCCGAGGGCACTGCGGTTGGCCGGACCGAAAATCATCCGGAGTTTGCCCATTGCGCGCATGAACCTCTGCGAGGCGTTTTCGGCGTTTCCCTTGGCCATCACTATCCACTCCTAAGAACAAGACGTCCCACCAGTGTACGCTAATGATTAGTGCACTAACTATCGATGGAGGGCCGCCGTGACAGATGTGACCGACGAAACCCAGAACGACCTTCTGCTGGAACACCAGCTCTGCTT
This sequence comes from Pseudarthrobacter sp. PvP090, assembly GCF_040547365.1. Taxonomy (NCBI): domain Bacteria; kingdom Bacillati; phylum Actinomycetota; class Actinomycetes; order Micrococcales; family Micrococcaceae; genus Pseudarthrobacter; species Pseudarthrobacter sp. PvP090. The sequence continues at coordinate 184,105 of NZ_JBEPPO010000009.1, forward strand.
CGCGCTCACGGTGGCCTCCCGCAGCGTCGTCGGCGCATACAAGCCGGTGCTGGACCGGCTCGGGCTGACCCACCCCCAGTACCTGGTGATGCTGTGTCTCTGGGAATCCAGCCCCCGCTCCGTTCGCGACATCAGCGACGCCCTTGCGCAGGAGCCGGCAACAATTTCGCCCTTGTTGCGACGCCTGGAGGCGGCCGGTTTCATCACGCGCCAGCGTGTGCCCGGTGACGAACGGACCCTTGCCGTGGGCCTGACCCCGCAAGGCGCCGCGTTGCGGCAGCAGGCCACCGCAGTGCCCGGCACCATGATGGACCGGCTGGGCCTGACGCGCGAGCAGGTCAGCCAGCTGCACGCCTCCATGATGGATCTGATTGCGGCCACAAAGACCGGCTCCGACGCCCCGTCCCGGCGGTAGACTAAGCAAAACACAGGAGGACTGCTGATGCGCAAGCAACTGACCCACGCGGCGCTCGTTCTGATGGCGGTAGCCGGTCTGGCCGCCTGCACGCCGGGCGGCGGAACCCCGTCGCCGTCGGCGACGTCCCCTGGCGCGACGGGCGGAACAAGCCCCTCCGCAACGGTCACTCCCTCACCGGACGCCGAAACGACAGCCCCGGCCCAGTCGCCGTCGGCCGCGCCGGTGACCTCGGGTCCCGGGCAGGGCAACGCCGAACTCGCGATCATGGTCAAACCATCCGAGACGGGCACCCCCGCGAACTTCACCCTTGTCTGCCTGGAGGGGGTCCCGGCCGCCGAGAGCCAGCATCCCGACCCTGCCGCCGCCTGCCTGGCCGTGAAGAACAATGCCGCGCTGCTCAGCCCTGCGCCCCGGCCAACCGACCAGGCCTGCACCATGCAGTACGGCGGCCCGCAGGAGGCCACGGTCACCGGTGTCGTCGACGGCCGGGCGGTCGAAGCGACCTTCACCCTGCGCGACGGCTGCGAGATTGCCGACTGGAATGCCGCCAAGGACGTCCTTGGCTCCACCGGCGGGGCTGTCTAAGCTGCACGGTCTGTCTCAGGAAGCCTGGCTGCCGCGCCAGGCCGCGCATCAGGAGCGCGTCCGCCGCTATGCGGATCCCTACCTCGCCCGTCGGTCCGCCGGCAGGAAGCACCCGGTCGAGGACTTCCTCTTCACCTACTACACCCAGAAGCCGGGCCAGCTGCTGCGCTGGCACCCGGGCGCCGGTGTCGTGCTCTCCGGTCCCGCCGCGGCGGAGCGCTCGGGCTGGAAGTACTACCGCACGCCCGACGCCGGCGAACTCGCCGCCGCCGGCCTCCCGGCGGGCAGCGCGGCCGTCACGGTCGACGTCGAGTCCTTTGTCCGGGACCGGCGGGACGCACTGCAGTTCGCCGGCATCATCCTGGCCGGGACGGCGGCGCGGCCGGCCCAGTTCGGCTGCTTCGGGCTGCACGAGTGGGCCATGGTCTACCGGCAGGACAAATTCGAGCTCCGGCACGAGTACCTCCAGTTGCGGCTCGGCTCCGAACGCACCGACGAGGTGGTGGAGGAGAACCGGATCCGCTGCTCGCACTTCGATGCCTTCCGCTTCTACACCCCGGACGCCGTGCCGCTGAACAGCCTGGCGCCGAGCCGGGAGAACCAGCGGGGCATGGAACAACCCGGGTGTCTGCACGCCAATATGGACCTGTACAAGTGGGCCTACAAACTCGCTCCGCTGCTGCCCAGCGAGCTGGTGATGGACTGCTTCGAGCTCTCCTGGCGGATCAGGGCCATGGACATGCAGGCGTCGCCCTACGACTTGGAGGAGTGGGGCTATCCCGCCATCCTGATCGAAACGGCCGAAGGCAAAGCCGAATACGTTGAGTACCAGCGGGCATTTTCCGCCGAATCGCAGGAACTGCGGCACCTGCTGCTGCGGGAGCTCACGCCACTGCTTCAATCCATCGGTTCCGGCCCCGCCCCCGAACGCACGGAAGGACAGCCATGACCGACACGCACGACCGTCGCACCCGCCACGAGATCGACCTCACCATCCGCCTGACCGAGGCCCCCGGCGGCCCGGAGCACGTCTTCCGGCTGGAGGCCAGCGGCGGCGTCCCCGCCGAGGGGTGCACCTTGCCGGATTCCACCGCCGCCCTCGCGGCGGTCACCCAGCATGGGGAGGATATTTTCTTTCCCAAGCCTGGCCCGCCGAAGATGTGCACCCAGCAGTACGGCGGCCCCCAGGTCGCCGTGGTGACGGGCTGGTTCCGGGGCCGCGAAGTCAACAGCGAGTTCAGCCGCACCGATGGGTGCGAGATCGCCCGCTGGCGCGCGATGGCGCCGCTGCTGGGCGGAGTTGCGGGCTCGACCGGGGCGATCTGACCGGCCAACGCTGACCCCGTTTCCGCGGCAACCACAGCGCTGACCGGCAGCTTAAAGGCCAATGGCCGGCGGTGGAAACCGCCGGCCATTGGCCTGTGCTGTCCGGGTTGGACTCAGCCTAGATGGCGTTGTTCGGGCGGTCCAGCTCCGGGTTCAGGAACTTGGACTGCTCCGCTGAGCCTTCCGACGTCGGCGCGACCGATGCGACGCCTGCGGCGTTCACGACAACGGTGACAAAGGTCGGTTCACTGGCACCGGCAAAAGTGATCCGACCGATGTAGGAGCCCGGCTTAAGTCCAAACCAGTTCAGCGTGACCTTACCTGTTTCACCGTTCGGCAGCACCAGCGGGTTCGGCGTGAGCGTCGCATTGTTCTCGTTGGCACCGAGAACAGCCGCATCCACGGATGCCTTGCGGGCCTTGCCGTCCGGGCTGGAGAACAGGTTCGCGTAGATCTTGTACTCGCCCGCGGCCGGATTCGCAATCGACAGCGTCTCGCTGGCCGACGCCGTGGCAACCTCTGCGGTCCCCCTGGGGGTGACAACCCACATGTCGAAGTCCGAGGCCGGGTCAGAGGAGATGACCGAGAACTTGGCCAGCGGAGCACCGGCCGGGACCGTCACAGTCTTGACGAAAGTCGAGGCATCAGAGTCGCCAACGGGTCCCGCGAACGCCCCCGGGATCAGCTCCACAGCGGAAGAGTCCGCCTTGGACAGACCGTCCAGGGTCATGGCGATCGGGTTGTCGGTGCCGGAGACAACGCTGATGTCCCCCGAGCCGGTGCCGGATTCGGTACTCAGGAAGACGTCCTTGGCGGCCACGGCCGACTGCGGGCGGACTGAGATCGGGGAGGTGACGGTCTTGCCTGCACCCTGCCAGCTCAGGGAGCCCATGGCGAACTTGCCCAGGGTGGCGTTCTTGTTCTCGAAGCTCACCTTGAAGGTCTTCTTTTCGCCGGCGGCCTTGAAGTTGAGGGCGGCCGGAGACACGCTGACCTTGATTCCGGGCACATTGGCTTTGACCTTGTAGACGCCCGGGGTCAGGGCAGTGACCGTACGGGTGACCTCGATCTTGCCGGTGAGGTTGCCCAGTGAGAAGGACGGAACGTTCATGTCCCGCGGCAGCGTGCTGGACGGCAGGCCAATGTTGACACCCGTGCCCTGGATGAACTTCAGGTAGTCCTGGAGGTTCGCGTCGTAGACCAGACCCGGATCGACCATGCGAGCCGGATCCACCTGGCCCGCGCCCGTGGCGTGGACGTCGGTGTTCTTGGAGCCGTCGGCGTTGACCACGTCGCCTGCCGTGGTCATCATGGCGGACTTGACCGTGGCCGGGGACCAGTTCGGGTTCTTGCCCAGGAGCAGCGCGCCGAAGCCGGCAACGTGCGGTGCGGCCATGGAGGTGCCGGACAGGAACCCGAACTTGTCCCCGCCCGTGCCGATCGGCGAGACGCCGGCCAGGACGGCGACGCCGGGAGCGGCGACGTCAGGCTTCAGCAGGTCGGAGCCGGTGGCCAGCAGCGGCCCGCGCGAGGAGAAGCCCGCGATCTGCGGCTGAGCCTCCAGCGGCAGCCCGGTGGTGTCCGTGCTGACCAGTGAAACGGTGGTGGCCGGGTCGGCGGTGACCTTGGCCTTGATGGCCTCGGTGGCCGGCGGGTTCACGTGGACGGTCGGGATGGAGTGCTTGTCCGTGTCCAGCGAGGAGCTGCTGAGGTTCACCAGAATCATGCCGACGCCGCCGCCGCGGGCGACTTCGGCGCTCTTGGCGACGCGGTCGAAGACCCCACGGTCACAAACGACGACCTTGCCGGCGACCTTGGCAGGCTCCAGCGTGTCAGGGCCGCACAGTGCCGCGTTCGGGTCTCCGGCCGTGATGGCCGCGTTGGCAGCCAGCACGACGCCGGCGTCCTTGACCTCTTTGTTCATGATGCTGGCGCCGCGGAACTTGGTGCCGTCGGCGAATTCAACTGTGCCCTGGAGCTCCTGGGAGAAGCTGCTGGCCGCAACCGTGGTGACCCAGGGGCCGCCGTGGTTGACGGTGCTGGCCGTCGGGCCGGAGTTTCCGGCTGACGCGGCGACGAAGATTCCTGCGGTGGACGCGTTCAGGAAGGCCACCGAAACGGGGTCGATGACGGAGGTCGCGGAGCCGGAGATGGAGTAGTTCAGCACGTCCACCCCGTCCTCCATGGCCTGCTCGACGGCGGCAACGGATGAGGAGCTGTAGCAGCCGCCCGTGCTCGGGTTGGTGTCTTCCCAGCAGACCTTGTACACGGAGAGCTTCGCGGCGGGTGCGATGCCGCTGGTCAGGCCGAAGCTGCGTCCGTCGACGAACGTCTCGACGCCGGCGTTGCCCACTGCGGTGCTTCCGGTGTGGGTGCCGTGGCTGTCGACGTCGACCGGGGACAGCAGCTCCTGCGGAGCACGGTTGGCCGGGGGAACAAACTTCTCGAAGTCCTCGGAGAAGTAGTGGGCGCTGAGGACCTTGGAATTGCAGGCAGAACCGTCGAAGTCCTCGCCTTTCTGGCACTCGCCGATGAAGGTTTCGCCGTCGGACTTGAGCATCGCGATCTTGCCGTCCGCCGTCTTGTACGGCACACCAACGACGGGACTGCCGACGAGGGGCTTGACCTCTTCTCCGGCGAAGAAGGCACTGTCCGGGGTGTAGCCGGTGTCGATGACGCCGACGACGACGCCCTTGCCGGCACCGTCCTGTCCGCCGAACTTAGTGTTCCAGGTGCCGTTCTCTCCGCTGAGCTTCAGGAAATCGGTGCTGGAGTAATCCGGGGCATTTTCCGTGTCAGGGGAAACCACAAGGACGCTGGGATCCTTGGCGAGCTTGAGGGCCTGGTCCGTGGTCAGCGTGGCGCTGAAGCCGTTGACCGCAGCGGAGTACTGGCGCTGGATCTGGACGCCCTGCTGGCGGGCGACCTCGGACTGCTTCTTCTCCAGGTGGGCCCGGTACTTCTTGACCTCGGCCTTCCCGGCGTCGAGTTTCTTGCCCGTCGCCGGTTTGGTGGCCGGAAAACCTGCCGTGCTGCCTTCGTAGCTCGCCGCCGGCTTTTCAGCCAGCTGGACGATGTAGCGCCCGTCCGGGTAGCTGCTGGGATCCAGATTCTTCTGTGCGACTTGCGCAACGGTGGATCCCGGCGCCGCGGTGGCGGGCGCGATCGCGACTGTTGACAAGAGAACCGGCAAGCCCAGGGTCAGTGCCACGGCCCTCCGGAGTCCCCCGCTTCGAAGGAAGCTCTTTCCTGGTGATTTCACGTGTTGTTGAACCTTTCATAAGGAACGGTCCCGACGCTGCCGCCGGGTCAAAGGACTGGCAGGTCAGAAAGAGCTGAGACTCTCACGGCCCCGTCGGATACCAGCCGATTCATACAGTACAGACTGAGAGCCAGATATGACATAGCCCACAAAGGGGAAATCAAAATTTGTCAAACAAATCGACAAGACCCAGCGGACCGGCAGCGCGGAAGGGTCGCCGAAGGGGCGCGGAAGCGGTCGCCGAAGGGGGCCCGGACGAGGCGTGGACGGCCGTGTCGGGTCGGCAGATCTGAGGAATCAGGAGGCTCGGGTGCCCGCTACTGGCGGGGAGTTCGGACCACTTCGCTGATCCACGCGCGGGTCTTGTCATCCAGCGGCCCGGCCACATTGCTTTCTCTGGCTTTGCGGTCCGCCCTGATCTTCTGCAGGACCATCCGGCCCAGGCCGGCGAAAACGGCGGCAGCAACAACGGGCAGGACCACGGATTTCGATTTCTCAGACATGCGCACATCCTACTGACGGCGCCCCGGGGTGACCATAGATCGGCGCAGGCCACGCCGGGCCGCGGCGCCCCTGGCCGGCGGTCTTCACGGCCCGCTGCCCCGGCACCGGGGCGGGCATAGTTCACACTGCCCGCCCGAATGCGGCCGGACGCGCCGCGGCCGGTAGAATGGGCATGCAAGCTCGCGGAGCGCCCTTTCACGCTGTATTCACCAAGCAGTCCTCACCACACAGCGGATCGGCGTGAGACGGCACCACTCCGCTGCGCCCTTACCCAATGCTCACGCACAGGAGTTGCCGGATGCCCCGGATCGTTGTCGACGTCATGCCCAAGCCCGAGATTCTCGACCCGCAGGGGAAGGCCATCGTGGGTGCACTCCCGCGCCTGGGCTTCACCGCGTTTAGCTCTGTCCGCCAGGGCAAGCGCTTTGAACTCACGGTCGATGGCGAGGTGACGGAGGAGATCCTGGCCCAGGCCCGGAACGCCGCCGAAACCCTGCTGTCCAACCCGGTCATCGAGGACGTCGTCAACGTCGAGGTCGTCGAGGCCTGAGATGACTGAACTCCCCCTGATCGGCGAGGCCGTCGCCGTGGCCGCCCGCGATTCTGGTGCTCGCAAGCTCGCCGGTGCGAAGATCGGCGTCGTCACCTTCCCCGGCACCCTGGACGACCGCGACGCCGTCCGTGCGGTCCGCCTGGCCGGCGCCACCCCCGTGGCCCTCTGGCACGCCGACACCACCCTTGGTGACGTCGACGCCGTCGTGATTCCCGGCGGTTTCTCCTACGGCGATTACCTGCGTGCCGGCGCCATCTCACGGTTCGCGCCGCTCATGGCCAGGATCATCGACGCCGCCAACTCGGACGCCAAGCTGCCCCTCCTGGGCATCTGCAACGGCTTCCAGATCCTCACCGAATCGCACCTGCTGCCCGGCTCGATGATCAAGAACGACCACCTTAAGTTCATGTGCCGCGACCAGATCCTGCGCGTGGAGAACAACACCACCGCCTGGACCCGGGACTACGCCGCCGGCCAGGAAATCACTGTGCCGCTGAAGAACCAGGACGGCCAGTACATCGCGGACGAGAAGACCCTCGATGCCCTGGAGGCGGAGGGCCGCGTTGTGTTCCGCTACGTCGGCTTCAACCCGAACGGCTCCCGCCGCGACATCGCCGGCATCTCCAACGCCGCGGGCAACGTCGTCGGCCTCATGCCGCACCCCGAACACGCCGTGGAGGCGGGTTTCGGCCCCGAAGACGGCTCCGGCACCGAGGGCCTCGGCTTCTTCACCTCTGTACTGAACAAGATCGTGGGAGACAACAAATGACGGAGACGTCGACAGGCCGGACGGCAGGCACCGCCACCGAGACCAAAAAGTTCAACATCGACACCGTCGAGAACGCGGCCAAGACCCCGGACGTCGAACTCCCCTGGGCCGAGCTTGGCCTGAAGCAGAACGAGTTCGACGAGGTCGTCAAGGTCCTGGGCCGCCGCCCGACCGGCGCCGAACTCGCCATGTACTCCGTGATGTGGAGCGAGCACTGCTCCTACAAGTCCTCGAAGAACCACCTGCGCCAGTTCGGCGACAAGGTCACCGACGAGATGAAGAAGGACATGCTGGTGGGCATCGGCGAGAACGCCGGCGTCACCAACCTGGGCGACGGCTGGGCCGTGACGTTCAAGATCGAGTCCCATAACTCGCCGTCGTTCGTGGAGCCGTACCAGGGCGCCGCGACCGGCATCGGCGGCATCGTCCGCGACATCATCTCCATGGGCGCCCGCCCGGTGGCTGTCATGGATCCGCTGCGTTTCGGCGCCATTGACCACCCGGACACGGCCCGCGTCATGCACGGCGCCGTGGCCGGCATCGGCGGCTACGGGAACTCCCTGGGCCTGCCGAACATCGGCGGCGAAATGGTCTTCGACTCGGTGTACCAGGGCAACCCGCTGGTCAACGCCCTCGCCGTCGGCGTCATGCGGCACGAGGACATCCGCCTCGCCAACGCCTCCGGCAAGGGCAACAAGGTGGTGCTCTTCGGCGCCCGCACCGGCGGCGACGGCATCGGCGGCGCATCCGTGCTGGCGTCGGAGTCCTTCGACAACACCAAGCCGTCCAAGCGCCCCGCCGTCCAGGTCGGCGACCCCTTCGCCGAGAAGGTCCTGATCGAATGCTGCCTGGAGCTGTTCAAGGGCTCCCTGGTTGAGGGCATCCAGGACCTCGGCGCCGCCGGCATCTCCTGCGCCACGTCCGAGCTGGCCTCCAACGGCGACGGCGGCATGGAAGTCGAGCTGACCTCCGTCCTGCTCCGCGACCCGACGCTGACCCCGGGCGAGATCCTGATGTCCGAGTCGCAGGAACGCATGATGGCCGTGGTCACCCCGGAGAACGTCGCCGCGTTTGAAGCAGTCATGGACAAGTGGGCCGTGGAGTACTCCTGGCTGGGCGAGGTGACCGATACCGGCCGCCTCATCATCACGTGGGAAGGCGCCGTGATCGTCGACGTCGACCCGCGCACCGTCGCCCACGACGGTCCGGTCTACGACCGCCCGTACGCCCGGCCCGAGTGGCAGGACGCCGTGCAGGCCGATGCCTTCACCGGGTCCGTGCAGGATGCCGGCCGCCCGTCCGCCCCCGCGGAACTGGCCGCCGCCATCACCGAACTCGTCGCCTCACCGAACATGTGCGACAAGTCCTGGATCACCAACCAGTACGACCGCTACGTCGGCGGCAACACCGCCATGGCGTTCCCGGACGACGCAGGAGTGGTCCGGGTGGACGAGGAAACCGGCCTGGGCGTGGCTCTCGCCACCGACGCCAACGGCCGCTACACCTACCTCGACCCGTACCACGGCGCGCAGCTGGCGCTGGCCGAGGCGTACCGCAACGTCGCCACCTCCGGCGCCGTCCCGATGGCCGTCAGCGACTGCCTGAACTTCGGCTCCCCCGAGGACCCCGACGTGATGTGGCAGCTGGCCGAAGCCATCCGCGGCCTGTCGGACGCCTGCATGGTGCTGGGCATCCCGGTCACCGGCGGCAACGTCTCGCTGTACAACCAGACCGGCACCACCCCCATCCACCCCTCCCCCGTGGTGGCCGTGCTCGGCAAGTTCGACGACGTCGCCCGCCGCACGCCGTCGGGCTGGAAGGAAGACGGCCAGGCCATCTACCTGCTCGGCACGACGGCGGCGGAACTGGACGGCTCGGAATGGTCCAACATGCGCGGACACCTGGGCGGGCTGCCGCCCAAGGTTGACCTCGCCGCCGAACGCGCCCTGGGCGAGATCCTGATCAACGCCTCCCGCGACGGCATGGTGGACTCCGCGCACGACCTCTCCGAAGGCGGCCTCGCGGCGGCCCTCGTGGAATCCTCGCTGCGCTACGGTGTGGGTGCCCGGATCGCTCTCGAGGACGTCCTGGACCGCGACGGCGTGGACCTGTTCACGGCGCTGTTCTCCGAGACCCAGGGACGCGCCGTCGTGGCCGTGCCCCGCTCCGAGGAGATCCGCTTCAAGGACATGTGCACCGCCCGCGGCTTCCCGCACCTCCGGATCGGCGTCGTGGACGCGGAAGGCGGCACGCTGGAGATCACCGGCGTCGAGACCATGAACCTCGAGTCGCTCCGCGAAGCCCACGAGGCCACCCTGCCGAAATACTTCGGCTAGCCCCGCAGCAGCCCCCACTGCGGCCGCCACCTCCATCGACTGCTCCGCAACCGCCCTTTTGAACCCTCAAAACGGCAGTTGCGGAGCAGTCGATGTGGTTTAACGGCCCGGACGCCAGCCGGCCTGGACCAGCGCGGCCCGGACCTTGGCCACCGCTGCTTTGGCGTCATTGTGCATGTGCCGGTTCGAAATCCTGACCTCGGTCCAGCCCAGGGCCGAGTACCGCTCGGACCGGGCGATGTCCCGGACAATCTGTCCCTCTTCACCGTGTTGCTCGCCCTCGTACTCGATGCCGATCTTGTATTTGCGATAGGACAAGTCGGGTTGGTGGTGCCGCGTTCCATCGTCGTCAATGACCGGCACGTTCAGTTCTGGTTCCGGAAGACCGCCCCGGACAATGGCCAGCCTCAGCAGGGACTCCTGCGGCGAGTCCGAGCCCACCCGTATGAGTTTTATGGCCTCGCGCGCCTTGCGGATTCCGCGTTTTCCTCTGTGGCGGTCGATCATCCGCTGCAGATCCCCGAGGCTGCATAACGGCAGGTCCCTGCCCTCGAACTCAAGCCGGGGGATGCGGACGCAGCTGTCGCCGGCCACAACGAGTTCGTCCACGGTCAGCATTTCCGCGAGATCCAGCCAGGTGCGCTCCGGTGTGGTGAGGGGAATCCCGTCCAGGAGCGTGATCTCGTCGTCGTAGAGCTTCATCCGGTGCACGATGACATGTGGACGGTTGAGATGGGCTGCACCCTCGGGCCTGATCACGTGGTACATCGGCGGTCCCTCCTTTTGACGACGCGCCGGAAGCGAACCAAGCTCCGCCGCGGTGAGGTGCGACGCGGCGCATCGCTCATTGACCTCAATGAAAGGCCGCACTCTCACGCTCAGCGGAAGCCCCGGCGTCGGGTTCTGGGAGCGAATCCCTTTCCCGAGCGCTGACAGGGAGCGGTGCCGGAGCCGCTTGGGCGACACTCCGGCCTCTGTGGCTTCCACGATGGTGAAGGGGCGTCCACGGAAGTCGTCCGGGAGCGGGCGTGCGGTCTTCATGGCTTCATGAGACCAGAACCGCGGGAACGCCGCAGAAGTTATCCACACACCCAATCCGCTGCTCCACAGGTGCCGTTATGACACCTCATAAGGGCGTTTACGGAGCAATTGATGGTTTCAGTCGTCGCTGCGGAGTTCGCGCTGGCGGGCGCTGAGCAGTTCCAGTTCCGGCCGTGCCGCGACGAAGCGTTCGACGGCGGCCAGCACCTCCACGAGGTGCGCCCGGTCCGCCGCGACCAGCCCGACGCCGATCACGGTGCGGCGGTACTGGTCGTGCAGGCCGGCCTCGGTCACGGAGACTTCGAAGCGGCGCTTGAGCTCGGCGAGCACCGGGCGCACCACGGAGCGCTTCTCCTTCAGGCTGTGAACGTCTCCGAGGAGGACATCAAATTCAATCCAGCCGATCCACATGCCTTCATCGTATCGAGTGCTCCGTAACTGCCGTTTTGGGCCCCAAAAGGGCAGTTACGGAGCACTCGACGGGGGTTAGATGGTGAGCTCGCCCATCCGGTCCCAGCCCTCGCCGTCGAACTGGCGGCTGATGATCTGCGGCGTCTCCCGGAGGGCCTGGGGCATATCCGCCATGGCCTGCTTGAAGTGCGCGCTGTTGACGTGGTCCCCGGCGGCGTCGTCCTTGAAGGCCTCGACCAGGACGAACTCGTTGGGGTCGTCCACACTGCGGGACCAGTCGAACCACAGATTGCCCGGCTCCTGGCGGGTGGCCAGGGTGAAGTCCTGCACGAGGCCGAGCCAGCGGTCGGACCAGTCGGGCTTGACCTTGAACTTAACGACAATGAAAATCACGGGAACTGCCTTTCGATCGGGCGGGACGGTGTTCCATTCTTGCAATAGGACAACGCGGGGTCACATCCGGCCGGTCGCGTGGGCGGAGATGGGCCGTAGGTGACCCCGCGTTGCAGTTGAGGGGCGGGTTCAGCAGGACTCGATCGCTTCGCGGGCCAGTTCCTGCTGCCGCGGGGTGCCGACGCGTTCCGCCCACTGCCCGGCGAGCTGGAACTCCACCATCGCCTCGGTGCAGCGCCCGGCGTCGTGCAGTGTCCAGCCCAGGTTGTTGTGCAGGGCCACGAGCCACTGTTTGGTCCTCTCGTCGTGCACGGTGGACGCGTATTCCAGGGCGCTGCGGGTCCAGGTCCCGGCGTGGGCCGGATCCGCGATGGCGAGCATATGCAGCGCGTCCACGGCCAGGAATTCCTCGCCCAGGTGGTCCGCGAGTTCGGCGGCCTGTTCAAAGAGCGGCACGGCCATCTCCGGGTGGCCGCTGGAGTTCAGCACCCGGCCGCGTTCCAGCAGGACGCGGACGGCCACTGTGGGCTCGTCGCCGTCGATCGCGTCCAGCAGCGCATCGGCTTCCTCGAACCTGCCCTGCAGGCCGATGGCGCGGCCCAGCTGGGTGGTCAGCTCGGCGCGTTCGTCAGCGTCGTAGGCCGGATCGGCCACTGCCGCCCGGAAGCTGGCTTCGGAGGCCTGCGGATCCTCAAAATTCCATAGTTCATCAAGGGTGGTTTGGTTCAGCATTGCCTGCTCCTGATCAGCTCTCACCTGCGGCCAGTTGACGTGCACTGTCAATGTATCGGGAAATGATGTGTCTTTGCGCGGCCCTGGCCGCTGCCCCGCCCGCGGCGTAGAACCAGTTGGAGTGCCTGCTGAAGGCGGTGATGGTGAAGGTCACGGCGCCGGCGGAGTCGATGGAGACCTCAAACGACTCCTCGCCGCGCTCCGGATGGCCGGGGAGCGTGCCGTAGCCGAACCCTGCCGACTGCGCCGTGTTTCCGGGGACCGGGTGCCGCACCCACACGACCTCGCACGGCGCTTTGACCCTGAAGGGTCCGACGCCGAACCCGCTGACAATCCGTGAGCCGTACTCCACCGTCTCCGTTTCGGTCCGGACCCGCAGGCCGGACCGGCGCTGGATCTGCCAGTGGAGAATGCCGTCGGCAACACGACGGTAAGTCTCGAAGCCCTCCCCCAGGCGGGCACGGGCCTGGGACCGGTCGAAGCCCTCCGGCGACCGGCCCTCGCTGGTGAATCCGATGCCGGGATAGTTCAGTTCGCCCCGGGCGATCCGCGCGTTCACCCCCGTCCGCCGTCGGCCATCCGCGCCCAGCCCAGCTGCTCCTGCTGCCGGCGGCTCAGCGATGCCACGACGAGGTCGTAGGAATCCTCCACCATGTCGCGGACCATCGCGTCGGGCAGGGACCCGTCCAGGCGCACCCCGTTCCAGTGCTTCTTGTTCATGTGCCACGCTCCGGTGATCTCCGGGTGCGCGGCGCGCAGCTGTTCGGCCAGGGCGGGCTCGCACTTCAGGCTGACGGAGAAGTCGGCGGCCGCCAGGGCGGAGAGGGCGAACATCTTGGCTTCGTGGCGGGCACCGCCGGACACCGCGGCCCGCACCTTGAAGACAGACGTCTCCGGACCGAACGGGAAGTCCTCGAAGGCGCCGGGAAAGCCCAGGCAGATTCCCCGGAGTGCAGCTGCGTCCATGCTCCGAGCCTACTGGCAGGCCCGGACATTGCGCAGGCGCGCTGTGCGGATGGGACCGCCGGCCCCGCCGGCTCCGGCGGAAGTCCGGTCAGAGGCCGAAGCGCCTGGCGTCCTGCGCGGGGCAGGCGTTCATGATGACGTCGAGCCCGGCGGCTTTCGCCCGCGCGGCGGCCGCCTCGTCGATGACACCGAGCTGCAGCCAGACCGCCTTGGCGCCGGCGGCGATCGCCTGGTCCACCACGGCCCCCACCTTCTGGGAATTCACAAAGCAGTCGACGACGTCGATCGGCTGCTTCTCTGCGGGGATGTCGGCGAGGGCGGCGTAGCCCGTTTCCCCGTGCACGGGATCGGCCGGCAGATTCACCGGGATGATCTCCATCCCGAGCCGGTCCCGGATGAACAGGGACGTGTCATAGGCGGCACGCCACTGGTTCGTGGACAGGCCGACAATGGCCCACCGCCCCTTGGTGCGCATGAGCTTTTCGAGGACTGCCGGATCGTTGACGTGGGCCATGAGCACAGCCTAACCGCCACGGCGCCGGCGGGGCGGCAAGGACCCCGCACCCCGGCCGCCAGCCGCCCCAAACGGACCGGGCAGCGGCCGGTCATTGCGTGCTGTCGAACAATTGACCGGCGTCCGGCCCGCAGGCAGGGCAGATTCGAATATTACGCAGGACAAACCCACCCATTTGGGAAAAAGCGCCGATTCCGTTTTAGTTAGAAGCGACCATCCCGAGCGGCCGAGAGACCTGGATCGATGAAGCCGCAGCAACCCTGGTCGCCGTTGTCCGTCCCTGGACGCCGGCGATAGCAAGGTATGGAGCCAAGGGAACTGCCGGATTGACCACCCGGTGCAAAGGCTCATTCCGTAGGGTGCTACTGCCAGGACCGATGGAGTGCCCCTATGACTGCTGTCCTGTCCTCCTCCGCGCCTGAGACGTCCCTGGACGCCCGTGCCGGAGCCGCCACCCGGACCCCGGCCCTGCCGGTTGCCTTCCGTTCGCTGCGCCGGACCTTCGGCACCGGTGCAGAGGCCCACACCGTCCTGCGCGACGTTGACTTCGAGATCCGCGCCGGCGAGGTCCTGGCTATCCTCGGCACCTCCGGCTGCGGCAAATCCACGCTGCTCCGGGCCACCGCCGGACTCGACTCCCCCACCGCCGGCAGCGTCAATATCGACGGCACACCCGTCCAGGGCATTGACTCCCGCTGCGCCTTCGCCTTCCAGGAACCGCGACTCCTGCCGTGGCACACCCTGCAGGCCAATATCGCGATCGGCCTGCCCACCGGCATCAGCGCCCGGGACGGCAAGGCGAAGGTGGCCCGGCTGCTGGACCTCGTGGGGCTCACGGACTTCGCCAAGCACCGCCCCCGCGAAATTTCCGGCGGCATGGCCCAGCGAGCCTCACTGGCCCGGGCCCTCGCCCGCAACCCCGGCGTCCTGCTCCTCGATGAACCGTTCGGCGCGCTCGACGCGCTCACCCGGATCAAGATGCAGGACCTGCTGCTGGACATCCACCGCGCCGAGCCCACCACGGTGCTGCTGGTGACCCACGACGTCGACGAGGCCCTCCAGCTTGCCGACCGCATCATCGTCCTGGGCAAGGAATCCACGGCCGGTGAAGAACCCGCGGCGCCCGGCGCGACTATCGTCCGGACCGTGGCGGTGCCCGGCGAGCGGCCCCGGGACCGCGGTTCCGTGGACCTCGCCCGGCTGCGGGCCTCGCTCCTGGAGACGCTCGGCGTCGACGGCCACTAGCCGACGCGCCGCCCGGGTCCCCCGGGTTTCCCCGCCGCGCACGCCGCAGCCGCGGCTGCGCGCGCCCGCTCCACCCCTCGTCATGCCCGTTCGCCTTCCGCCTCATTTCCCGTCATCCCTCAGAGGAGCCCCATGTCATTCGCCCGCAAAGCCACCACCCGCCGGTCCGTCATCGGCGCCGTCGCCGCTTCCGCGGCCCTCGTCCTCACGGGCTGCGTCGCGGGAGAAGGATCCGGCGGGTCCCCCGCGGCGAACGCCGCCGTCGAGAGCGGCACGCTCAACATCGACTTCGCCACCTACAACCCGCTGAGCCTGGTCATCAAAAAGAAGGGGTGGCTTGAGGCCTCCCTCAAGGACCAGGGCGTCACCGTCAACTGGGTCCAGTCCGCCGGGTCCAACAAGGCCAACGAGGCGCTCCGCTCCGGCGCGATCGACGTCGGTTCCACCGCCGGATCCGCCGCGCTGCTGGCCCGCGCCAACGGCTCCCCGATCAAGACGATCGACATCTACTCCCAGCCGGAATGGGCCGCCCTGGTGGCGAAGGAGTCCTCGGGCATCACCACCGTGGCTGACCTCAAGGGCAAGTCCGTGGCCGCGACGAAGGGCACCGACCCCTACTTCTTCCTGCTGCAGTCGCTCTCCGAGGCCGGGATCTCCGCCAAGGACGTCACGGTGCAGAACCTGCAGCACGCGGACGGCCGTGCCGCCCTGGAAAACGGCTCGGTGGATGCCTGGTCCGGGCTGGACCCGATCATGGCCGGCGCGGAGCAGAAGGGCGCCACGCTCTTCTACCGGAACCTCTCGTTCAACACCTACGGCTTCCTCAACGCCACGGAATCCTTCCTGAAGACCAGGCCCCAGCAGGCGCAGGCCGTCGTCAACGCCTACGAGAAGGCACGCGCCTGGGCTGCAGCGAACCCGGACGAGACGGCCCAGATCCTCGCCGAGGTTGCCGGCCTGGACCTCGCCGTCGCGAAGACCGTGGTGCTGGAGCGCAGCAACCTGGACGTGGATCCGGCACCGGGCGAGGCCCAGCGCCAGGTCCTGGCGAAGATCGGCCCCACCTTCGTGGAGACCGGCGACGTCGCCAGCCAGCAGCAGATCGACGACGCCGTCGCCTCCCTTCTTGATGACTCGCTGGTGAAGAAGGCGGACGTGTCCGCCATCAAGGACTCCTGATGACACAGCTCAGGAATCCCGCCGTCACCGGCACCAATGTTGCGGACGGGCGTGCTGCAGCCGTCCCCGCAACTCCAGCAGACGCCGCCCGGCCGGGCCCCACCCTCACGGGTGCGGGCGGCTCCCCGGCGAACGGATGGTCCCCCGCCGGGATCCTGGCCAACGGCTGGGCGCGTCTGCTCCTTGGATTGATCATTCCCGCTGCGGTACTGGCCGCCTGGCAGCTGTCCACGGCTGCCGGGGTGTTCAGTGTTGTCCAGCTCCCGCCGCCGGCCATGGTGCTGGAGGCCGGACTCGACCTCCTGCAGCGCGGGCAGCTCGGCCAGCACATCGCGATCTCCACCCAGCGTGTGCTGATTGGCTTCGCCGCCGGCGCGGCTCTGGGACTGGTGTTCGGGTCATTGGTGGGCCTGTCCCGGTTCGCGGACGCCCTGCTCGCGCCGACCATCGGCGCCCTCCGCGCCGTCCCGTCGCTCGCGTGGGTACCGCTGCTGATCTTGTGGATGAGGATCGGCGAGGACTCCAAGATCACGCTGATCCTGATCGGCGCCTTCTTCCCGGTGTTCACCACCGTCTCCCTGGCACTGCGCCACGTGGACCGGAACCTGGTGGAAGCGGCACGCGCGTTCGGGCTCAAAGGCCTCAAGCTGCTGACGACGGTGCAGCTTCCCGCCGTGGTGCCGGCCGTTTTCTCCGGCCTCCGCCTGGCGCTGGCCCAGGCCTGGCTGTTCCTCGTGGCCGCCGAACTGATCGCCTCCTCGATGGGGCTCGGCTTCCTGCTCACTGATTCGCAGAACAACGGCCGCACGGACCGGCTCCTGCTGGCAATCGTGCTCCTCGCCGTCATTGGAAAAATCACCGACGCCCTGCTGGGCCTTGCAGAGAAATGGGCGGTCAAACGATGGGCCTAACCACCGAAACGGCCCCGGCCAGCCACCCCGCCACGGAGGAAGAGCGCCTCTCCTTCTGGGAGGACGCTGCCCGCCGGCTCGACTGGGAGGACGTTCCCGGTCAGGACAAGCCATGGCACACCACCCACCGCCGGGTCCGGGCCGACGTCGACGCCGGCACCGGTCCGGACATCACCTGGTTCGAAGGCGGCAGGCTCAACGTCGCGTACAACTGCGTCGACCGCCATGTAGCGGCGGGGCGCGGAGACAAGGTGGCCCTGCACTTCGAGGGCGAGCCCGGCGACCGCCGCACCATCACGTACGCCGGCCTCCAGCGCGAGGTGTCCAAGGCCGCCAACGCCCTCCTGGACCTGGGCATCACCAAGGGCGACCGGGTGGTCATCTACCTCCCGGTCATCCCCGAAACCGTGATCATCACCCTGGCCGTGGCCCGCATCGGCGCCATCCACTCGCTCGTTTTCGGCGGTTTCTCCGCCGAAGCGCTCAGGTTCCGGGTGGAGGACACGGGTGCCAAGCTGCTGGTCACCACCGACGGGCAGTTCCGCCGCGGCGCCGCCGTGCCGGTCAAGGACAACGCGGACGCGGCCGTCGCCGGGGACAACGCCATCGAGCACGTCCTGGTCGTCAACCGCACCACCGCACCCGAACTCCTGGACACCGTCCCCATGACCGCGGGCCGCGACGTGTGGTGGCACGACGCCGTCGGGCAGGCCTCCGCGGACCACGCACCGGAGGCGTTCGACGCCGAAACGCCGCTGTTCATCATGTACACCTCCGGCACCACCGGCAAGCCCAAGGGCCTGGTCCACACCTCCGGCGGCTACCTCACGCAGGCGTCCTGGAGCTTCGAACACCTCTTCAGCAACCCGGACCCGGCCCTCCGCGACGGCGATGTCCACTGGTGCACGGCCGACCTCGCCTGGGTCACGGCCCACACCTACGAGCTGTACGGCCCGCTCTCCAACGGCGCCACCCAGGTGATCTTTGAAGGCACCCCCAACACCCCGCATCCGGGCCGGCACTTCGAAATCATCGAACGCTACGGCGTCACGCAGTACTACACCGCTCCCACCCTGATCCGCTCGCTGATGGGCTGGTTCCCGGACGGCGTTCCGGCCAGCTACGACCTCTCCTCCATCCGCCTGCTCGGCACGGTCGGCGAAGCCGTCAACCCCGAGGCGTGGCGCTGGTTCCGGAAGAACGTCGGGTCCGGCACCGCCCCGGTGGTGGACACCTGGTGGCAGTCCGAAACCGGCGCCACCATCCTCTCCCCCGCGCCGACCGACACGGATTTCAAGCCCGGATGCGCCGCCCGGCCGCTGCCCGGGGTCAGTACCCGGATCGTGGACGACGCCGGCAACACGGTTCCGCCGGGCGTCCAGGGGTTCATCGTGGTGGACGCCCCGGGCCCCGCCATCGCCCGCACCGTCTGGGGGAACCCTCGGCGCTACTTCGACTCGTACTGGCGCCAGTACGCCGACCAGGGCTGGTTCCTCGCCGGTGACGGCGCCAAGTACGACGACGACGGCGACATCTGGATCCTCGGGCGGGTGGATGACACCCTCAACGTCTCCGGACACCTGCTCTCCACGATCGAGATCGAATCGGCCCTCGTCTCCCACCCGGACGTCGTGGAGGCCGGCGTCTGCCCCGTCGCGGACCCGAAGACCGGGCACGCCGTCGTCGCGTTCGTGGTCCTGAAGGATTCGGCGGCTACCGAGGACATCGCGTCCGAATTGAAGGCGCACGTCGCGAAGGAAATCGGGCCGATCGCTAAACCGCGCGACGTCGTCGTCGTTCCGGATGTCCCGAAGACCCGCAGCGGCAAGATCATGCGCCGGCTGCTGACCCAGCTGTTCGAAGGAACCACGCTGGGCGACACGACCTCACTGCAGAACGAACCGTCGATCGCCGGCATCCTGACCGTCCTGCGTGAACGCAATGACCACCCCGAAACACCCCAGAAGTAAGGAACACCCATGACTGACATCAGCAACGTCGCCCGTCTTTCCGATCCGCTCAAGTTCGCCTACTGGGTTCCGAATGTCTCCGGCGGCCTCGTGGTCTCCACCATCGAACAGCGCACCGGCTGGGACTTCGAGTACAACAAGAAGCTGGCCCGGATCGCAGAGAACTCCGGCTTCGAATACGCCCTGACCCAGACCCGCTACGCCGCCTCCTACGGCGCCGACAAGCAGCACGAGGCCACCTCGTTCAGCCTCGCGCTGCTGGCCGCCACCGAGCGGCTCAAGGTGATCTCCGCCGTCCACCCGGGCATGTGGCACCCCGGCGTGCTGGCGAAGTTCATCATCACCGCGGACCACATCTCCAACGGCCGCGCCGCCGTGAACATCGTCTCCGGCTGGCTCAAGGCGGAGTTCGAGAACTTCGGCCTCGAATGGCTCGAGCACGACGAGCGCTACGTCCGCACCGAGGAGTTCATCAAGGTCCTCCGCGGGCTGTGGACCGAGCAGGACTACAGCCAGTCCGGCAAGTACTACAACATCACCGACTTCACCCTGCAGCCGGCTCCGGTGGACGTGCCGGGCCGGGCGCACCCGGAGATCTTCTTCGGCGGCAACTCCACCGCCGCGCAGGCCACGGCAGGCCGGGTGGCGGACTGGTACTTCTCCAACGGCAAGGACCTGGAGGGTTTCAAGGAGAACATCGCCGGCGTCGTGGCCGCTTCCGGTTCCTCCCGCCGCGGGTCCGGGGGCGCCCTCCCGGCCCCGAGGTTTGGCCTGAACGGCTTCGTGATCTCCCGCGATTCCGAGAAGGAAGCCCGGGACACGCTCCGCGAGATCGTCGCGAAGGCGCACAAGCCCGCCGTCGAGGGTTTCCGCGCCGCGGTCCAGGAAGCCGGGGCGTCCACGAAGGACGGCAAGGGCATGTGGGCCGACTCCAGCTTCGAGGACCTGGTGCAGTACAACGACGGTTTCAAGACACAGCTGATCGGCACCCCGGAGCAGATCGCCGAGCGGATCGTGGAATACAAGAAGATCGGCGTGAACCTGTTCCTCACCGGCTACCTGCACTTCCAGGAGGAGGTCGCGGCGTTCGGCCAGGACATCCTGCCGATCGTCCGCGAACTCGAGGCCGACCTCGCCCGGAAAAACGGCGCCGAACTGGACCTGTCCGGCACCCCGGCCGGCACTACCAGTGGGCTGGTGAGTGCGTAATGGCCGACCGCAAGTTCGGGTTCCGCACCCGCGCCCTGCACGCCGGCGGAACGCCCGACGCCGAGCACGGCGCCCGGGCAGTGCCGATCTACCAGACGACGTCCTTCGTGTTCAAGGACACCCAGGACGCCGCCAACCTCTTCGCGCTGCAGAAGTACGGCAACATCTACTCCCGGATCGGCAACCCCACGGTCGCCGCGTTCGAGGAGCGCATAGCCTCCCTCGAGGGCGGCATCGGCGCGGTGGCCACGTCCTCCGGCATGGCCGCGGAGTTCATCACCTTCGCCGCGCTCACCCAGTCCGGCGACCACATCGTCGCAGCTTCACAGCTCTACGGCGGCACCGTGACCCAGTTGGACGTCACGCTGCGCCGCTTCGGGGTGGACACCACATTCGTCCCCGGCACCGACCCGGCGGACTATGCCGCCGCGGTCCGCGAGAACACCAAGGCGATCTTCGTCGAGGTGGTGGCCAACCCGTCGTCGGAAGTCCAGGACCTGGAGGGGCTGGCGAAGGTCGCGCGCGACGCCGGCATCCCGCTCGTCGTCGACGCCACCTTGAGCACCCCGTACCTCGTGCGGCCGATCGAACACGGGGCGGACATCGTGATCCACTCCGCCACCAAGTTCCTCGGCGGGCACGGCACCACCCTCGGCGGCGTCATTGTCGAGAGCGGCCGCTTCAACTGGGGCAACGGGAAGTTCCCCACCATGACCGAGCCGGTGGCGTCCTACGGCAACGTCTCCTGGTGGGGGAACTTCGGCGAGTACGGCTTCCTGACCAAGCTCCGCTGCGAGCAGCTGCGCGACATCGGACCCGCACTGTCGCCGCAGTCGGCCTTCCAGCTCCTGCAGGGGGTGGAGACCCTCCCGCAGCGCCTGGACGAGCACCTCAAGAACGCCCAGGCCGTTGCGGAGTGGCTCGAAGCGGACGAGCGTGTGGCCTACGTGAACTTCTCCGGCCTGCCCTCGCACCCGCACTTCGAGCGGGCGAAGAAGTACCTGCCGCTGGGACCGGGCTCGGTCTTCTCCTTCGGCGTGAAGGGCGGCCGGGCCGCTGGCCAGAAGTTCATCGAGTCCCTGCAGCTGGCCTCGCACCTGGCCAACGTCGGCGACTCACGGACCCTCGTGATCCACCCGGGCTCCACGACGCACCAGCAGCTCAGCCCGGAACAGCTCGAATCCGCCGGCGTCCCCGAGGACCTGGTCCGGATCTCCATCGGGCTGGAAGACATTGAGGACATCCTCTGGGACCTGGACCAGGCCCTGGACGCGGCGTCTGAGGTAGCGGCCTCGGATGCACTGTCGGCCGACACCTGCACGATCGGAGCACTGTCATGAGCAGCGAAGAATCACGGACCTGGGCCGGACCGTCCGCGCCGGAGCGGCTGAACCTGCTGCGGCAGGCGAAATCGATCGCGATTGTGGGTGCCTCGGACAAGCCGTCCCGGGCGAGCTACTTTGTGGCGACCTACCTGCAGTCCTCCACGCGCTACAAGGTGTACTTCGTGAACCCCGTGGTCAAGCAGATCCTGGGCGAGCCGACGTACGCCACGCTCGCGGACCTGCCGGAGAGCCCGGACATCGTGGACGTGTTCCGCAAGCACGATGACCTGCCGGGGGTCCTGGACGAGGCCATCGCCGCCGGCGCCAAGACACTCTGGCTGCAGCTCGGCTCCTGGCACGAGGACGTGGCGAAGGAAGCGGAAGCTGCCGGGCTCGACGTCGTGATGGACCGCTGCGTGAAGATTGAGCATGCCCGGTTCCACGGCGGCCTGCACCTGGCCGGTTTCGACACCGGGGTCATTTCCTCCAAACGGCAGGTCCTGGCCTAGCGTCTCCGGCGGGTCCGGACGCCGACCTCGCGGGAAAGGTGGGGGGGGGGGGGGGGGGGGGGGGGGGGGGGCCGCCGGGGGGGGGGGGGGGGGTGGGGGGGGGGGGGGGGGTTTTGGGGGGGGGGGGGGGGGGGGCGGCCCGCCCGCGGG